>CALPON020000022.1 GCA_943325195.2 Sphingobacterium thalpophilum | reverse complement strand
TAAAGGCAATCATTGTTTCTAAAAAAAAATAGTGCAGACATTCCTCCTCGAAAGCGATAGTCCCTGAAGCAAAAAAGCCCCGACATTTCTATCGGGGCTCCTAAACTAGTAACTATTAATTCTTGTTACGCTTCTTCGCCTACTTCTTCCTTCGAAGCCATTAGACGTTCGTACTCTTCTTTGCTTCCAACAACGAGCTTCTCGTATTGACGGAGACCGGTACCGGCTGGGATCAGGTGACCAACGATCACATTTTCCTTAAGACCGAGCAGATTATCCGCTTTACCATTCACTGCTGCTTCGTTCAGTACTTTTGTAGTTTCCTGGAACGATGCTGCAGAGATCCAGCTATTGGTTTGCAACGATGCACGGGTAATACCTTGCAGAATCGGATTAGCAGTCGCAGGAACCGCATCACGCGCTTCAATCAGCTTCATGTCCTTACGACGTAAAACAGAATTCTCGTCACGTAACTTGCGGGAAGTAATAATCTGACCACGCTTCAATTCTGGACTATCACCTGGTTCAATGACCACCTTCTTTCCGAAAATATTATCATTTTCCGACATAAAATCGCTCTTGTTAATCAATTGCTGTTCAAGGAACATGGTGTCACCCGGATCAACAATCTCAACCTTACGCATCATTTGACGGACGATGGTTTCGAAGTGTTTGTCATTCAGTTTCTGACCTTGTAAACGGTAGACCTCCTGAATTTCATTCACTAAATATTCCTGCACGGCAGTAGGACCTTTGATAGCGAGGATATCGCCAGGACTTACAGCACCATCGGATAAAGCATCACCAGCTTTTACGAAATCATTTTCCTGAACAAGGATGTGCTTGCTAAGATTAACTAAATAACGACGTTGTTCACCGGTTTTAGCTTCTACAAGCACTTCGCGGTTACCACGTTTGATTTTACCGAAGCTAACGATACCATCAATCTCGCTGACAACAGCAGGATTACTTGGATTACGCGCTTCAAATAATTCAGTTACACGAGGAAGACCACCCGTGATGTCACCGGTCTTACCAGTCACACGCGGAATCTTCACGAGAATCTGACCCGGTTCGATTTTTGCACCTTCATTAATCACGATGTGTGCGCTAACCGGAATATTATAAGACTTCAGTGGTTCACCTTTTTTGTCCACGATACGGATCATCGGACTCATGGTTTTATCACGACTCTCAATAATCACTTTTTCGCGGAAACCAGTTTGCTCATCACTTTCTTCACGGAAAGTCACATTTTCTCTGATGTGCTCAAATTCTACGCTACCACCAAATTCAGAAACAATTACCGCATTGTACGGATCCCAATCACAAATCAGTTCACCTTTTTTCAGTTTCGCATTTGGCTTCACATAAAGACTTGAACCATATGGGATATTACCAGTTGTTAAGGTAATTCCTGTGTTGGCATCAACGATCCGCATTTCAGTTGACCGTCCGATGACTACATTGGATTTTACACCTTCTGCATTCAAACGCTCTACCGTGCGCAATTCATCAATCTCAAGAATACCTTCATGTTTTGCAACGAGTGCGCTAGATGCTGCTGTATTACTTGCAGTACCACCCACGTGGAAGGTACGAAGCGTCAACTGAGTACCCGGCTCACCAATAGATTGTGCGGCAATTACACCAACTGCTTCACCCAGTTGCACCAGTCGTCCGTTAGAAAGGTTACGTCCGTAACATTTCGCACAAACACCACTGCGACTTTCGCAAGTCAGTACCGAACGAATATCTATTGTTTCGATTGGCGACTTGTCAATCAATTGAGCGATATCCTCAGTGATTACTTCTCCACCACCAACAATCAGTTCGCCGGTAGTTGGATTATAAACATCGGCAACGGTTGTACGACCTAAAATACGATCGTATAAAGCTTCAACGATATCATCATTGTTTTTCAATGCACTCATGCTTAACCCACGAAGCGTTCCGCAATCCGATTCATTGATAATAACATCCTGCGCCACGTCAACGAGACGACGCGTTAGATAACCCGCATCCGCCGTTTTAAGAGCCGTATCGGCGAGACCTTTACGAGCACCGTGAGTTGAAATAAAGTATTCTAAGATGGAAAGTCCTTCACGGAAATTCGATAATACCGGATTTTCGATGATGGAAGTTGTTGTATCACCCGCTTTCTGTGGTTTAGCCATCAGACCGCGCATTCCACTTAACTGTTTAATCTGTTCCTTTGAACCACGTGCACCCGAATCCAGCATCATGAACACAGGATTAAAGCCTTGGCGGTCTGCAGTCAAGGTATCAAGTACCTTTTTGGTTACTTTGGAGTTGGTGTGCGTCCAGATGTCAATAATCTGATTGTAACGCTCGTTGTTCGTGATGAAACCCATATTGTAGTTTCCGATCACTTCGTCCACCTGCGTTTGCGCTTCAGCAATAATTTTCAATTTCTCATCTGGTGTCTGGATATCTCCCAAGTTAAAGGAAAGTCCACCTTTGAAAGCCGTACGGAAACCGATTTCCTTAATATCATCAAGGAATTTTGCGGTTTTTGCCATACCCGTTTTCTTAACCACCATACCAATGATATCACGAAGTGATTTTTTGGTTAGAAGTTCATTGATATAACCCACTTCATGAGGAACAACGGTGTTAAAGATCACACGACCTACAGTTGTTTCAATCAGTTTAGTAACCAGTTTATCTCCTTCAAGTGCGTTGGTGATTTTAACTTTAATGATTGCGTGCATGTCTACCGCCTTCTCATTTAAAGCAATGGTCACTTCTTCAGCACTGTAAAAAATCTTGCCTTCTCCTTTAACAGGATCAGTCGGAAGATTTCTTTTTTGTTTGGTGAGGTAATATAAACCGAGCACCATATCCTGCGAAGGAACTGCTACTGGCGCACCATTCGAAGGATTCAGAATGTTGTGAGCAGCAAGCATGAGGATCTGAGCTTCCAGAATAGCAGCATGTCCCAGTGGAACGTGCACAGCCATTTGATCACCATCAAAGTCAGCGTTAAAAGCCGTACAAACCAATGGATGCAGCTGAATCGCCTTTCCTTCAATCAATTTTGGCTGGAACGCCTGAATACCAAGTCTGTGCAGGGTAGGGGCACGGTTCAAAAGTACCGGGTGACCTTTTAATGCATTTTCAAGAATATCCCAAACAATTGGTTCTTTTTTATCTACAATTTTTTTAGCGGATTTTACTGTCTTCACAATACCACGCTCAATCATTTTACGAATGATAAACGGTTTGAAAAGTTCAGCTGCCATTTCTTTTGGCAAACCACACTCATGTAATTTTAATTCAGGTCCTACAACAATTACCGAACGTGCTGAATAATCCACACGTTTACCGAGTAAGTTCTGACGGAACCGTCCCTGCTTCCCTTTCAGGGAATCAGAAAGTGATTTTAAAGGACGATTACTATCCGTCTTAACAGCGTTTGATTTACGTGAATTGTCAAATAGTGAATCAACCGATTCCTGAAGCATACGTTTTTCATTACGTAAGATCACATCCGGTGCTTTGATTTCGATGAGACGTTTCAGACGGTTATTACGAATAATAACACGACGGTAAAGATCATTTAAATCAGAGGTCGCAAAACGTCCACCATCCAGTGGAACGAGTGGACGGAGTTCAGGAGGAATAACTGGAACAACTTTTACAATCATCCATTCAGGACGATTTTGTATGTTTTGATTAGCCTGACGGAACGCTTCAATAACCTGAAGACGCTTGAGTGCTTCATTTTTACGCTGCTGTGAAGTCTCTGTATTTGCTTTGTGACGAAGGTCGTATGACAAACTATCCAGATCCAGACGTGACAGGAGATCAGCAATAGCTTCAGCACCCATTTTCGCGATGAATTTATTTGGATCGGTATCATCCAGCATTGGATTTTCTTTCGGTAGTGTATCCAGCGCTGCCAGATATTCTTCTTCAGTGAGGAAGTCCAAATAACTAATTCCATTTTCACCTGCAACACCAGCGTTAATAACGACATAGCGCTCGTAGTAAATAATCATGTCTAATTTCTTAGTTGGAAGACCAAGAAGGTAGCCGATTTTATTAGGGAGGGAGCGGAAATACCAGATGTGTGCAACAGGAACAACAAGATTGATGTGTCCCATCCGCTCACGACGTACTTTCTTTTCTGTTACTTCAACACCACAACGGTCACAAACTATTCCCTTGTAACGGATACGCTTGTATTTACCGCAATGGCATTCGTAATCTTTTACCGGACCAAAAATACGTTCGCAAAACAAACCATCTCTTTCAGGTTTGTAGGTCCGGTAATTAATGGTCTCCGGTTTCAAAACCTCACCACTGGAGCGACGCAGAATAGTTTCAGGCGAAGCCAGGCTGATGGTGATTCTTGAGAAATTTGATTTTTGTTTATTATCTCTTCTTAACGCCATGTTAATTGATATACTTTTCGTTTGTGTTCTTTTGACCAATTTATCCAGAGCAATTATCCTACCGTCGGGCCCGAATCTTGACGAAACGGGCCTTAGGGTTCAGATAATTAATCCATTGTGATATCCAGCGCGAGACCTCTTAACTCATGCAACAACACGTTGAATGATTCAGGAATACCCGGTGTTGGAATGTTCTCACCTTTAACAATTGCTTCATAGGCTTTTGCACGGCCTGTAACGTCGTCAGACTTCACAGTCAGCAATTCCTGCAGCACATTGGCAGCACCATAAGCCTCGAGTGCCCAAACCTCCATCTCACCAAAACGCTGACCACCAAACTGAGCTTTACCACCCAAAGGCTGTTGCGTAATGAGTGAATAAGGTCCGATTGAACGGGCATGCATCTTATCATCCACCATGTGACCAAGTTTCAGCATGTAGATAATACCTACAGTTGCTGGCTGATCAAAGCGCTCTCCGGTTCCACCATCGTATAGATACGTGCGGCCGAATTGAGGAACGCCTGCTTTCTTGGTGTACTCATCAATCTGATCAGTAGTTGCACCATCGAAAATCGGAGTCGAGAATTTAAGACCGAGTTTGTCTCCAGCCCAAGCCAAGACCGTTTCATAAATCTGACCAAGGTTCATACGCGAAGGTACACCCAGTGGGTTCAATACGATGTCTACCGGTGTTCCGTCTTCCAGGAATGGCATGTCCTCTTCTTTTACGATTCGGGCTACAATACCTTTATTACCGTGACGACCAGCCATCTTATCACCCACTTTCAGTTTACGTTTTTGTGCAATGTAAACTTTAGCAAGTTGAACAATTCCATTTGGTAATTCATCACCAACGGTGATTTGGAATTTCTCGCGTTTGTATTTACCGAGGTAATCATTGTACTGAATCAGGAAGTTATGGAGAAGACGCTCAATTTGATCATTCTTATCTTTATCCGTTGTCCAGTTACTTGGATTCACCTCACTGTAATCAATCCGCTCAAGCAATTTCTGTGTAAATTTAGTACCACGCGGTACAATCTCTTCACCCAAAATATTAGTAACACCTTGTGATGTGCGGCCATTAACCAGGACAAATAATTTATCAACGAGTTTTAATTTCAAGTTGTAATTATTTTTCTCGTGATCGGTGTCCAGCTTCTCAACAAGTGGTTTTTCTTCTGCTTTCGCTTTTTTATCCTTAATCACACGTGAGAACAATTTCTTGTCTACAATCACCCCTTTAATGGAAGGTGATACGCGCAAGGATGCATCTTTTACATCACCAGCTTTGTCACCAAAGATGGCGCGTAGAAGTTTTTCTTCCGGTGACGGATCCGTTTCTCCTTTAGGAGTAATTTTTCCGATCAGAATATCCCCTTCTTTTACTTCAGCACCAATTCGAATAATACCATGATCATCGAGATCCTTAGTTGCTTCTTCACTAACATTTGGAATATCAGGCGTGAGTTCTTCCATACCACGTTTGGTATCGCGGACTTCCAATGTATACTCATCAATGTGGATCGAGGTGAAGATATCTTCACGAACAATCTTTTCATTGATCACGATCGCATCCTCAAAGTTGTAACCTTTCCATGGCATAAACGCCACTTTTAAGTTACGACCCAGCGCTAATTCGCCATCCTGCGTCGCATAACCTTCGCAAAGAACTTGACCTCTGGTGACCTTGTCGCCTTTTTTGACAATCGGCTTCAAGTTAATACAAGTACTTTGATTGGTCTTTTGGAATTTAGTGAGTTTGTATGCCTTCACATCTCCTTCAAAACTAACCAGACGTTCTTCTTCATTGCGGTTATAGCGAATTACAATTTCTTCTGCATCCACATATTCAACCACACCTTCACCCTCCGCATTAATCAATACACGGCTATCTTCCGCAACACGCGCTTCGATACCAGTACCAACAATTGGTGCTTGAGGACGCAGGAGAGGAACCGCCTGACGTTGCATGTTGGAGCCCATCAGTGCACGGTTGGCATCATCATGTTCCAAAAATGGAATTAACGAGGCAGCAATCGATGCAATCTGATTTGGAGCGATGTCCATCAAATGCACTTTATCCGGTTCAAGAATAGGAAAATCACCTTCATAACGTGCAGTTACTTTTTTGGTAACGATATTTCCCTTGTCATCCAGATCAACGTTTGCCTGCGCAATGTTTTTCTGATCTTCTTCTTCAGCTGTTAAATAAATAATTGGTTTATTTACATCCAGTCGGCCACCATTTACGGTGCGGTACGGGGTTTCAATGAATCCAAGTTTGTTCACTTTTGCATAAACACAAAGTGATGAAATCAGACCGATGTTTGGTCCTTCTGGTGTCTCAATGGTACAAAGACGTCCGTAGTGCGTATAATGTACGTCACGTACCTCAAATCCCGCACGCTCACGACTTAAACCACCTGGCCCGAGTGCCGACAGACGACGCTTGTGAGTGATTTCAGAAAGTGGATTGGTTTGATCCATGAACTGCGATAACTGATTAGTTCCGAAGAACGAATTAATCACAGAACTAAGTGTTTTAGCGTTAATCAAATCGGTCGGTGTGAAGACCTCATTGTCACGCACGTTCATCCGTTCGCGAATGGTCCGAGCCATACGGGCAAGACCCACGCCGAACTGAGAGAATAATTGTTCACCAACGGTGCGGACACGACGATTTGACAAGTGGTCAATATCATCCACATCGGTTTTTGAATTAATCAGCTCGATCAGGTATTTAATAATGAGGATCATATCCTCTTTTGTTAATACGCGGATCTCAGCAGGAATGTTTAGGCCCAGTTTCTTATTGATTCTGTAACGACCTACTTCTCCTAAATCATAACGTTTATCAGAGAAGAATAATTTATCGATTACACCCCTTGCGGTTTCCTCATCAGGTGGCTCTGCATTCCGAAGTAAACGGTAAATAAATTCAATGGCTTCTTTTTCAGAATTGGTTGAATCTTTTTGCAGCGTGTTGTAGATAATGGCGAAGTCAGCAGTGTTCACATCCTGTTTGTGGAGGATAATGGATTTTACGCCTGCATCAACGATTGTATCGATGTGATCATCTTCGAGAATTGTTTCGCGATCGAGGATGACTTCGTTACGCTCGATGGATACAACTTCACCGGTATCTTCATCTACGAAATCTTCAAGCCAAGACTTAAGAACACGTGCAGCAAGTTTACGACCTACTTCGCGCTTAAGACCAGCCTTAGAAACTTTAATTTCATCCGCTAGTCCGAAGATTTCGAGGATTTGTTTATCGCTTTCGAAACCGATGGCACGTAATAAAGTCGTTACTGGTAATTTTTTCTTACGATCGATGTACGCATACATAACATTATTGATGTCAGTTGCGAATTCGATCCAGCTACCTTTGAAAGGTATAACGCGGGCGCTGTATAATTTTGTTCCGTTGGCGTGACGGCTTTGGCCGAAGAAAACACCGGGAGAACGATGGAGCTGGGACACGATTACGCGTTCAGCACCATTTATGACAAAAGAGCCTTTGGGCGTCATATAAGGGATAGTTCCCAAATATACGTCCTGCATGATTGGCTCGAAATCTTCATGTTCAGGATCTGTGCAATAAAGGTACAATTTGGCCTTTAGAGGAACAGAGTAGGTGAGCCCGCGCTCAATACACTCGTCTAGAGCGTAGCGGGGAGGATCAATATAATAATCCTTAAATTCCAGTACGAAATTATTCCGTGCATCAGAGATTGGGAAATTCTCCGCAAATACGCGGAAAAGCCCTTCTTTCTTGCGATTTTCAGGAGTGGTTTCTAATTGAAAAAAATCCTGGAAGGATTTGATCTGAATATCCAGAAAATCGGGATACTCAATGGGAAATTTGTTTGACGAAAAATTAACCCGTTTTTGAATTTTTGTACTTGCAGCCAATGTTATTGAAATATTAAATTGTTACAATTTTGACTTGGTGAGCAACCTGTTTTTTTACACTACCAAAAAAACAGTAAAATGGTCTCGGCTGAGCCGAGACCATTTTCTAGTATTCAGCAGTAATTATTTTACTTCTGCTTTAGCACCGGCATCTTCCAAAGCTTTCTTAATCGCTTCAGCTTCTTCCTTGCTAATACCTTCTTTCACAGGTTTTGGTGCACCGTCAACCAGGTCTTTAGCTTCTTTCAGTCCAAGACCAGTAAGATCTTTAACTACTTTCACTACGCCTAATTTCGCAGCTCCGACCTCTGTCAGAATTACATCGAAAGATGTTTTTACAGCAGCAGCATCCGCTCCACCTGCACCGCCACCTGCTACCACAGTTGCAGCAGCTGGTTCGATACCATGCTCATCTTTCAGTACTTTTGCTAATTCCTGAACTTCCTTAACTGTTAAGCTAACCAGAGTGTCAGCTAATGATTTAATATCAGCCATTTTGTTTTTCTTATTTTGTGAAACTTTCGTCTCACCGGTTTTTAATTAATTTACTTTTTTTGTTGTATCACTGCAACTGCAGTGATTTTTTAATGCAGATTAAGCTGCTTCTTCTGATCCGCCTTTGTTCTCGAGAGCACCAAGTACTCTTCTGATTGGAGACTGGAGCAATCCGATAACATCTCCGATCAGCTCGTTTTTCGATTTTAATCCGACTAACGCATCTAACTGCGAATCGCCCATGAATATCATCTCTTCAACGTATGCTGCCTTTAATGCTGGTTTTGTACCCTTCTTGCGGAAATCCTTAATAATTTTTGCCGGCGCATTGGAAGTGTCGGTAAAAATCAGTGCGGTTTCTCCTTTAAGTGCTGGAATCAGTTCTGCTAACTTGCTATCGCTCGCGCGCTCAATTGCTTTTTTCAGCAAAGTATTCTTAACAACGGTCATCGAGATGTTCTTCTCAAAACATTGTTTACGGAATGCATTTACTGATTCAACTGTGAGGCTTGAACAATCTGCTAAATAGATCTTGTTGTTGGCGTTTAATTTCTCCACCAACTGATCTATCACCTGTGTTTTTTCGGCTTTATTCATTTATAGCAGTTTTTGATTAGGATAAAATTTTGGTGTCGATCGCGATGCCGGCACTCATGGTACTGCTCAATGTAATTGAGCGAACATAAGCACCTTTGGCGCTGGAAGGTTTTAACTTCATGATTGTCGAAAGCAATTCCTGCGCATTTTCAGCAAGTTTCTGAGCATCAAAAGACACTTTTCCAATTCCTGCATGCACAATTCCTGCTTTGTCAACCTTAAAATCAATCTTTCCACCTTTGGAATCAGTCACCGCTTTACCAACTTCCATGGTTACAGTTCCGGTTTTAGGATTTGGCATCAGTCCGCGAGGACCAAGTATACGACCTAAAGCACCAACTTTACCCATTACAGAAGGCATGGTGATGATAACATCCACATCTGTCCATCCACCTTTGATTTTTTCTATGTACTCATCTAATCCAACGTAATCAGCTCCAGCTGCTCTTGCTTCCGCTTCCTTATCAGGAGTAACGATTGCCAGAACACGCATGGTCTTACCAGTACCGTGAGGTAAGGTAACTGTACCGCGTACCATTTGATTAGCTTTCCGTGGGTCAACTCCTAAACGAACCGCGAGGTCCACTGATGCATCAAATTTAGTGGTCGTGATATCTTTCACGATCTTTGATGCGTCAGCCAGGGAGTAGGTCTTGCTAGCGTCGTATTTGCCGATAACAGCCTTTCTTTTTTTAGTCAACGTTGCCATTTCTTAGCTTGTTTTTAAATTATTAATTAGTTGGCTGATGGTCTTTCACCGGTCACGGTAACGCCCATGCTGCGGGCAGTGCCCGCTACCATGCTCATTGCTGATTCAATCGTGAAACAATTCATGTCCACAATTTTATCTTCTGCAATGGTCTTTACCTGATCCCAGCTAAGAGAGCCAACCTTTTTACGGTTGCTGGTTGGAGAACCGGCTTTAATCTTCGCCATTTCAAGGATCTGTACGGCTACCGGTGGACGTTTGATAACAAAATCAAACGACTTGTCAGTGTAAACATTAATCAATACCGGAAGAATTTTTCCAGCATTTTCCTGAGTTCTCGCATTAAATTGCTTACAGAACTCCATGATGTTTACACCTTTGGCACCCAGTGCAGGTCCAATAGGAGGCGAGGGGTTAGCAGCTCCACCTTTGATTTGCAATTTTACAATTGCTGATAACTCTTTTGCCATGTTATGTATTTATTTAATTGTTCAGCGCTCTGAATGGCTCATCATTCTTACGCATCTCTATCTCGATGCAAATTCTTCAGAGTTACTTTGAGTTGGAAGCAGCAAAGCGTCTCGTCTCGTCCGAATCTGCGGTCAATTCATTACTCTAATTCTACTTCTCCGAAATTAAGTTCTACCGGCGTCTTACGGCCAAAGATCTTAACAGTCACCTTAATTTTTTTCTTGTCATCCATTACTTCCTCAATCACTCCGTTAAAACCGTTGAACGGACCATTGATCACCTTCACCGATTCCCCGACAGTATAACGAGTAGTCATCGTACCTTCGCTCTCAACAAGCTCATCCACTTTACCAAGAATACGGTTAACTTCACTAATGCGCATTGGAACAGGACTACCACCTTTGGTCTCACCCAGGAAACCAATCACCCCGGTCACATTACGGATAATATGTGGCACTTCACCTGCCAGATGAGCTTCAATCAACACATAACCAGGATAAAACGAACGTTCTTTCATCGTCTTTTTCCCGTTACGAATCTGAATGACTTTTTCGGTAGGAATCAACACCTGCGAAACATAATCATTCAGCTTCAGGCGCATGACCTCTACTTCAATATATTGTTTTACCTTTTTCTCCTGTCCACTGATGGCACGGACTACGTACCATTTTTTCTGGGAGAGATCGGTTTTAGTTGCTTCAGCCATTGTAATTTTTTTCTTCAGGCAAAATTATTTAATCATTTCGTACGCCTGATTCATCAGGAGGTCAAACACAAAATCCATCCCAAATACCACTAGGGCAATAATAATGGAAGATACCATAACAACTAGGGCACTGCTCTGCAGTTCCGGCCAAGTTGGCCAGCTCACCTTGTTAACCAGCTCATTCTTGGTCTCTGAAAAATAAGTTCCAATTCTGCTCATTGTTTTTCTTTTAAATTATTTTCACCCTTGACAGTTCAACTGTTTTCCGGACTATCGCACGGGCGGAGAGATTCGAACTCCCATCTGCGGTTTTGGAGACCGTAATTCTACCCTTGAACTACGCCCGTTTTTTATAAAACTTTAACTGTTTTTAACAGCCTCTATAAAATGGCAAAATGGCATCCCGTTAGGGAGCCATTTTGCCTATATATTGGACTATGGCTTAGTCTAAAATTTCAGTTACCTGACCTGCACCTACAGTACGGCCACCTTCGCGAATTGCGAAACGTAAACCTTTATCCATAGCGATTGGGTTAATCAGGTTCACGGTGATAGTTACGTTATCTCCAGGGAGAACCATCTCACGTCCTGCTTCCAGTTCAATCTCTCCAGTCACGTCAGTCGTACGGAAGTAAAACTGTGGACGGTATTTGTTCTGGAATGGCGTGTGACGACCACCTTCTTCTTTTTTAAGGATATAAACCTCCGCTTTGAATTTAGCATGTGGCTTCACAGTACCCGGCTTGATAATAACCATTCCACGTTTGATGTCTTTTTTCTCAACACCACGAAGAAGAAGTCCTACGTTATCGCCAGCTTCACCGTAATCAAGAATCTTACGAAACATCTCAACACCTGTTACAGTTGAAGTGAGTTTCTCAGCTCCCATACCAATGATCTCAACCGGATCAGCAGAGTTAATTACTCCAGTCTCAATACGACCTGTAGCAACAGTACCACGACCAGTAATCGTGAACACGTCTTCTACCGGCATCAAGAATGGCTTATCTTTCTCACGTGGAGGAATTGGAATGTAGTTATCTACTGCATCCATTAATTCCATGATTTTATCAACCCATTTTGGATCGTTATTTAATCCACCTAAGGCAGATCCACGGATAATTGGTGTCGCATCACCGTCAAATTTGTAGAAAGTTAATAACTCGCGGATTTCCATTTCCACTAAGTCTAATAACTCAGCATCTTCCACCATGTCAACCTTGTTCATGAAGACAACCAATTTAGGCACACCTACTTGGCGAGCTAAAAGGATGTGCTCACGTGTCTGTGGCATAGGTCCATCGGTTGAAGCAACCACTAAAATTGCACCATCCATCTGAGCCGCTCCAGTAACCATGTTCTTCACATAATCGGCGTGACCAGGACAATCAACGTGCGCATAGTGACGGTTAGCCGTCGCATACTCAACGTGTGATGTGTTAATAGTAATACCACGCTCTTTTTCTTCAGGAGCATTATCAATTGACGAGAAATCACGAATTTCACATAATCCCTTAGATGCTAATACTGTCGTAATAGCAGCGGTTAACGTTGTTTTACCGTGATCGACGTGACCGATAGTCCCAATGTTTACGTGAGGTTTGGAACGGTCGAATTTTTCTTTTGCCATAGTTGTTCTTTTTTTACTTTTTGTTTATTAATTGAATTAGTTCTGAAACTAATTGAGCTGTTGAGCAGGATTGAACTGCCGACCTCCTCCTTACCAAGGAGGTGCTCTACCACTGAGCTACAACAGCTTTTGACCGCCCTCTCAAGCTAAGTCGTTTCTTACTTATAATGAACGTCCTGCCTGACATGCCAAAAGTCCCTCTTATTGGGACTTTCAAAAGATTTGGGACCGATTACCAGGAACCCGCCTCTTCTGTCACCTCCGTCAGGTGTATGTTGAATCAGGACCGAAATCCTGACTCTTGAGCGAAAGACGGGTCTCGAACCCGCAACCTCCAGCTTGGAAGGCTGGAGCTCTACCAATTGAGCTACTTTCGCTTTTAAATTAACATCCGAAAACGCTAATTAAAGACTTACGGAGAAACTCTCCAGTGAAGCCTTGTGGGGACAGGAGGATTCGAACCTCCGAAGTCGAAACAACAGATTTACAGTCTGTCCCATTTGGCCACTCTGGTATATCCCCTAACCGAGCCGAAGAAGGGACTCGAACCCCCGACCTACTGATTACAAATCAGTGGCTCTACCAGCTGAGCTACTTCGGCTTTTTCACTAATTTAAAGAACTACCCCTCAAAATGGGATTGCAAATGTACGGAAACTTTTGATTGAACCAAAAAATAATCAGCAAATAGTGCATTTTTTTTATTTTTTATTTCTCAGTCTTGTTTTAAAATCCGTGACTCATTCGGCAGGTAATTATTTACCCTGTTTCCCAACAACTTTATCCAGCCTATGCCTTGTTTTTTGTAGTGGACTCTTACAAATCCCTTTCTTTGCTCACCCACAGCCATCACGTCCTTTCGCAAAAACCGCAGTGCTTCTTCTTTCTCTAATTCAAGGCTCTCTCCGTGAAACAACAGCCCTGTGCTCAAGGCTAACTCATGCGCAGGTACCAAATCGCGGCCCTTTAGCTCACCCAGACAAAGACCGGCCTTACGCACATAAAGACGGCCTTCAAACGCATTCAAAAATCTACGGACTTGTTCGGGCATGCTATAAATAAATCCATTCTTTTGGATCAAATCTTCCATTTTTACGCCCACAAAATCCATTATGATCTGCTGCTCCTCTCTTTTCAGGTTCCCTGCTGGTTCTTTTCGCCGCTGTGCGCGGTCATCCTGCTCACCGGACTTCTGAAGCAGGGCGCAAAAAAAGCCTTCCGAACGGGTTTGATCCGGATAAAAACGATATCCTGCTCCGCTATCCACAATCCCCCAATCCTTTTCAATGGGAAGGGGTCTATACTGCAGGCCATATTCTTTTTGAAGCCATTCTACTACTTCTTCGTTTTCTTGAATGGAATAAGAACACGTGCTATAGAATAAAAAAGCACCCGCTTTCATGCCTGGAATCAGATGACCCAATATGTTTTTCTGCCTTGTGCAGCAGGCGTCGACAGCGGCGGGACTCCATTCTGACAGCGCTTCCGGCTGTTTGCGAAATAGACCACTGCCACTGCAGGGGGCATCTACAACCACCAAATCAAAGTTTGAAGTAATGGGACTGAGTTGAGAAGGGTCCATATTAAGGACGATTGTATTACTCTGACCCCATTTTCCTAACTGATCCGCGAGAACTCGGCTGCGACTCTTAATCACCTCATTACTCACCAAAAGACCCCCTGCTGGTAAAAGAGAATTGAGCAAGGTGCTCTTCCCTCCGGGCGCAGCACAAACGTCCAGTATGTTAAAGGGTTGATCTGCAGGAAGCCAAGAACGGACCGCATGTTCCAAAAACATGCTGCCAGCCTCCTGCACGTAATAACAGCCAGCGTGGAATAAGGGATCAAGGGTAAAAGAGGGACGTTCGCCCAAGTAACAGGCGTTTTGCGACCAAGGCACTGCAGAAGCGCATTGAAAGTCCAGCTCCACGGGTTTAAAAGGGTTAAAACGGACAGAAGTGACTTTTTCTTCTTTTTCGTGCGCCTCTATAAAGTTCTGCATCTGCAGTCCCGGGCAATCGCCAATAGCATTCAAAAATTGAAGGGGAAGATGCGGCATTGATTTTTTTAGCTTTTCTTTGCGGTAGATTGTGAGCTACAAAGAAAGTAAAATATCTGTTACGCCTGAGCAGGCTTCACTTAAAATCCGTTCCTGGTGTGCTTATCAGGAACGATCGCACTACGAAACACGCAATAAATTAAATGAATGGCGTCTGGACGAGGCAGTGGCGGAAAACATTATTGCCGATTTGATAGCCGAAAATTACCTCAATGAAGAGCGCTTTGCCAGTGCTTTTGCCGGTGGTAAATTCCGGATTAAACACTGGGGAAGAAATAAAATTAAAGTTGAGCTTAAAAAACACCGAATCTCGGAGGTTAATCTCCGAAAGGCGCTGACACAAATTGAAGAAGAGTCGTATTGCAAAATGATTCAGCATGAAATTGAAAAAAAGCTGCGATCAATCCTTAAGGGAGACCAGAACAAGAAATTTTATGCCACCCTGCAATACCTTATCTCCAGAGGATTTGAGGCGGATCTCGTACGCGAGGAATTAAAAAAATTAATTGAAACCGATAATTATGAATTTAGATCTGAAGAATAAATGTGCACTTGTGTGCGGAAGCACACAGGGGATTGGAAAAGCAACTGCACTTGAATTGGCTGCAATGGGCGCCAATGTGACTTTGGTAGCTAGAAATGAAGCCAGTCTTAAAGCGGTGAAGGCGGAGCTTAGCAACAACGGTCAGCAGTTGCATAGTTACTTGTGTGTGGATTTTAATGAACCGGAGAAACTGAAAGAACTCACACAGCAGTTTATTCAACGTAACGGTCCGGTCCATATCTTGATAAATAATACGGGTGGTCCTCCTGCTGGTCCCGCTAACGCGGCCCGAAGTGAGGAATTTCTCTCCGCATTTAATAGCCATTTGCTCTGTAACCACTTGTTAATGCAATGTTGCTTAGAGGGCATGAAGAATAGCGGATATGGCAGAATAATAAATGTGATTTCGACCTCGGTGAAACAACCCTTGCCGAACCTAGGCGTGAGTAATACTATCCGAGCGGCTGTTGCCAACTGGGCAAAAACACTTGCGGGGGAACTTGCACCTTTCCACATAACGGTTAATAATGTTTTACCGGGAGCGACTGCAACCCAGCGATTGGCGGGTATAATTGAAAACCGCGCTCTGAAAAGTAATCTTCAGCAGGACCTGGTGCGAAATGAGATGCTTCACGAAATTCCGATGAAGCGATTTGCCGAGCCTTCAGAAATTGCAAATGCCATTGCATTTCTTGCTTCACCCGCCGCTGCTTACATAACCGGCGTAAATTTGCCGGTGGACGGCGGACGCACCGGGTCACTCTAGAAGTTAACACTGTACTGTTACTAAATGCAGGGAGTCAGGCACATTGGCCCCCAGTAATACCTCTATTTTAGGAGTATGATTAAATACCTCCTAATCGTCTTCAATTCGTTTATCTTATTTCTGTTCGGTATTTTTAATACTGACAATGGAATTACGATCAGTTCAACCATTCCAGACAACATGGTAGCAGGCAGGGACGTGCCTATTGAAATCACCCTTACGAAGGGCGATTTGAGTGGTTTTGCTAAACTTCAGATGGAATTGCCTGCAGGCTTTACAGTAAAAGAAGCCGAAGAAAAAGGGGCAACTTATACATTTAGAGAAGGAATTGCGAAATGGGTTTGGGCAGTGCTGCCCTCTGAAAACGAATTCACTATTAAATTGATTTTGCGACCCACAGCTGAAAGTATTGGGTTAAAAACGATTACCGCAAAATATTCATATGTTCAAAATAATGTGAAGCAGGTCGTTGAGATGAAGCCCGCCCAAGTGTCCGTGCGGGCAGAGTCTGAAGGTGGCAACGAACAGGTCAGCGCCGCAGCAACAAGTACAGAGACTCCAAGTGCTGCAGTGTCACCAAGCGCCACATCAGCCATAGATATACCAGCAAGCACAGTAACACCAATTGCAGTTTCGCCAAGCACAGCATCACCAATGGCAGTATCGCCGGGCTCAGTTTCATCAAGCTCAATGCTGCCTGCCCAGGTAACCAGTAATAGAGAAAAACCCGGGGCTATTTATTTAATGCGGAGTGTCAACAAGCTATCTGCAACAGAATATGAAGTGCAGATCAGCATCGTGAAAGGCAGCACAAAAGGTTTTGCGCGATACAGTGATGTATTGCCGCAGGATGTCGCTATTAAAAGTGGTAAGACCGGAGGTGCATCTTATTCTGTGGCAGATGGTAAAATAAAATTTGTTTGGGTGAATGTCCCGGAGAAGGACTCTCTGTTGGTATCTTACATTATCAGCAGTAAGCGGATTCAAACCATTGATTTAGTAGGGGAGTATACCTACCTAGAAGATAACCAGAGCAAGAAAAAAGAAATAGAATTACAGAGCCTGTCCTTTGAAACCCCTTTGGGTACTGAAAAAGGATTGGATGCCGGCAGCGAGTCCCGCAAAGAGACGGCAGTCGCCAACGAAACAAAGAAGGAAATGAAGTCCCCGAAAAAAACGCCTGAAACAAAACCTGTGATTGCAGAACCCGTGCAGAAATTAGCCGCTGCTCCTCGCAAGGAAAAAGAAAAGAGTAAAAAGAAGGAAAAACCACAGACAGGTTCTTTAGAAACCAGTCTTGCAAATGCCGCGGGCATGCTTTATCAGGTGCAGGTTGGCGCTTTTGCAAAAAAAATGGTGACAACGGAAAAGCTAGAAAAACGCTTTAAAATTGTAGAAACCATTAACAGTGAAATGAGTGGTGGTTACACAAAATTTATGGTAGGCAATCACAGGGAATATAGAGAAGCCCGCGACCACCGCGAAAAAATAATTGAAGAAAACAAAATTAAATCCTCATTTGTGGTAGCTTATAATAATGGAAAACGGATAACTGTTCAAGAAGCCTTATCCATCACAAATCAAAAATGGTATAAGTAGGAAAAAAAGCCTATTTTTACAACTAACTATGATGAAGAAACTTTTTCTTCTTATTGTAATATTAGCTTGCTCATCAGTTTCTGCTCAGGTCGATTCCACACAATCGATGAATGCCACTGATACGCTAAGTGATCCCTCTGTAAATTCTGCAGTGTCCGGGCAAGGCATACTTTCAACTGAAGAAAACCCAGCAGAGCCGGTCCTTTTATCCGATACTTTAAAGTCAGTTTCCCCCCTCGATGAGAAAAAGTATCTGGCCATTCGTTTTAGCCCCGATTCTATAAAATTTGAAAGACTTGATAGTCTCAGCGACGAGCAATTGCTTGAATACTACATAGCGGAACCGCTTCCTCCCATGAACGGCAGGCTCCCAAGCAAAGGGGATACTCTTTTTGCTGAATTAAACCCTTTGACTATACCCACGCAGACCGTGGAGGGGGAGTCGTTAATTTATTCTTTTGTGGAAGCGCCAGTGCCCGATTCTGTTCTCGATGCTTCTGAGCAAATGATGCGTCCGAAAATCGGAATAGGCATGGGCCGAATAGGCTTTCATGGGGATTTGGCAACTAGTAAATTTCAGTCCGCACTGCTAGGCCGGCCGGCACTTGACATTGCGATTTCACAGCGAATGACCCGATACCTTCAATTAGATTTTACGGCGCTCGTTGGAAAGTTTGGTGCGAATGAAATGGGGGGGCAGCACTTTAATATGTTGACGGAAGTTCGGGCTGGCGGCGTTAACCTCCTCTATGATTTCGGAAATTTTATTCCAGATGCCTATAAAATTCGCCCTTTCGTGAGTTTCGGTGTCTATGGTTTTGAGTTTCTGAGTAAGACGGATTTGAAGGATAAAGATGGTAATTTCTATCATTATTGGAGCGATGGGACTATCCATGACCAAGCCGAGGGTACTGCAGATGCTCAGTTCTCGAGACAGATTGTTCGCGACTACACCTATGAAAGTGATATTCGCACATTGAACCGTAATAATTTTGGTAATTATAACGAGTCCGCCTGGTCATTTCCAGTTGGTATGGGTGCAATAATGAAGATCTCGGACCGGATTGATTTAAAAGTAAATTATCAGTATTATTTCACGAGCACGGACAATATAGATGGTATTCGTGGCACTTCGGGCAGCATCACAGGAAATAAAGGGAAAGATAAGTTTTCTTATTTCTCCGCGGGTCTGCAATATGATCTGATTGCAAAGAAGATTAGTCGCATTAAGTCAGAAACTGACAGCATTGATTATAATGATCCTTACCTGATGGCCATTTTTAATCAGGATACTGATCAAGATAGTGTGCGGGATGTGAATGACGCTTGCCCTGAAACTCCTATCGGTGTTGGCGTAGATGTCCGAGGCTGTCCTTCTGATGAAGATACAGACGGGGTGCCTGACTTCCGAGATGATGAAAAAAATTCACCTCCAGGTTATGGTGTGAATAAGAAAGGAGTTGCAAGAACTGACGCTTACTGGCAAAACTGGTATGATGAATACATGAATGACTCCTTGCCAACGGATAAGATTACCGAGTACACCGGAAACATTTATACCGTTGCGAAGAAAAAAACAAAAAAAGATCCGTTCACAGTCGAATTGATGCGGTATAATGGCCCCATTCCTCCAGATGAGCTGGCTTTCCTGCTAAGTATTGGCGATATCACTTCCACGACTCTTGAGGATGGTACCACAAT
The DNA here is from genome assembly GCA_943325195.2 of Sphingobacterium thalpophilum. Taxonomy (GTDB): domain Bacteria; phylum Bacteroidota; class Bacteroidia; order B-17B0; family Aurantibacillaceae; genus Aurantibacillus. The sequence goes on along the minus strand of CALPON020000022.1, from coordinate 10,086 downwards.
CGTTTACACAAGTGGCAATTATGAGAAACTAGCCGCTGCAATTAAACGGCGTGATGAATACCGCGCGAAAGGGGAAAAGAAAGCTGGAGTTTCAATGTTTAAAGCTAAAGACGTGGTTCAGCTACCTGAGAGCGAGCTAGAAGGCCTCCTAAAATCCGAAATTTCAGACTTGTTAAAGTTGAATGTAAACGACAGTGTTTCTAATCTGGCGAATGTGGTTACAAGCAATTCTCCCGACGAATCCTTCAACAACAATACGATTGTTTACCGTGTGCAGTTGGGCGCCTTCCGTAATAAAATTTCAATAAGTATTTTTGGTGGAGGCATTGGTGTTCTTGAGTTGAAGACGGGTGAAAATGTCTATCGTTATGTAACGAAAGGCTATGCCACCATTGAAGAAGCAGCCGCGACACGTGCCAATTTGGTTGTCAAAGGCTACAGTGATGCTTTTGTTACAGCATATCGAGGTGGGCGTCGAATTCCGATGAGTGAGACAAAGGCGACTGTAGAGAAAAATTACAAAGAAGATTTGAATGAGAATAAAGCTTTTAATTCTATTGATAAATCTCTTCTTTCATTTAAAGTCCAGTTAGGTCCGCTGAAGAAGCGCATCCAGGAGGTAGCAATGGACGCAAGGGTGAAAGATCTTCAGGGTGTGAAGAAGACAGTGACAGCTTCAGGTACGCTGCGTTATACCTGCGGTAGTTTTCCAGGTTTAGAATTAGCAGAAGAATTCCGGAAATCATTGGAAGCAAAGGGTTTTACGGATTCCTTTATCATTCCAACTTTTAAGGAAGAAGTGATTTCAATGCAGGAAGCCATGGAGCTCCAGAAATAAAAAAACGTTACTTATTCTTCGTAAAAATCGATTACCAATCCATCCGCGGGACCAACACAGATAATTCGTTTTTCAGTATTGAATTCCAGCAAAAGTGAACCTGCAGCGTGGTATTCCCCTTCTTTCACTACTTTGAATGCCTGTACTTGCAGACCAATAATATCCTCCCACATTTTAGCAGCGGAAGCATCGACAGCAAATAAACGGATTTTACCTTCAAATTCGCTTTCAATCGCCGCTGAGACGGCTGCAAAATCAAAATTAATAACATCCAAGGCTTCACCGGTTTCGTTGCAGGAGATGGTTAATTTTTGACCGTCAGTAAAAACAAGTTCAATATTATCAATAATTTCAACTGGCGTATTTTTTTCGATACGGTTAATCCATAAGTGACAAATCACTTGTTTAACGGTGCGTCCCTGAGCCGCGACTAAGCGCGCCAGTGCTTCATTGCTAAAATAATTCGTGTATTCCATATTTTTATTTTATAGCGTAGAGGATCGTTTTCCTATTTCAATTACATCTAGATTTTGTATAGCACTGCCATTTACTTCAAATCGCAAGAGCGTTTTCACCTGATGAAAGCCGTGATTACCGCAGGCACCGGGATTCATGAATAACATCTTATTTTCCTGATCATAAAGCACTTTCAGGACGTGTGAGTGGCCACATATGAAGAGGGCGGGCTGGTGCTCACGAATAAGGTCTTTTACTCGGGCAGAGAATTTACCGGGATACCCTGCGATGTGGGTCATCAGGACTTTTACATTTTCCACCAGAAAGACTAGATTTTCGGGGTAGGTCGTTCTGACATCCGATCCGTCAATGTTTCCATAGACGGCTTTCACTGGTTTAATAGCGGATAGTGGATCTAGTGTAGAGGCAGGACCGACATCGCCGGCGTGCCATATTTCGTCAGCCTGTTCTGCATATTTGAGAACGGCCTGATCGAGGTAGCCGTGGGTGTCAGAGAGCAGAAGGATTTTCTTCAAAGTGATTTTAAATTTATTCGAGACCAAAAAATGATACGATGTGTTGGAGTTCTTCTTCATTGCTGAAGTTAAGACTCAGCGTTCCACCGCCTTTTGCATTTCTTTTAAAAGAATAAGATTTATTGAAGATTTTTTCGAGGGCTTTCGCTATTTCTTTGTCCTCCATGCTCAGGGGACGGTCTACCTTGGTAAACTTGGGCGTTAACCTCAACTTCTCGCCGCGTGCCAGATCTTCGATCTGACGAACAGAGAGGTCTTGTTCGAGCGCCATGGCGAAAATGGCCAGCTGCCGGTCTTCATTATCAATGTTGATGAGGGCTTTTGCGTGTCCCATGGTTATTTCACGATCACGGAGCGCTTTTTGGATGCTAGCAGGTAACTTCAGTAGACGAAGGAAATTCGTAACCGTACTTCGTTGTTTCCCAACTTTCTCGCTCATCTGTTCCTGAGTCAGATTACATTCGTCAATCAGTCTTTTGTAGGAAAGCGCCACTTCAATGGGATCGAGGTCTTCGCGCTGAATGTTTTCAACCAGGGCCATTTCGAGCATTTCCTGATCATCGGCAATGCGAATGTAAGCAGGTACTTCGGTCAGTCCTGCCATTTGCGAAGCCCTGAAGCGTCTTTCCCCAGAAATAAGTTGATAACGTTCATAGCCCAGTTTGCGGACAGTTATGGGCTGTATAATTCCATGTTGCCGGATGCTATCCGATAACTCCTGCAGAGGTCCTTCTTCAAAATTGGTCCTAGGTTGAAAGGGGTTCGTTTCTATTGCCTTCACTTTGATGACGGAAATAGAATTAACGACGGGTGAATTTTCTCCCAGTCCTTTTGTGGTGATATCGGTTTTGGCGTTTTCAAGTAACGCACTTAACCCTCTTCCTAATGCCGGCTTTTTGTTCATCTTCGCTTGCTCTTTTTTCTTTTTCAATTCTTACTTCGACAAAATGATGGCCTTCCTTAAAGATCCTCGTTTAATTCTTGTTGAGTTTCGGGCATGCTGATAATGCGGTCACTGTCACTAATTTTAGTCAATCCGTTTCTTTGTAACAATTCTCTAGCGAGATTCAGGTAGCTTGTACTTGCTTTACCAACGGCGTCATGCATAATGATTGTTTTGCCGAAACTCGGTGCTTCTGCTAATTTGGTATTCCGCTGGATTAAGGTGTCGAACACCATGTCCTGAAAATGCGTTTTCACTTCTTCTACCACCTGATTAGCAAGGCGCAGTCTTCCGTCATACATCGTCAGAAGCACCCCTTCAATATCCAAATTAGTATTCAGATGTGCTTGAATAATTTTAATGGTCTGTAATAATTTGCCCATTCCTTCCAACGCAAAATACTCGCATTGTACCGGAATGATGACGCTGTCTGCAGCGCTCAAGGCGTTAATAACGGTGAGACCGAGAGAGGGGCAGCAATCCACAATAATAAAATCAAATTTATCCCTGATTTTGTCCAGTGCTTTTTTCATCATGTATTCCCGGTTGGTGAGGTTCACCAGTTCCAGTTCCACGCCCACCAAATCAGCATTCGTGGGGAGCAGACTTAAATTGGGTGTTTCGGTTTTCAGAATCACATCCTTTGGATGCACACTGTCAATGATACATTCGTAAAGGCCCGCTTTTACATTTGAAGGATCAATACCAACACCACTGGTGGCATTGGATTGCGGGTCAGCATCCACCAAAAGCGTCTTAAACTCTAATACAGCCAGCGCAGCAGCCAGATTGATTGCCGTGGTGGTTTTTCCAACACCCCCTTTTTGATTTGCTATCGCAATTATTTTTCCCATTCTTTCGCTTTTTTTGTAGTCAGTTCTATGTTCCTTGTCTCGCCAATAACCATGAGCGTTAGTTTTTTCCCTGCCCGGCTAAATTTCGAAATGGCTTCCTCATGATTTATTTTTATTGGTGGAAAAGTATCGTAATGCATGCCAATAATGTTGTTGCAGCGAATAAAGTCACAGGCAATGATGGCATTGTCTGCACCCATTGTAAACACATCGCCAATCGGCAAAAAAGCAAAATCAATCTGCCTGTAATCACCAATTAATCGCATGTCATACGTCAGTGCCGTGTCGCCTGCATAATAAAAATTTCCTGCAGAACTTTCCAAAACAAAGCCCATCGGATGACCTCCATAACTGCCATCAGGCAAGGCAGAGCTGTGTTGAGCGATGACACATTTGACATGTGCAAAATCGAAACGAACCTTACCACCGACATTCATGCCCATGATATTTGTCACACCTTTTGTTTCTAGCCAGTTGCCTACTTCAAAACTACAAATCACCGTCGCCGAACTCTGCTTCGCTATCTGCACGGCATCGCCAATGTGATCATTGTGTCCGTGTGAAATCAAAATATAATCCGGCATAATTGTCGCTAGATCGATTTCAGAAGCAAGTGGGTTTCCTGTTATGAAGGGATCAAACAGAATTTTTTTTCCATTCATCTCCGCACAAAAACAAGAATGACCGTAATAAGTAATGTTCATAAATCGCAAACAAAAAGCACCCTTAGCTGTTTGTAAAATTAAAGGAATTGCGGACTTTTCCGGGGCATAGTTTTTAACAATGCCAGGAAAAATACCACAGTGTGTTGATAAAATTATATGAGCGAGATTGTTGTCCTAAGCTGCACTAACCGGCTAGATAGTAACACCTTAAAGGTGAGTAAAATATATCAGAAAATACTGTCTGATTTGAACATGGAAGCACCTATTCTGGACTTCTGCAAACTACCGGAAACCATTGCTTTCAGCGAAACATTTGGTGCCAGGTCAGAAAGTTATTCAAGTCTGATTGAACGCTTTATAAGTTCCAGCCAGCGATTTATCTTTGTTCTGCCCGAATATAATGGCAGTTTCCCAGGCATCTTGAAGGTTTTCCTCGACAGTGTTCCCCCGCGGGAGTGGCAGAATAAGCGTGCCTGTCTCGTTGGTGTCGCAGAAGGAAGAGCTGGAAATCTGCGTGGAATGGAGCACCTCACGGGTATACTCCACTACTTAAAAGTGCATGTGTACCATGATAAGCTGCCCTTATCTGGCATCTCCAAGATGTTTTTGAATGGAGAGCAATTTATGGAGCCGCAGCAGTCCGCCAGCAAGAGCCAGATAGAAGGTTTTCTGAAATTTTAAAGAGTAACCAGGTATTTCTTCAGCCAGGTCTCCCGGAGGGGCTGCAACCAGGTGGCGAGTTCTGTTTCATTTGAAATGGCCGTGTTATAAACGAGACTTTCAGCGTTTATACTTCCGTTTTTCAGCAGAGCCGAAATCTCAGTAGCGGCAACAACGCTGAGTTCACCTTTGTTTTCAAAAGCGACCAACAAACGATTGAGTAGTTCGACTTGTAGTTTCTGCTCAGTTTCTTTTACAAAACGCAGCAGTTTATCAATGCTGCAACCACTGGCATTGTGAAGTTGTTCATCTACACTAAAAATTAAGATGCGCTGGCGGTGAATTTCAAAATCAGCTTTAAGGGGATTATCGTGCGCAGTCCAGTTATTTACAAACAATCTGCCTGCAGTCTGCAGCTGCTCTGTCTCTTGAGAACTGAGGTCGCGGTTACTCAAAAAAGTCCAGACTTTTCTCATAATTTGAATTCCGGATTCACACCGGTGTAATTATGCGGTGTAATATTTTTTAGTTCTGTTTTTACTTCATCGCTCACCTGCAGTGTATCGATAAATGCGATCAAGGTTTCTCTTGTTATCGCTGTGTTTGTGCGGGTCAGGTCCTTTAGCGCTTCATAAGGTTTTGGATAGCCTTCGCGTCTGAGAATTGTCTGGATGGCCTCCGCGGCAACCGCCCAATTATTATTGAGGTCCGCAGCTAACGCATCTTGATTTAAAATTAATTTATTCAAACCCTTTTGAATGCTGGAAAAAGCGATCAGGCTGTGAGAAAAAGGAACGCCAATATTACGAAGCACAGTGCTATCCGTTAAATCGCGCTGCAAACGGGACACAGGAAGTTTGGCGCTGAGGTGTTCGAGGAGCGCATTCGCAATACCAAGATTTCCTTCAGCATTTTCAAAATCAATCGGATTTACTTTGTGTGGCATAGCAGAGGAACCAATTTCGCCGGCTTTCAGTTTTTGTTTAAAGTAGTCCATGCTGACATAGGTCCAGATGTCTCTGCACAAATCCAATAAAATCGTGTTAATTCTTTTTAGTCCGTCGCAGTAAGCAGCCAGATTATCATAGTGTTCAATTTGTGTCGTGAACTGAGATCGTTGAAGTCCCAGAATTTGGTCGACAAAGTGATTACCAAAACGCAGCCAGTCATACTCGGGATAGGCTACCGTATGCGCATTAAAGTTTCCGGTGGCTCCTCCAAATTTTGCGGAATGCGGAATTGCGTTCCATTGCTGAATTTGACGGTGCAGGCGTTCAACAAAAACAAATATTTCTTTACCGAGACGGGTAGGGGACGCCGGCTGCCCGTGAGTTCGCGCGAGCAATGGAATCTCCTTCCACTCCTTTGAAAGCTCCGTTAATCTTTCCGCAATCAGCAGGAGCGAAGGTAGCAACACGGCTTTATGTCCTTCTTTGACAGACAAGGGAACGCTAGTGTTATTAATGTCCTGACTCGTCAGTCCGAAATGAACAAATTCACTGTACTTTTCAAGTCCAAGTCCTTTTAATCTCTCCTTTACAAAGTATTCTACCGCTTTTACATCGTGGTTGGTTGTTTTCTCTGTCTCTTTTATCTCGAGTGCCTGCTCGGGACGAAATTGCCGATAGACGTCGCGCAATTTTTCCTTTTTCTGATCATCCAGCACGGGCATGTTTTTAAGACCTGTGCCCGCCAGTGCAATAAAATATTCGATTTCAACCAAAACCCGGTATCGGATGAGACCAAATTCTGAAAAAAACATAGCCAGCGGTTCGGCTGTTTTTCTATATCTTCCGTCAACCGGAGAAATGGCTGTGAGAGCGCTTAATTCCATAAATTGCAAACAGTAAAGATACGATAAAAACAACGGTCTTCAAAACCAGACGGTGGAGGCTAAAACCCAAAAAGCGTAGCAGATAATCAGTATCTTTGTCCTATGTACGAGGGAAAATCCGTCGCTTTTCACACACTTGGCTGTAAATTGAATTTTTCAGAAAGTTCGACGATTGCGCGACTTTTTGTAGAAAAAGGCTTCAAAAAAGTGAAATTTGAGGAAAAAGCGGATGTTTATGTCATTAACACCTGTTCTGTCACTGAAAATGCGGATAAAGAATGCCGCAGCATCGTCCGTTCTGCGCTCCAGCAGAACGAGGATGCATTTATTGCCGTTGTTGGCTGTTATGCGCAGCTTAAGCCGGATGAAATTTCGAATATTCCCGGCGTGGATGTGGTTTTGGGTGCTACCGAAAAATTCCGTTTACTGAATTATATTTCTTTTTCAGGAAAAAATACGCAAGCAGAGATTCACAATTGTGAGATTTCTGATGCTGATTTTTTTGTTGATTCTTACAGCATGGGTGATCGGACACGGTCATTTTTAAAAGTGCAGGATGGCTGCGATTACAGTTGTACTTTTTGCACAATTCCTCTTGCTCGCGGAAAAAGCAGGAGTGATACCATTGAAAATGTCTTAAAAAACGCTAGAAAGATTGCAAAAAGCGGAGTAAAGGAAATTGTTCTGACGGGTGTTAACATTGGAGATTTTGGATTTGGCGAAGATATTTCCTCATTGGCGCGGAAAGAGCGGCAGGATACCTTCACCGATTTGATAAAGGAACTCGATCAAATTGAAACGATTGAGCGGTTCCGTATTTCATCCATCGAACCGAATCTGCTAAAGAATGAAATTATTGATTTTGTGGCCGAATCCCGGCGCTTTGTCCCGCACTTTCATATTCCCCTGCAAAGCGGCAGTAATGAGATTCTGGGGCAAATGAAACGGCGCTATAAGCGAGAATTATACGCAGAACGCGTTGCGAAAATCCGGGAGCGGATGCCAGATTGTTGTATCGGTGTGGATGTGATTGTCGGTTTTCCTGGCGAAACGGATACCCATTTTCAGGAGACTTATCAGTTTTTAAATGAACTCGATGTGTCTTACCTGCATGTATTCACTTACAGTGAGCGGGACAATACACCGGCAAAAGATATGGCGGGTGTAGTTCCGGTAGCCGAGCGTAAACGAAGGAATAAAATGTTGCGGATTCTTTCCGCAAAAAAACTTCGTGCTTTTTATGAAAAGCAAAATGGCAAATCAGCCACCGTTCTTTTCGAGCAAGAAGAGCGAAATGGCTGGATGTACGGCTTTACCGAGAATTATGTGAAGGTTAAAGTGGCTTACGATGTCAGCTTAATCAATGCTTCTGCAGCCGTTGTGCTGGGTGCGACGGATGAAGACGGACTTGTATCCTGTGAGTTACTGACCGCCGTTCAGGCATAAAAAAAAAGATGTTCCTTGCTAAAGGAACTTTAGGCAATAAAAGGGTCCTTTATTGAGACCGGTAATACTTTTTCGCTTCTGGCATAAAATTCTTCAAGTTGGCAATGCGGGTTTCATCGCTTGGGTGCGTGCTAAGAATTTCAGGGGGTTTGTTGCCGCCACTAGCAACGGCCATCCGTTCCCAAAATCTGATTGCCGCTTCCGGATCGTAGCCACCCATGGCAGCAAAAATAAGTCCCATTTCATCGGCTTCAGTCTCATGTTTCCGACTATACTTTAGAGCGCCCAGTTGTGCGGATACTCCGTATACCTGTGAGAAAATTTGCTGAGTAACGGCTGGTTTTTGCGCAATAGCTGCAGAAAGGGCTGTGCCCCCTAATTGCAAAAGCAGTTGCTGACTCATTCGCTGGTTACCATGACGCGCAACGGCATGGGCAATTTCATGTCCCATCACAACAGCGAGACTATTTTCATCCTGCGTTACGGGCAGCAATCCAGTGTACACCACTACTTTTCCGCCCGGCATGCACCAAGCATTGACGGCTTCTTCATTGACTACGTTAAATTCCCAGTCAAAACCTTTTAAGTCATTAGAAGCATTTTTATTGGTATAAAAATCTTCCACAGCTTTCTGAATGCGTGATCCCACGCGTTTCACCATGATTACCCGTTGATCCGTCACTGGCATTGGCGGATGTTCCGCCAGAAACTTGCCATATTCTCCAACACTCATCGTGATGAGTTCTGATTCAGGGACGAGGCTAAGTGACGATTTACCGGTAACGGCATTTTTATGACAGGCAGTAACTAATAAAATGCCGGCCGCAAGGCTCAAAAGGTTTTTTTTCATAACGCTACTAGTTGCCAAAAGTAAATATTTATGCTCAGTAAGCCGCGAGCAAGCTGAATGTCAGCTAGTCTTCAATTTTGGCCGTTAAACCTCTTTCAAGAAGTGCTTCGCAGAGGGGACGGAGTTTTTTGAAGCTACCGTTTTTCACCACACATTTTCCAGTGTAGTGCACCAGGTAGGTACATTGTTCAGCCTGAACTGGGTCATGGCCGCAGACTTTAATAAGACTTTCTGTTACAAAAGGAAACGTGTTGTAGTCATCATCGTAAAGCAGGAGTGCTTTGATGTTTTCGTGTTTCGTTTCCACGTTTACATCAATTTCTTCAAGTGTTTCTGTATGATTAAAATGACTGCTTAGCACACTTCAAAAGTACAAAAATCCGCGGAGCCCCCCGTGCTTTTTCTATATTTTTTAGCCGCTTAGTCGTTGCCCTAAATACAAAAGCCCCAGTCTCTGGGGGCTTTTGTATTGAAATCTGTATTGATTAAGATTTATCTTCTTTTTTGTTTTTCTTTGCTTTTGGTTTATGCGTGCTGACCACAATGGCATCCTTTTCTTTGTCGTAATCCACTTCAATTTCATCCCCCTCGGTCAAACCACATTTGATGATCTCTTCTGCCATAGGATCTTCGAGGTATTTTTGAATGGCGCGTTTAAGGGGACGGGCGCCATAATTAACATCGTAACCCTTTTCGACGATATAGTCTTTTGCAGCGTCGGATATTTTGATGACAAAACCAAGACCGTTGACACGTCCAAATAAGCTGGCCAGCTCGATATCGATGATTTTATGAATATCTTCTTTTTGTAAAGAATTGAACATAATAACATCATCGATGCGGTTGAGGAATTCAGGGGCGAATGCTTTTTTCAAAGCACTTTCAATAACGCCTTTAGAAACCTCATCTTCATTATCTTTTCTTGTTGCGGTGCCGAAACCAACGCCAACACCAAAATCCTTCAACTGACGTGCACCAATGTTGCTGGTCATGATGATGATTGT
>CALPON020000021.1 GCA_943325195.2 Sphingobacterium thalpophilum | reverse complement strand
TGATATTGCAGGACTTTAATGAAATTGACCGCTACCTCGCGGATCCAGAACAATTGTATGAGAATCTGAAGGACATAAAAGTAATCGAAAACTGGAGTCTTGGAGAAGACACCCTAAGCACCCATCAGACCAATTATCTGGAGTTTATGGGAAGTATTGGTCGCATTTACAAGCATTACACGGCCGTTCTTAAAGAAAAAAAATTGGGTTATCAGGGCCTAAACTACCGAGAAGCTGTTTTGAAAATGCAGGACCATGCCTACATTGAAAAACACAGCACCTTTTTATTCTGCGGCTTCAATGCTATGAATGAAGCGGAACTTCAGATTTGCTCCTACCTTCAGAAACGGAAAAAAATAGAATTTTTATGGGATGCGGATACGTATTATCTCAATGATAAAGACCAAGAAGCTGGCTTCTTTTTACGAAAGAATCTCGCTCATTTTAATCTAAAAGATCCGCTTTTCATCAACTCTGACCTGGTAAAAGATAAGGACATTAGTATTGTCTCTGTCCCCCGCCAGACCGGGCAAGCGCAAGTGGTAAGGCAGGTGCTGGAAACACTTCTGAGCGCAGGTGTTCCGATGGACAAAGTGGCTTTAGTACTTGCGAATGAAAAATTACTTTGGCCGGTCCTCCAGCAATTACCGGAGGGCATTGAGCATGTAAATATTACGATGGAGTATCCGTTGCGTTACACCTCTACCTACAGTCTCACCGAGCAGTTGATGAACTTACAACTTGCCTACCATCGTCAGCAACGTAAACAAAAACAAATTTATTATGTGGATTTGTTGACGCTTCTTCGGCATCCTCTCTTTAATGCCCTATTAAAAGCCCTTCAAGTAACAATCAGCAGTAGTAAGATTATAGCAGAAATTAAACGGAGAAATCTGTCCTTTATCAGTCCGCTGCAACTGCAGGAATTACTGGGTGAAGACCAGAAGCGCTGTGGCTTTTTATTTGAGGAGTTGAGCGTTGAAAGATTTATACGCATGATTCAGTCTGTACTGGCAATCCTCCAGGAGCAAATGGTAAATCGTGCAGCACGTTCAGCGCAATCACAATTGGAGCTGGAATACCTCCATATCTTGAAGAAAAATTTTAACCGCCTGGAAGAAATTATTCAGAAGTATAGTCAATTCAACGAGTTTCAGAATTTCAAGCAATTGTTTCAGCAATCTCTGGGCAGCGCGACGGCACCTTTTATTGGAGAACCTTTAAGAGGACTGCAGATAATGGGGGTACTAGAAACGCGGACTCTGGACTTTGAACATCTTATCCTTGTGAATGTCAATGAAGGCATTTTGCCGGCTGGAAAAACCATCAGCAGTTTTATTCCGAATGATTTAAAACGCGCATTTGGTTTACCGCTCTACCTTGAAAAGGACGCCATTTATGCTTATCACTTTTACCGTTTATTACAGCGAGCGAAGGAGATTGTAATCACCTGCGATAGCGAAACGGATAGTTTTGGGAAAGGTGAGAAAAGCCGATTTATCACCCAATTGCAACTCGAGTTAAAAAATCAGAGCGCCGTAAGAATCACTGAGTCCGTTGCCAATTACCCATCACTTCCAAAAAGTACCGACAACCTTATTTCAATTTTTAAAAGTGCTGAAGTGCTTGAACCCCTTTACAGCAAAGCCCGTTCAGCGGAAAAGTATGGCAGCCTCTCACCCTCTGCCTTAATCAGTTTTAAAGAATGTCCCCTTCGCTTTTATTTCCGATACAGTGCTGGTCTGAAGGAAACCCAACAGATAGAAGAAAGTGCGGAGGCAGGAACATTTGGCAGTATATTGCATTTAGGCCTGGAAAACCTCTATAAACCCTTTGCCGGAACACTCATTTCGTCCGAAGCACTTCTTCTCAAACTACCCTCCATTCCAACAGAGGTAGAAAGTGCTTTTCGCGAGACCTTTGGCAACCGCATTCATTCTGGGAAACTGGTCCTTCAGCAGGAAGTTATTAAAGTATACACGGATAAACTGATTCAACAGGATATCCGTCTGATTAAAAATCTGGAAAAACAGAATGCGGACCTTCAGTTAATTGGTTTGGAGCAGGAGTACACTGCGCCATTGCATCTGACGATTGGGGGCATAAGCGAAATCTTTTATATTAAAGGAAAGATTGACCGTGTGGATCGGTATCAGAATGTCGTTCGGATTATTGATTATAAAAGTTCGGTGAAGGATAGCGATCGATTTGAATTTACGGAGATGGCTCCGCTCTTTGAGGACGTCCGCTATAATAAACAACTCCAGTTATTTATTTATGCGTGGTTGCTCTACAAAAATCAGGTGGCGCCGGCAGCTGCCTTGCAACCCTGCATCATACCTTTTAAAAGTTTTTCGGAAGAACCGCTGTTTATAAGAGACAAAGAGAAGCAGATTGTCCAGTTGACTTCAGAACAGTTTGAGATGTTTGAGGAAGCCCTGCGCCAGTTCATCGAACGCATTTTTTCAGGTGGGAACAATTTTCATCAGACGGACGATGCCGCAATGCATGAATACTGTCCGTACAATACCATTTGTCAGTTGTCTTAATTATTTTTCTTCTGCAAGCATCACATTTTGCATGCCGACCGTCATTTTGTGCAAGCCAAAACGAACTAAGACTTTTTCATCTTTGATCTCCTCTACGATACCTATTTCTTGTCCGTTGAGCACCCTTACCTTCGATCCGATGCGGAGCGCGCCTTTTAGCCGTTGAATTTTTTTCTGTGAAAAGCTGTCCAGTTTATTTTGTTTGCGAAGCGCTTCCTGTTTTTTCGTTTCCGCAGTGATGCCGTCAATAAATCGTTTAATAATATCTTTACGATCTTTTTTCTGGTTCCAGTCCTCCAAAAAACGCAGGTATTTAATGCCAAATTCTGCTTGTCGGGCCATTTCTATTTTCCGCTCTCTTTCCTTCTGGATTCGCTGTTCCCATTGCAAGAACAATTCAAGATATTTTTCTTTTGCAATTTTACCAAGAAATATTTCGTGCTCCAGTCTCTCCTGTTCCTCAGACAGGCGAGCTTTCTGCGACTGAACCTCAGCGAGGAGGCGGTTGAGTTTTAGTTTATCACGGTCTACTTTTTCGCGCGCCCGTTCAATAATGTGTATTGGAAACCCTACTTTTTCTGCCACTTCAAAGGTGTAACTGCTGCCGGGTTCTCCCACACTGAGCTGATAAAGTGGCTCCAGGTGTTCGATATCAAAAAGCATGGAGCCGTTAAAAGAACCTTGCAGAGTATCAGCCAAAAGTTTAACGTTTCCGAAATGAGAAGTAATGATGCCTCTTGTTTTTGATTTGACCAAACTTTCCAGCACGGCTTCAGCAACGGCACTGCCTAACTCAGGATCTGTGCCGCTGCCAAACTCATCCATCAGAACCAGCGTCGCCTGATTTACTTTTTCAAGAATACGGGTCATCGTTTTTAGTTTGGCACTATAGGTACTTAATTCGTTCTCGATACTTTGCGTATCGCCCATGTCAATTAGAATTTCATCAAAAAAAGAAACCTCACTAGCTTCGCTGGCGGGAATCAGTAATCCGCTCTGCAGCATAATTTGCAATAGTCCCACCGTCTTTAAGGCGATTGTTTTACCTCCGGCATTTGGCCCACTGATAACGAGGATGCGCTCCTCATCGTTTAGTGACATATTCAAGGGAATGGTGGACTTTCCCGTCTTTTTATTTTGCAGAAACAAGATGGGGTGCCTAGCCATTTGAAGATTCAAGCTAAAATCCTTTTTTATCGTCGGCAAACTAGCATTGAGGTCGACAGCGAGGCGAGCTTTTGCGCGCACAAAGTCGGCGTAAACCATAAATTCGAAAGCCTGGCGCATGTCTGTTACATACGGCCGAATCTGCGAACACAGTTCGCGCAGAATGCGGTTCAATTCGCGTCGTTCATCAATTAATAATTCGGCTATTTCATTATTGATGCCCATGGTCTGCCCAGGCTCAATAAAAATAGTCTTCCCCGATTCACTTTTGCCATGCACAAAACCAGGCACTTCGCTTTTATGCTCGACCGGAACAGCAAGCGTGCGTCGGCCATTAAAAAAACTCTCTTCGTTTTCCCGAAGAAAGCCATCCTTCCGCAACTGCGCAATATGGTGATAAAACCGTTTATCACTTTCACGCCGTTGTTCTCGAATATCCTTACGAATGCGTTGTAAATCGGGACTTGCCCTATCTTTGACCTGTCCCTCGGAGTCCAGAACCATTGAAATAGCTTCCACAACCTGCGGATGAACCTGTAGTTCGTCTGAAATCTCAAAAAAACGAGGAAGGTCAGCCTTCCGTCCCTTTAGGAAACGGATTAGGGAATTTACATTTTCAAATGTTTTTTGCAGGGCTAGCAACTGATCCTCCTGAAGTTGCGAGCCCTCTCGCTGGAGGTAGGTGAGGTCGCGGCGAATATCGGTATACTCCAGAGAAGGCAAAAAGCCCCCTGCGGCGAGGATGCCGCTCAGTTCTCGAACCCTCTCTAACTCAGGCAGGACGTGCTCTGCAGAGCTTTGCGGGTAAATATCATCGCAGAGTCCGGAAGCCAGTTCGCCAAAACAATTCTCCTTGACCAGGCTGCGTATTTTCTCAAATTGTAATAAGTCCAGGTGCTTCGCCTCAATCATTTCTCCGTCTCAACAACAAATTAAATATTTTATAATTAAAAAACAACGAAGTTAAACATTTGTGATGTGTCAGAATTGGCTTATTTTTGATTTATATTAATTTATAATGAAAACCGGACTTATTGCTAAAATGGAAGAACTGTTGTCGAAAGACGCAGGTGAAGTTGCTTCTGAAGTGCGCGCTCTGCAGAAAGAGTTTCAAAAACTATGGACCGCTGAATTTGAAAAAGCCAAAATCGAGTTTGCTGAAGGAGGCGGACAGGTAAAAGAGTTTGTTTATCACAAAGGGCCGGAGGATATTCAATTTGAATTTCTCGTGGCGCGGTACACCAAACTAAAAAAAGAAAGTGAAGCAAAAATTGCCGCTGAACAGAACCGCAATCTGATCATTCGCGAAGAAATCATCGCCAAGATTAAGGACCTAAGTAAGGTAAGTGAAAACGTGGGATCCGCCATCCGCAAACTGCAGGAGTTACAGTCCCAATGGAAAGAAACCGGCGCAGTCTCTTCCCATAAATATAAAGAAATTCAGTCTGACTACAGCCGTGCTGTTGAAGATATCTATTACAACATCAAGATTTTCCGTGATCTTCAGGAGCATGATTTGAAAAAAAATCTGGAGATGAAAACGGTCCTGATTGGAAAATTAAAGGCCGTCCAGCAGTTAGATAACATAAAAGAAGCCGAGCGTCTCGTTAAAATTTACCGCAACGAATGGGATGAAATTGGTCCCGTTCCGAACGGCCGTTGGGAGGCTCTGAAAGGAGAGTACAAAGCGGCGCTGGATGAAACCTACGCGAAAATAAAAGCATTCTATAATGGCCTTGAAGAAATTAAAGATGAAAATCTGAAAAACAAACAAGCCATCATTGAACAGGCAAAAGACCTAATTGAAAACCTGACTGAGGTTAAAACTCAGAAATGGAATGAACTGACAGAAAAAATCATCGCCTTGCAGAATGAATGGAAAACCATTGGGCGCACCGGTGAAAAAGATAATGAGCGGGTTTGGGCTGAGTTCCGGGCTATTTGTGATCAATTCTTTGATAAGAAAAAACTATTTTTTGCAGGATTAAATGAAAAGTTCAGCGTTAATCGTCAAAGAAAAAACGAACTCATTGCAAAAGCAGAGGCACTGCAAAACAGCACCGACTGGCAGAAAACTGGGCTCGATTTGATTAAACTGCAGGATACCTGGAAAAAATATCCAAGCGGCGGTGACAAAGAAGAGCCGAAATTATTTGCGCGCTTCAGAAAAGCCTGCAATACATTTTTTGATGCCCGTAAATTACATTTCGAAGGCGTTGAAGCCTCGCATGAGGACAATCTTGTAAAAAAAGAAGAAATCCTTGGTCGTCTTTTGCAGTTCACATTGAATGAGGACCTGAATGCCAACCGAGATCAGATTCGAGCCTTTAGCGCAGAATGGAATGCAGCCGGTCTAGTACCCATGAAGGATAAGAAGCGGCTTAATGACGCTTTTTATAATAAGCTGGACGAGTTGTATGAACAAATGCAGATTGATAAAACAGAAAAGGCAAGCATTCAGTTCCGCACCAAACTTGACCGAATGATTGCTTCTGAAAACGGAATGGATTTACTAAGTCGCGAGTCCGATCATTATAAAAAAATGATTGATGAAATAAATGGGCGAGTGCGGACTTATGATAACAATCTGGGCTTCTTTAAAACTTCTAAAGGCAATACCTCGTTTTTGAAGGAAATTGAAGATAAAATTTCAGCAGAAAAATCAAAACTGGCAGAGCTCACTGCGAAGCGAAAAATGATTAATGAAGAGTTGGGCAAGGTAAGGGATGCCAGCAGGCAAAAAACGGAAGCCTAAGAAAATTAAAAAAAGGGAATCAGATGGTTCCCTTTTTTTTATTAAATATTTTCTAGCTCAAGAAACTCCGCGACTAGTTCTTCCGCTTTGGCACAGGCTTCTTCCAGGTTTTCATTTAAAATAAAGACATCAAACAATTCCGCCGTTTTTAATTCTTTTTCAGCCTTTGCAATTCGCCGCGCAATACTTTCAGTACTGTCAGTACTCCGCGAATGCAGACGTTCCTCCAGAATCTTGATACTCGGCGGCATTACAAAAACTGCCAAGGCCTGGTCCTTAAATTGATTTTTTAGATTAAGGCCCCCTTCTACATCAATATCAAAAATAACGGCCTTACCACGCGCCCAGATAGATTCAACAGCCGAGCGCAGGGTGCCGTAATGAGTGCCGGCATAAACCTCTTCCCATTCCAGAAATTCATTCGCTGCTACTTTCACTTTAAATTCATCCACACTGAGGTAATGGTAGTCTTTTCCGTTTACCTCCACGCCCCTTTTTGGGCGGCTGGTGGCAGAGATACTAAATTCAATGTGCTGCGGAAAGGTTTTTAAAATATGGCGCACCAGAGTGGTTTTACCAGACCCGGATGGCGCTGAAAAGATGATCATTTTGCCACTATGCATGGGCAAATATAAGGAAAACCTGAGATTCAGAGGTGTCGGACAGTCATGCCCTCTATCTTTCGCTGCTCCTATTTGATTAATTTATCACCTTTTTTACTGTAACTTTACAGCCAAATGAAAAAAATTCTCATCACCCTCCTCCTTCTGTCTTCCATTCTGGTAAATGCACAATTTCCCGGCAGCCAGAAAGACATGGCCAAGGCAATGAAAGACATCAAAGGACGCGTTTATGGTAAGTTGATAGATGCTTCAACACAGAAGCCAATAGAATTTGCCCCTGTCATGGTCCTTTGGTTTAATAAAGACAGTCTTTTGGGTGGTGCGCTCACCGATGAAAAAGGCGAATTCAGTATTGAAGGTCTCCCGCCCATCGGGGGCTTCCGCTTCCGTGCGACACAGATTGGCTATAAGACCTTTGAAAGCAGGTTTTATATTCAGATGCCCAATAAACTGGAAGTCGATCTCGGGGATTTAAAATGTGATATCGATCAGAAATTGCTCAAACAGGTTGATGTGGTGGCAGAGAAAAACACGGTGGTTATGTCCATTGATAAAAGGACTTACAATGTGGACAAGGATATCTCTGTGCGCGGCGGTACAGCGGCAGATGCGATGAAAAACGTGCCAGGTGTTACGGTGGACGCAGACGGTAATGCACAGCTGCGTAATCAGAGTCCCACCATCTTTGTGGATGGCCGTCCGACTAATCTTACTCTTCAGCAAATACCTGCCGATCAGATTGACCGGATAGAAATAATCACCAATCCCTCTGTTAAATTTGATGCTAGTGCAACCGGTGGTATTTTAAATATCATCATGAAAAAGAATTTAAAGCCAGGTTATAATGGCATGATTATGACCTATGTGGGGACTGGCGATCGCTATGGTGGCATGGCCAATGTAAATGTAAAAGAAGGGAAATGGAATCTGAGTGCCATGTACTCCTACAATCAAAGCCTTAATCTGACACAGGGGTTTACGCGCCGCACGCAGCTCGATTCGGGCGATATTCTTGGCTACTACAATCAGGGAAACAATAGTCGCATGATGAACAAATTCAATTTCGGAAAAATCGGAATTGATTATAACCTTACCAATCGTCAAACATTAAGTTGCAATGCGATGCTAATGGCGGGTCGCTTTAACACATTTGATGCCCAGGACTTTGAGGTCCTTGATAAAAATCAGAATAAGCAGTTAAGTGGTATCCGCAAAAATGACCAACGCGCGGGATTTGAGAATTACAATCTGCAGTTGCTCTACAAAAAAACTTATCCAAAAGCAGGTAAAGAATTAACGGCAGATGCGAATGTGAATTTTGGCGGCGGGCAGAATGGCTATTTGTTCAGCACTTGGGCTGATTTGGCAAATGGCAGTGGTTCTATTCCTGCAGAGTTTCAGAAGAATGATGGCAAAAGTAGTTCACACCAGGGCGTTTTTCAATTAGATTATGTTGATCCCCTCAGCGAAACCAGCAAGCTTGAAATGGGTGTTAAATCGTATTACAAGAACTCTATTAGTTCAAATACGGCCATGCGCTCTGTGAATACGCAAGACTTTTATCTGCCCGATACCAACATGAGTAACCGCTATGTTATTGATGACTTGATTAATGCAGCTTACATTAACTATAATAATCAGACGCTCTTTAATATTAATTATCAAGCAGGCTTGCGTTTTGAGCAATCGTATTACAAGGGCACGATTACAGATAAGCAGCAATCCTTTTCCTACAGCTATCCAGCCGCTGGTGGTGACCTGTTGAAATCCATCTTCCCTGGTATTTATCTCTCCAGAAAGTTCAATAAGAATCAGGAGTGGCAGTTAAATTTCAGCAGAAAAATTCAGCGGCCTAATTTCTTCCAGCTTATGCCTTTCGTGATGTTTGCTGACCGACAGAACTATCGCATAGGTAATCCCCAATTAAAACCGGAGTTCAAAAATATTTCTGAAATTAATTACAATAAAGTTCTGACATCCGGTAGCTATCTCGGAAGTGGTTATTTCCGCTATGAAGAGCAACCCATCACCGATGTGGCCTATCCCTCACTGGATGATCCAACTGTGCTTGTAAATACCAGTGTGAATGGCCGAAATGCCATTCGTTACGGCATGGAACATACTTACAAATACTCGTTTAGTCAATTTGGCAGCAAATACCTTTTACTCAAGTGGATTAAAAATCTAGATCTGACCTTAAATCTAAACGCCTTCTATATCTATATCAAGGGCATTGTTGTACCCACTGAGCCAGAAGTAAAAGCGGAAGGGTTTGCATTTAACTCCAAAGCCATTCTTTCTTATCGTCTGCCTAAATCTTGGACCCTGCAGATTAATGGTAATTACGAATCACCACGCATCCTTTTATTAGGTTATTCACTTCCGATCTACTCCATGGATATTTCTGTCAATAAAATGATTGCCACAAAATGGATCATTAATGCATCACTGAGTGATGTCTTTAATACACGTCGTATGGGGACTCACTATGAAACACCTTATTATCTGCAGGATTTGTCGCGCCGCCGCGAAAGTCGCTATGTGCGTCTTTCCATCTCTTACATTTTCGGAAAGATGGATGCTTCCATCTTTAAGAAGGCAAAACAGATGCGTCAAGGTGACGGTAATCAGGGCAATCAGGATGGATTAGACTTCGGAAGATAAAAATGAAACATCAGATAAATATAGAAGGAATACGTCTCTTTGGCCGGCATGGCTGTCTGGAAGAAGAGGCGCTAGTGGGCGGACATTATCAGGTGGATGTTTTTATGACCACGGATTTTACCGCTGCGGCAGAAGAAGATGATCTGACAAAAACCATTGACTACTGCAGTGTCTACGAAATCAGTAAGCGTGAGATGAATATACGCAGTAAGCTCATTGAACAGGTCTGCGCCCGCATCTTCAAGTCCCTCTGCGCTGAACTACCAGCACTGAAATCACTCCGCGTGCGCATTACCAAGTACACGCCGCCCATGAACGGCGATGTCAGAGAGGTCAGCGTTGAAATGCAGGAAGAGTTTACCTGAATACGTATCTTTGAAGCATGGAGAATCCAACAGCATTATCAGAAACAGAAATTCGCAGCGCTTTATTAAGTCTGAATGAATGGACTTACGACGGCAAAACACTACAGCGTCAATTTCGTTTCAAAGATTTCCGAACGGCCTTCGGATTTATGAGCAGTGTGGCGCTAGCAGCGGAAAAAGCCGCACATCATCCCGATTGGCAAAATGTATATAATACGGTAGACATCCGTCTTCACACGCACGATGTAAAAGCTGTTACTGCCCTAGACTTAGAACTTGCAAAAACAATAACTTCAATATACGAAAATGGATTTCGATAACACAAGCTATACCGAACTTTCGGAACTTGGAGAATTTGGCCTGATCAAACACCTGACTCAGTTTATAGAATTGAATCAGGAGTCGACCTTGAAGGGTGTGGGGGACGACGCAGCAGTCATCGATTACAAGGATGAACAGACGGTCATCAGCACCGATATGCTGGTGGAAGGTGTTCATTTTGACCTGAGTTACGTGCCGCTTCGTCATTTAGGGTATAAGAGCGTGGTAGTGAACCTCAGCGATATTTTTGCCATGAATGCAGTGCCCAAACAAATTCTGGTCAGCATTGCTATCAGCAGTAAATTCAGTCTGGAAGCACTTGAGGAGCTGTACGCTGGGATGTTACTGGCTTGTAAAAAATACAAGGTTGATCTGGTTGGTGGTGACACCACCAGCAGTCGCAGCGGACTTGTGCTCAGCATTACCGCCCTGGGTTCTTCTAAGGCAGAAAATATTGTTTACCGCAATACAGCAAAAGAAGGGGATTTATTGTGTGTGAGCGGTGATCTTGGCGGTGCGTATATGGGACTGCAGATCCTGGAACGTGAAAAAGCCGTATTTAAAGATAATCCAAATCTGCAACCTGACCTTGAGGGCAAGGACTATATTCTCGAACGTCAGTTAAAACCGGAAGCCCGTCAGGATGTCATTCAGCAGCTAAAAGAATTAAACATAAGGCCAACTGCCATGATTGACATTAGCGACGGATTGTCCTCTGAAATACTTCACCTCTGTCAGCAAAGCGAAGTAGGTGTTGAACTGTATGAAGACAAACTACCAATAGATCCCCTTACTTTCGAAACAGCACGGGAATTTAATCTAGATCCAACTGTTTGTGTTTTAAGTGGTGGTGAGGATTACGAGTTGTTGTTTACGATTCCCATCAGTGACTATGACAAGATAAAAACATCGATGGATATAACAGTGATTGGACACATCACCAATGCTTCTAAAGGCTGTTTGATGGTTGCCAAGGCTGGAACAGTGCACGAATTAACTGCTCAGGGCTGGAATGCCTTGCTTAAAAAATAATCAGTTACTACGCTCCACTTCAAATCCAAAATCCATGATCATGGGCAGTGGATCAACGCGCATGGCCTGCTCAAAAACGAATTTATATTTTCCTGCAAGCGCAAAACGCACGTTGCGTTTGATTGGGACCTTATAGTCAAAAATATCGCCTACACCACTCCCCAGCCATTCGCCCTTTTGATTGCTGAGTACTACTTCCATGGTGTCACGTATTTCCTTACCATCGGGATAAATCGTATTCACAAACAAAAACAAATTTCGGTAGGGATAAGTATCGCCGTGACGGACCTTGAGATAGACATTGTTGAGATTCTTTGTATCGGTAATCTCCATTTCAAACACAGCTTTATCCTTCGCCTGCCACTCCTCATCCTGAAATGTTTTGTATTCACTGAAGATCCGATTGCGCTGACAGCCAGTCAACAGAAGGAAAAATAAAAAAAACGCGACAAAGTTAATTGGTGTCTTCATTTTGGTCAGGTTTAGGGCCAGTCGTTGCATCAGGTTTAGGACTGGGGTTCGGATTTTGATTAGATCCCTGCCGACGGTTCTGATTGCGCTCTTGCGGTTTACGTTGCGGACGCGCTTCACGGTTTTGCTGAGGCTGCGCTGCGCTGGAAGGACGGTCGCTTGCATTGGTATTCCTTTGCTGATTATTTGCTCGGTTATTTCCCTGCTGACGATTTTGTTGAGGCCCACCCTGTTTCTTTGGCTGATTCCTTGGCTGATCTTGTTTTTCAGCAGCATCCCCCTCTTTCACCTGAGCATTACGCTGAGTCTGAGGACGCGGTCCTGAGCGCTGAGCACCTTGTGGACGATCATTCCGTTTTTGCGGCGGTTTATTTTTGCCTCCCTTGCGATCGAAACGGGTCAGACTATCTTGACCCACAACATTTTCAAACAAAGGTTCAACTATTACGGGTTTGTCGGTGATTTTATAAGCAGGTGTCAACTCTTCCGGCATTTCGCCTTTGGCATTGGCTTCGTTAATGAGTTTTACTGCAGTGACCGTCATTGGAATCAATACTCCTGGTTCGCTGCGGTAACTGAACCACATCATCTTTCTAAAAATATCGGTCTTCTGAAGGAAAGCATCGCCTTTTTTAGTCTGTAATTTCTTGCCATCCATATCCGGAAAATCTTTCAGGGCATCCAGATAACTGTCCAGTTCGTAATTCAGACAACATTTTAATTTACCACACTGTCCCGCCAGCTTGAGTGGATTCAGTGATAACTGCTGATAGCGCGCAGCACTGGTACTAACGGTACGGAAATCGGTAAGCCAGGTGCTGCAGCAGAGTTCCCTGCCACAACTGCCGATGCCGCCGAGGCGCGAAGCCTCTTGTCGCGCGCCAATCTGCCGCATTTCAATTCGAACTTTAAATTCTTCAGCAAGGACTTTAATTAGCTCACGAAAATCAACGCGCGCATCAGCAGTGTAATAAAAAATTGCCTTCGATTTATCGCCCTGATACTCCACGTCACTGAGTTTCATTTCCAGACCAAGTCGCAGGGCAATTGTCCTTGCGCGATACATTGTGTCCACCTCCAGTGAACGGGCATCGTGCCACTTATCTAGGTCGTTTTGTTTCGCTTTCCGGTATACTTTTTTAAGCTCTTCCGAATCGAAATTAATATTGCGTTTTTTCAACTGCAGTTTAACAAGTTCGCCGGTTAAAGAAACGGTTCCCATATCATGTCCAGAAGTCGCTTCCACCGCTACAGCGTCACCGACATTCAGATTCAGTTGATTAACATTTTTAAAAAAGTCTTTTCGTGAATTCTTAAAACGAATCTCTACAATATCAAAGGGTTTTTGTCCCTCTGGAAGGGCCATGTTTCCAAGCCAGTCAAAAACCGATAGTTTGTTGCAGCCGTCTGCCGTCCCACAACTACCATTACTATTGCAGCCAGCAGGTATACTATTTGATCCGGTACTACAACCTCCACTTCCACATCCCATATTTACGGTTTAAATTGAGGTCTAAGATACACATTTTGCGGGGGTTTTTCCAGCGGCGGAAAGCGATATTCGCTTTTCCCGGTTAAAAGGTTTCCAAACCATAGCGGGCTTCAAATGCGGCATTTCCCTGCAATCCCCCCGAGTGAATGAGTAAAATCTGAGCGCCTTCGGAGAATCTGTTTTCTTGCAGCAGGCGCGCTACACCGTAGAATAAGCGGGCAGTATAGACATGATCCAATTGCAAACCGGTCCGCTGCTTCAGATCACGCGAAAATTCATAAGCCGGAGGAAAATAACCCGCATAACCCTTGTCCGAAAAACGATTGGTGATGCCCTGTCCCCGAATCACGGTTTTATCAAAGACCTCTTCTCCTCCCACTTTCGCTGCCACTTCGGAATCCAGGCGTCGAAGCTCCTCCGGTAAAGTATTTTGTCCTTTCAGAACGCTGAACCCTAGTAAACTGGATGCGCATCCCGATTTCAGTAAACCAAGAAAGGTGGTCCCGGTGCCACAGGCGCAGCAGCAATAGTCCACTCTTGGACAGTCTGCTAAAATTTCTGCAGCTCCTTTTATGCCCTCCTTGTTAGCGCCACCCTCGGGCACTGATAGCAGTTCCGGAAAAACGTGTTGCCACTGCATTTGCTGTTCTAAAGCATTTTTCAAGGCGTAGGTTTCGCGGCCCACGAAATGTATGTTCATGCCCTGTTCACGTGCGAATTTTAAAGTTGGTGTTTCAGCCTCTCCTGCCCTGCCGCGGATGATACCCGCCGATTGAAGTCCCATGCGTCTGCATGCCGCCGCTGTTGCTGCAATGTGATTGCTGTTTGGGCCGCCAAAGGTAAGCAGTCCTCTATACCCGTTTTCTTTGGCGCGAACCACATTGTACTTCAGTTTATACCACTTATTACCGCTAATCTGAGGATCTACCTCATCCAGGCGCAGCACCTGCACCGGACAATCCGGAATCAGTTCAATGGTTTGTATTTCAGGCGAAGGAAAAAGCAATTAATTAGTGATGGCATCCCCACGAAGTTGACGGAACCTCTTGCGGCATTCGACGGCGTAAATACTAGCGGGATAAAGCAACAACATATCCTCATACATTTTCTGGGCTTTCACAGGATCTTTTATTTTAAAATTATATAATTCGGCAAGTTTAAAGAGTGCATCATCACCATACAGATCTTCTGGATAAAACTCAAGTATTGCTTTATACATTTCTTCCGCTTCTGTCCATTTTCCAAGCTGTTCAAAAACGGCAGCCTTCTTAAAATTAATATCATCCCCAAGCGTATGTGAATTGAAGAGCAGATTAATACTGTCCATTCGTTGCACAGCTTCTTTATAACGGTGTTGCAAAATAAGTAAGTCTGCAGAAGAAAACATTTTTAAGGGGGCCTCATTTGTATCGACCCCGATAGCATCCGTAATAATCAAACTCAGATCAAGCGCATCATTCGCAATTAGTTTGGTGGTGCTGCCTTTTAGGACATCGCACTGTGATTTGGCCCATAAAAAATCGCCTGCATAGTAACTTAGTTTTGCGTTACGGAATTTCGCCTCATTGCCAATGCTTTCGAATTTAAAACTTTTTTCAACCTGTGAGTAGAGAAGTGATGCTTCCCAGATTTCGCCACTGAGTAAATAGATATCACCCAGTAACAATTTATAATCCGCTTTTTGTGTGGCATCTGCTGACACCTCTGCAATGGCCTCGGAAAGCAGGGTGATCGCTTCAGCCTGCTTATTGAGATAATAGGCACGAAGGGTGGCGAGTTGTTTCACAATGACATTGGCAAAACCACTCCGCACATAAAGCGTACGTCCTTTATCCAGTTTCGCTTCTAGTTGAAGTAGCTCTGACTGGACGGGGGCAGGACGGGCAGTCAGTGCCAGATATTCCACCCCAAGAATTTCGAGTGCAGCCAAATCACTAAAGGACCCATCGGACCCTTTGTCGATTACATACTGGTAACAACGCGTTGCCAGCTCATAATTTGCATTACTTCTGCAAATGCGGCCTAGTTCAATCAGTCGCTGACCATCTTCCCGAAGTCGTTTGTCCAGCGCACGGCATTGAATAAAAGCCCCTTCAAAATCTCGTTGCTGTTTGAGGATAAAAATGAGAAACTCCGCCAGCACTTCATTTTCCGGATGTTTCTGAATCCTGCGCTGGAGTTCGGTTCGCAGGAGCGGATTGTAAATTCCCCCTTTTTCATCATCGTATCCCAGAGAGTTTTGCAATTGCATCTGGACCGTTTGTAGTTCTGAATTTTTGAATTCCAATGCATCTAGATACTCGCTGATCATGTTTTGAAACTCATTTTTCTCCTTGTAAATCTCGGCCCGTTCATAAAAATAAGGGTAATCCGGATTCGCCTTGCGCGCCTTGTTATAAACTGAAATCGCGCAGTCAAGTTGCTTTTCCTGCTTAAAAGCAAAAGCCAGATTCTCAATGTCTGGTTGAACGGGATTTAATTCTTTAATCGCCTTTTCATAGGCATCTTTTTCTCTTTTGGCATCGCCACTGAGTCCGTATATTTTTCCCAGATAAATATAAAAGGAAGAATTTTTCGGATTAGCCTTCAGCATTTTTTTTGTGATCTTTTCTGCCTTGGAAAAATCTCTGGCGCCAATCAGGCTATTGTAATACATGCTAAACCAGGCTTGTGGCTGTTCATCAAAGAGATCAGCAAAATAAGTATTGGCTTTTTCGAATTCTCCTTTTTCAAAAAACTGGAGAGCCAGTTTATCATTGTCACGCCGCTTCTGCGCATGCAGGGCGCCAGCTGTCAGAAAGACAAGAACAATAAACAGCAGGGCGCCTCTAATTTTCATAGAAACCTAAAGGTAAGTTTTTTCGCCAAGCCATCAGAGGGCGTTGACTGTGTTTTGCTATTTTTATTAAATAAAAAAGGGCAGATTTCCATCTACCCTTTCCTACTAACAAATCAACATGACAACTAACTATTTTCATTAAATCCCAGAAATACTTTTTTACCATTTTCCTCAAAGCGAATCATATCAGATAATTGGGTCATTAAAAACACACCCCGTCCACTTAGTTTATCAAGATTAGTGGGATCGGTGGGGTCCGGCAGACTTCCGTGATCAAAACCCTCACCCTCATCCTCAACGGAAAAGACAAGGAGGTTATTTTCTGATTCAAACCCGATCTTGACAAATTTGTCAGCGTTTCCTTTATTACCATGATGAATGGCATTGTTTACCGCTTCGGTAACGGAAATAAGCATGTTACCATAGCAATCTTCATTTACTCCATAAACCTGGCAGACATCTTCGATTAAACGTTCCACCAATCGCAGGCTTTGCGAATTAGAAGAGACTTTTAAGTTTTGGTACTTGGTTGGAATCATCGGTTCAAGCTGTTAAAGTACTGGTTAACTTTTTCTTTATAATAGGGATTTAGGCTGGGTGGCACCGTATTAAGAAGTTCCATTTCCTTTTCCTTGAGTCTTTTATACTCTAAAAATCCGGCAGGGTTACTATTATTTTCGCTTTTTGCCTCATTACTTTTGCGTTTCTCATCCTGCTCCCTTTCCTGCTCCGCTTTTTCACTTTCGAGCAAACGGGTCAAGATTTGCTCCTGGCGACGCATAGTCTCGTTCGTAAGTTGTTTATTTACAAGGTCTTTCTCCGTCTCTTCCATCAAATTTGCCAAATCGCCGCCGGGATTTTGGCCCTTATTTTTTAACTTTTCCATCATGGACTGCATTTGGCGGCGAAGGGCCTCTTGCTGTGCCGCCATTTTTGCAAACTGCTCGCTCGATCCCGGTAGACCTACCCCGCTCTTACCCCCCTGTCCCATGCCTTGTTTATCCCCTGGCTTTTGCCCTGGCTTTTCGCCTGGTTTCTGTCCCGGTTTCTCGCCTTTCTCCATAGCCTCCTTCAGCTCTTTCATTTGTTTATTAAGTTGCTCCTGGAGCTTACGCATGTTTGCACTTGAGTTACCTTGTTTGGATGGCTTTTGTCCACTGCCAGAGCCTGGCTTTTTACATTTTCCTCCTTTTTTGGACTTACTTTCCTTCTGGTCCTTTTGCTGTTGCTGCATCTGCTCCAGTGATTCATTAAGCAGTAGGGCGAGATTATTTACGGAGGTCATGGTCGACTGCATGCGCATGGTGCTTTCTGCAATATTCCGCTCAGCCATGGCTTTCACCGTTTTCTCCATGTTCATGTTGATGGCGCTGATTTCACGATTAATAACAGCACTCACTTTCGGCTCACGTTTGCTCAGGGCCAAAAGGCTATCTTCTATAATTTTACTATCATCCTTTAGTTTATTTTGTTTTTTAGGAATAGCAACATATTGCGGATTGTCCACTCGGGTCTCTGGTAAATCTTTTATTAACTCCTCCTGCGCGAAGGATAGATTGAGAAGGTTTTCTAAGATTTGCCGGAGCGACCGAGCATTCTCCTCCTGTTGGGTTTCCTCCTCTTCTGCCATAGCCTTTTCCATTTCCTCTTTCATCTCCTGCATCTCCTGACTGGCCTTTTGCTGAGATTTAGAGGATTCCTTTTTATTATTCTTCTGCAACTGATCGGAACTTTTCTGCATGTCTCCAGAGATTTGCTCTTCCTTCTTTTCCGTCTCAGGCAGTTTGCCAGGTTCCTCTAATGCCTCGTTTTTCTTTTTGAGATCATTCAGTTCTTTCTTCAGGTCATCGAACTGTTTTTTAATTTCTTCCTGCTTCGCTTTTAAATCAGCGGCATCTTTTTTATTTTCTTTAGTATCGGCATTTGTTGCATCTTCCTTCTTAGCCGCATCTTCCTTCTTCTGTTCCTCGGCCTTCTCCTTATTAGCATCTTTAGGTGCCTCCTTCTCTGCCGGTGATTTTTCTTCTCTTTTCCCGAGGGTTTCTTTGCTTAACTCGTCCTGTTTCTTTTGGAGCGCATCCAGTTTTTCAATAGCGTCCTGCAACTTTTGCTGCACTTCGAGTTGGCGGAAGGCTTCCAGGTTGCGATCCAGCTCCTTCTCGATGTCTTTATTGGTGAGCTTTAGCTCCTCGAGTTTTTCCTGAACTTGATTTTTATCCATTTTCTCAAGCATCTTATTTAATTCATCGAAGAGTTTTTTCATCTCCGGTGTCATCACGTTCTCAAAAAGTTTTTCTAGTTCTTTTTGTTTTTCCAGAATAGATTCATCCACCTGGTTAAACTCATTTTGTTGCTGATTATTTTGCTGATTTTCTTTTTTTAATTCTTCGATTTTATTCTGAAGCGCTTGTTGTTTCTTCAATAACTCTTCCAGTTTTTTCTGTTCCTCGTACCCCAGTTGTTTTTTATCATTAATCTTTTTGGAAAGTTCATTAATATCTTTCTGTAACTGTTTGGCTTTGCTGATACTTTCTTCTAGGTCTTTCTTGATTTCAGAATTACTTTTATCACGACTTTCAGCCATCTCCACCTGTGTAGGTGCTTTAAAGCTCATAACCTGTGTGCGGGCTGCTTTGGGACCATTAACGCCATCATTGTCCCGCACCTCAAAAAAGTAATCGAGTTTT
Source organism: Sphingobacterium thalpophilum (assembly GCA_943325195.2). Lineage (GTDB taxonomy): Bacteria > Bacteroidota > Bacteroidia > B-17B0 > Aurantibacillaceae > Aurantibacillus. The sequence goes on along the minus strand of CALPON020000021.1, from coordinate 11,444 downwards.
TCACCGGCATTAAGATTAAAAGGAGCGACGTCGAGGAAATAATAAAAACTTTGCGAAATCTGATCGCGTGCAATGGTCACCGGAAGCGCGCCTGTTTTTTCAAAGCTTCGACCATTGCTATCGAGTCCAAACCGTTTGTATTGGAATACTAGCTGCGAGAAGCCGTAATCATCGCGCACCATTCCGCTGAAATAAATATTCTTCCGGTCTATGCTATCGACTTTTTCACTGACCTCAATAAAAGGAAATTGATCAGGCAGGACCCTCACACTGTATGACATGGAATCCCCATAAGGTACCAGTGCACTGCCGGCTCTGACGGCGTATTGATTGTCCTTCATGAAACGCCGACTGTAACTAAAAACGTTTTCTTCTTTTCGCGAAGGCAGTGCAAGAGAGTCGGAAAAGTTCATCTGAAGTTTATCCGCATTGCTGGTATGGAATAGCCACTTAATGCGCGTGCCTTGCGGCACAATGACGTCGCCAGTATTGCTTACCAGTTCATCCGCTTTATGCAGATAGGCGGGATAACTAAGTTGCATGGAGAACTCGAGGAGTGAGGGTTTTGGCAAGACATTGAGGTGATAAGGTTTTGATAAAAAGCCAGACGCAGCCAATTGAAAATCTGTCGAGCGCTGCAGATTGCTGAAGGTATAACTGAATTCTGTGGCGTTTTGTCGCTCCAATTTATATTCAATCCCATTCACAATCAGAAAGACTTCCGCTGGCAATTCACTTCCATCCAGTTTCAGCTTTAATTCGTAATCCTCCGTCTGCAGTGCCTGCAGGTCATGATTTAGAATCGTGAAGTGAAAGGGCATTTCTTTTTCAAAAAAGGTTTGATAATGCACCAGACGGGTGGTGCTTTTTGAAAAAATATGTGGCCAGACTACAAAAAGTAAAACTGTTACTAAAAACAAAGGCAGCACATAAGCCACATAACGTCTGTTTTCGTTTAAATTAATGGCGGCGGCGAAGGGCACCAGTTTTAACTCCTCCGTTTTCTGACCGATGCTGGCCAAGAGAAGATCTGCAGAGCCGTCACTCAATTTTTTATTTTGGAGTTGCAATAAATTCAGAAGTTTATCTTGTACGTTTCCGAAATGGCTACCGATGATTCCTGCCGCCTGCTCGTAACTTATGCGTTCGCCAATCCGATTAATGCGCAGCAAAGGGGTAATGATGTACTTCGTCATGACCAGGATGGCTGCTGCTATAAAGCCAAAAAAGAAGGTACCGCGAATAATGCTGTTAAATTCGCCAAAATATTCCAGCAGTGTAACACCCAGGAAAGCAGAAAGTAAAATGCCCGATCCATAAAGAGAACCTTTTAGTAACTGGTTTTTATAATACCTCCGAATGAACGCATCCAGTTTACCAATTAATATCTGTTCTGCAGCCTGCACTTTAATTTAGTTCGCTTCTATGCAAATATAACGAAAGCGCAAGTAGGATCTGTTGTGAAGGGATGTTAAATAGCCCAAACAAATAAAGAATAGGTGTAATTATCTTTTGCCGGTCACCACCGAGTCGCGATAACCGAGATAATAGGTCGGACCAAAGGCGCGAATTCCTTTTTGGGTCGCTTTTCGGGGAAAGGACTCACAGAAATCATCCAGCAACACCTGATCATAACGACAGAAAAGGGTATCGCGCTGAAAAAATAGCTGATCGTCCCACACCTGAAAACTATGCAATCCTCGCAAGGTCACTAACTTTGAAAAAGCACCAAAGACATCGAATACAAAAATTCCCGAAGCCGGCGAGTTAAGGTAAAGCAAGTTATTGTGTTCAATCATAAAGTCCGGATTCAAACCCGCATTTAGAACTTGTTTCAGGTTACCTGTGGAGGTGATTTGTCTACCAAACTGATCAAAGCGAATGAGTTCACTGTTTTGTTTATTGTAAATCCAGAAACTGTTGTTACTGCCAGCGCAAACCAGGTCAGCTTGCTCATAGCCCAGCTTTTCAATGGACACCGGCTCACTGTTTTGAGACAGCTGATTGTCAAGAAAAACGATTTGCTGAAAGTTGCGGTAATACAGGAGGATTTTTAGAGGATTAGTGGCGTCCACCGAGGTAATACTGCCTAGTTTAAGATTGCTGTAGCGTGCGAAGAGTTTTCCACCTGGTAGGTATTTGATTAACTCATCTTCGTGAATCAGATAAATATTACCAAGATTGTCTGTTGTAAAATAGTCGTATTTTCCCTTCACAGTAAAACCATGAATGGAGTAAATCAGAATTAAAAAAAAGAGCAGGCGAAGCCACTTCATTCTTTAAAATTAGTAAAAAATATGCTCAGATATTTGCCAGCGCCTTAATCTCTTCTAGCACGAGGCGTTCGTTGCTGAGGCGCGGTACTTTATATTGCCCCCCAAGCTTATTGTTTTTTTTCAGCCATTTATAAAAACTCTGTGCCGGCAAAGCGCGTATCACTGGAGTGTAGAGCACATAGTTATTGTAGCGTTTAGCTTCATAGTCACTATTCTGTCGTTTAAGGGCTTCGTCCAGTTGGGCCACGAAATAATCAAAATTCTGAGGCGCTTTTTCAAATTCAATAAGCCATTCATGTGCTCCGGCATTGTTGCTCATAAAGATGGGTGCCACCGTGTATTCGGTGACCCGAGCATTTGCTTTTTCGCAGGCAATTGCCAGGGCTGCATCGGTATTGTGAACCATTAATTCTTCTCCAAATACGTTGATATGCTGCCTAGTCCTTCCGCTAATTTTGAAGCGATAGGGATTAGTGCTGGTAAAGCGAATCACGTCGCCTAACTGATACCGCCAAAGTCCCGCATTTGTTGTAATGATCATGGAGTAGTCGATGCCGATGCGCACCTCCTCTAGTTGAATGGTCCTTCGAGAAGCATCTGGAACTGCCATGTCACGCACTTCGATGAATTCATAGAAGATGCCATAATCCAGCATCAGCAACATTTCATCGCTGTGCACCTGATCTTGTATTCCAAAAAATCCCTCCGAGGCATTGTACAGTTGCAAAAACTCAACTTTGTTGTTTCCAAACAATTCGCAAAACTGTTCTTTATAGGGCGTAAAGCTAACGCCGCCATGAAAATAGACTTCCAGATTTGGCCATATTTCCCGCAGATCTTTTTTATTTTTTTTCTCAAGAATTCTTCGGACCAGAACCAGCATCCAACTGGGCACACCTGCGATGCTTGTGACATTCTCATCCATCATGCTCAAAGCAATTTTTTCCAGTTTGGCTTCCCATTCATCCATGAGCGCAATGCTGACATCCGGTGCTCTGAAAAAATCAGCCCACATCGGCAAATTCTGAATAATGATGGCGCTTACATCTCCGTGAAAGGAATTGTGTTCACCAAAATGATCTTCCTTAAAACTGCCTCCCAAGGCGAGATTTTTCCCAGTAAACAATTGCGTATCGGGATGATTGTAGCACCAAAGGGTCACCATGTCCCTTCCTGCATTGTAATGACAACCATCAAGGCTCTCATCACTTACAGGGAGAAATTTACTTTTATCGGTTGTACCACTGCTTTTGGCAAACCAACGAATCTCGGAATGCCAGAGTAAACTTTGTTCACCGCGGCGGGTCCTTTCAATCCAGGGCTTGAGAGACTCATAATCGTTGAGTGGAATCTGTTCGCTGAACTGACGGTAATTCGTAATGTCCGAAAAACCAAACTTTCGGCCATATTCTGTATCTGCCGCATCTCTTACCAGACTGCTCATCCACTCCATCTGCACATCGACGGGATATTTGATAAACAGTTCAATCTGATGCATGCGTTTTTTCATGAGCCAGCTTGCTATGGAATTGAGGATTGGCATTACTTTTTAAAATTGAGCAAAAGGTCATCTAAGCTCAGGGCATTGAGACACTGTTCAGCACTTAACATGCCCTTTCTAGCAATGCATGTGCCATAGTACATGTCCGCAAAACCATCTTTGTGATGGGCATCCGGATTAATGGAAATCTTCACCCCTTTTTCGAGACAATAGGGTATCCAGCGCCAGTCGATATCGAGCCGGTAAGGATGAGCATTTAATTCCATGTGCACTTTATTTGCTGCACAGGCATCAATCACTTTTTTATGATCGATGGGGTATCCCGCCCGCCCGAGTAATAAACGTCCCGTTGGGTGGCCCAGAATGCTTGTATAGGGATTTTCAATAGCTTTTATTAGACGATGCGTGGCTTTTTCTTCTGTCATCTTTAGATTCGAATGCACGGAAGCAACAATAAAATCAAATTGTTTCAGAATCTCTTCAGGATAATCGAGTGATCCGTCAGAAAGAATATCACTTTCAATGCCTTTGAGGACGCGGAAATCCGTATAACCTGCATTCAGTTGCTCAATGGCTCTGTGTTGCGCCAGCACACGCTCCTCATCCAGACCGTTAGCGTAGAAAGCACTTCGGGAATGGTCGCAGATGCCGAGGTATTGATAGCCCAGCTCTCTGCAATGATCCGACATTTCTTTTAAGGTATGCACACCATCACTGTCCGTCGTGTGATTATGGAGAACCCCTTTAAGATCACTCATACTGATTAGTTGCGGCAGAGCGTATTTACGAGCGATTGTACTTTCGCCCCGACCCTCGCGAAGTTCGGGTGGAATAAATTGCATGCCGAGGGCTTCGTAAACAGTTTCTTCTTTCGTGCCAGCGCTGGCAGATAGGTCTGAAAAACCAATTTCCTCCAAATGAGCAGGGGTAGAAGATAGTTCAATACTTCGCGCACCAAATACTTCTTGCTTGCAGTAATAAAAATTTACGGGAAGAGGCAGTTCATTACTAATCAAACTCAAATCCGCTTCCACCGGCTCAGAAATAAGAATGGCGATGGATTCAATAATTTCGCACTTACGGGCCATCTCACCAACAAGTTGCACCTGTCCCTTGTGCTGTTGCTGAATGGTGCTCACAAAATCAAGGGCCGCTTGTTCGACGCTGGCATAATGAAATTTATTTCTGCTTGCCAGCATAAACTCAATATTCTGACGGATTTGCAGTTGTGTTTTTTCGCCAAAGCCCTTCAGGGTCAGTAGACGGTTTTCATTGCAGGCATAGAGTAACTCCCCCACACTTTCAATCTGAAGATCAAGCCAGAGTTGCCGGACTTTTTTCGGACCAAGTCCCTTAACCTGCATCACTTCGATGAGCCCCTGGGGTGTTTTATCCAACAGCTGGTCGAGCTCTTGCATGCTGCCATGTGTCATCAAATCCTGTATCCTAGCGAGCATGCCGCTTCCAACACCATCAATAGATTTTAAATCGTCAGCCGTTTTATTTTGAAAATCAAACCGAAGCTTGGATAATTTATAAGCAGCAGCGCCGTAAGCTTTAGATTTAAATGGATTTTCGTTGTGAAGCTCCATTAACTTTCCCGTTAACTCAAGGGCATCAATTATTTCTTCATTCTGCATGGTCATCTGCGGTGTTTAGGAGAGCCGCGGCCAGCAAGAGGTCGTGGGGACTTGTAATTTTAATATTTTCAACGTTACCTTCCACCAATTGAATGGCCGCACCGCTGGCTTCTAGGACACTGGCATCATCCGTAAAAAAAGGCTGATAAGGTCCAGAGAAAGCAGATAAAATTTGATGATAAAGAAAACACTGAGGCGTCTGTACGATACGGTAGGTCGTCCTATCCACCGCCACATTTCCGCGCTCGGAAAGCAGTCGGAGGCTATCGGACACAGTGATGACAGGCACTGCATTGCCTTTTTCTGAGGCGGTTTCGAAACAGGTCCTGATAGTTTTCACCGACACTAAAGGCCGCGCTGCATCGTGAATCGCCACAATCGCATGACTTTCCCTTATCTGCATCAAGCCATTATAAACCGAATCGTAACGCGTAGCTCCTCCCTCGGTGAGGGAGATACGGGCGGCGGGTTCATGTTCAAGAAGTAGTTCTTTTAAAAAATTAAGGTAGTCCTTATGGACAGAAATGATAATTCGAATGTCTGGGTTATAGGTTAAGAATTTTCTAAGCGTATGGATAATTACTGGCAGACCATTCAGTTCAAGAAACTGCTTTGGCCGGTCGCTCTTCATGCGCGAACCTGTGCCACCTGCAACAATAATTACAAACTCTTCCGGCATTTTAATTTCTGCGGCTCATACCTGAATGCACCGACCTAAAAATAATAATTATAAGTGCGGCAAGCATGGAATATTTAGAAAATTTGGAGCCCGTCTTTGCAAAAGCAGAACAATGGTCGAGCCAGTGAGCCCCTTTAATTTGCCTGAGCTTTTTTGCATACTGGGCTTCGGCGACTGGTACACATGAGATTTACCCCCTGTCCTAGGAAGACTTATTCAAGTTCAAGTAGCACGGGGCAATGATCGCTATGCATCGCATCGGCCAGAATCGCTGCTTTCCGAAGACGAGGATTAAGATTTTCGGTCGTAAAATTATAGTCAATGCGCCAGCCCAGATTCTTGCCCCGCGAACCTGCCCGGTAACTCCACCAACTATAGTGGTTTGGATCTTTATTAAAATGTCGGAACGAATCGATAAATCCCATGGCGACAAAACGATCCATCCATTCCCGTTCTTCCGGAAGAAAACCAGAGGTGCGTGCATTGGAAACCGGATTGTGAATATCGATGGCTTTGTGACAGATATTAAAATCTCCGCAGAGAACCAGATTCGGAATTGTTGTACGCAATTCAGTTACATACTGGCTGAAATCTTCCAGCCATTTCATTTTGAATGCCTGGCGATCCTCGCCACTGCTGCCACTGGGGTGATAAACACTCATGACAGAATAGGTCTCATAATCTGCGCGGATAATTCGTCCCTCAAAGTCGTAAGCAGGTATGCCGCAGCCAAACTCCACATTTAGAGGCTGCACTTTTGTAAAGATGGCGACACCGCTATATCCTTTTTTTTGTGCCGGATACCAATAGGTCTGATAGCCCATTTCTTCAAACTCGAGCAATCCCACTTGTTCAGGATTAGCTTTAATTTCCTGAAGGCAGAGAATATCTGGCTGCACCATTTTCATCCATTCCACCAAACCTTTATTCATGGCCGAACGAATGCCATTTACATTATAACTGACTATACGCATACAAAGCCGAAGGTACTTGCATTCCGGCGAACCACAAAAAAACCCCGGCAACAATGCCGGGGTTTTTTTTATTCTAAAATAAATCGTCTGGTCTCGCTGACTGCGCCAGAGTGTATGCGGATCAAATACTGTCCGGCAGGAAGTTCTGACATATTCAGCTGCTGATCACCAGCAGGGAACTCACCTTTCAGTGCTTCGCGGCCCAGCGCGTCATACACCTGCACTTGCGCTAAGGTACTCAATACCAAGTGGAGCGCGCCTCGAGCAGGATTCGGATAAATATGAACAAGCACTTTCGCCATTTCTTCGCCGATTCCAGCACAGGCATTGACAATTACCGTGGCGGACTGCGAGTTGACACAACCTTTAGCATCGGTACCGGTTACAGAGTAAATCGTAGTAACCTGTGGCGTCACTGTGATAGCTGCATTACTGGCGGTAGGTGTACTTAAATTCCAGGTATAAGTGGCTGCACCGGCAGCGGTGAGCGAAGAGGTTTGTTTAACACAGATAGAGGTACGCGTCACCGCCACACTCAAACTCGGCAGTGCATAGACGGTAACACTGGCGATAGCCGTATTACTAATACAACCATTCGTAGAAGTTCCCACCACACTGTAATTATAGACACCCGATGCACTTGGCGTAACACCTGAGAAGACGCTACTGTACACATAAGCATTGGCACCGGTGGGTGTCATATTAAAGGTATTACCAATACAAATTCCCCCGCTGTTCACGACCACCGTAGGCGTCTCTTTTACGGTGATGTTTGTATTGGCGGGAATGTTAGAAAGACAGCCGGAAGCATTGGTGCCAGTTAAGGTATAGGTAGTACTTTGCAGTGGCGTATCAAAAAAGGGAGGAGTACCCGTAATGTTACCCGGTTGAAGCGTATAGGAGGCTGCACCGCTTGTCTGAAAAGTGACCGTGGTGCCCGAACAGAAAATACCCGGCGTGGCAGAAGAAAAGGCTACCAGCGGCGCGGGAATCACATTCACGGTTAAAGAGCTCGGCGCAGAAGTACCGCAGGAGTAAGTGGCAGTCACATTAATAACCCCAGAATTGCCGGCTGTGGGAGTAATTGCACTAATGGTGCTGGTACCGAACCAGTTTGGTGGTAGGGACCAGTTATAACTAGCGCCTGCTACTGCAGTAACGGAATATGTATTGGTCAAACCCTGACACGTTGAGGTGGTGCCCGTGATAGCGGAAGGCGGCGCAGGACTTACGCCCTGAAAACGCCAGGTTTGAGCTGTTGCGCTCCAGTAGCTCATGTTCCGGCCAGGGACTGCCGTGCCACTTGTACCCGTTGCATTTTCAATGCCCTGAGTAGCAAAATTTACAGCATGGTATGGACTGGAGATGCTGATAATATCAATTATATTAGAGGTTTCGTGGAGAATAATCTGCCCAGAATGAAGGCTGGAAGTGTTGCTGAACAGGGGCACATTGCTGTAAGTGACCACAAAACTCTGATTAGGGGTACTGCCAATGGTTGTATAGGTGACGGAACCTCCCTGCGTAGGGTCCAAATCGTCCATTCGGAAAGCCACTAGTGCATTCGGCGCCGCAGTAGTACCCCCAAACAGCTGTGCCGGGTCATAACCCGAGGGGAAGGTAGAGGGTTGTCCGATATTCAACTGAATCATTCCATTTGAATAAATCAGGACGGAGTTATAATTGATACAGTAGTAATTAAAGGTAAAACCAATGTTAATTGGCGAGGTGCAACCATCATCTGAATTTGGAAGAAAAAGCGGAACTGCATTGATTCCTGCTGGACTTAATGGTCCATAGGGCACCGTATAAGTGACATAAGCGCTGCAGGTGGGGGCGCACTGCGCTTGCATAATACCGGTTGAAAAGGAACAGAATAGAATTAAAAATAAAAGTTGTTTCATGTTGGAGACTAATTAGTTGATTAAAGTAAAATTAAGGAAATTCTAATACAAAACAAGGGCGGTTTTCGAAAATGGAAAATAGGGAACAAAAAAACCCCGAATCTAAAGATTCGGGGTTTCATTTTTTGAAAATGCTACTTATTGAGCGGTTATTTCCTGGAAAACTTCCAGTGTTATGCCAATCTTTACTTCATCTGAAGCGCTTTCGCTAGTGATGTTAAAGTCTTTTTTATTGATCATGGCCTCACCGTCAAAACCTGCGACGCGTAATTTTTTACCATCGTACTCCATCTCTTCTGTACCGGAGTAGTTGAAAAATACCGTGATCTCTTTAGAAACACCTTTCATGGTCAGTTTACCATGAGCAGCATAGGCATGTTCGCTGTTGCCTGCTACTTCTTCAATCGAAGCCGCAGCGAAAGTTGCTTTCGGGAACTTAGTCACTTCAAAAAACTCAGGTTTATCACGCAGGTGCTCGTCACGATAGCTATTCTGTGTATTCAGTGATTTCATGTCCATACGGATATAAATTTTATCTCCTGAAGCATTATCAAAATTCACATATCCTGAATCGATGCCGACATTACCAGATGTATTGCTGATGATGTGTTTTACACTGAAGCTCACGGAGCTGTGTGCGTTATCTACCATGAAATTTCCTTTCAATTCAGCAATGCTGTGCGCATTTAGGGCTTTAATGCTGTCGCACTGGGACTGGCTGCTGCAGGTGTATTCTTTGCCGTTAATAGTACAATGCAAATCGGCGGCTCCTTCAGCTAGCGGCTCTGCAATATAGGGAGCAATGACAAGAGACACAATGCTCATTAATTTAATAAGAATGTTCATGGATGGCCCAGAAGTGTCTTTAAATGGATCACCCACTGTATCACCAGTAACAGAAGCTTTGTGCGGCTCTGATTTTTTATAAAACATTTCACCGTTGATGAGGACGCCCTTTTCAAAAGATTTTTTTGCATTGTCCCATGCACCACCTGCATTACTTTGGAAGATGCCCATTAGAACCCCGCTAACCGTAACACCTGCAAGAAGTCCACCGAGAACTTCTGGTCCAAAGATAAACCCTACTAATAAGGGAGTAATAAGTGCAATCGCACCCGGCATCATCATTTCGCGGATAGAAGCCTTTGTGGAGATGGCCACACACTTTTCATATTCCGGCTTGGCTTTGTATTCCATAATACCGGGAATTTCGCGGAACTGACGACGCACTTCCTGCACCATGTCCATTGCTGCACGTCCTACGGCTTGAATACAAAGAGCAGAGAAAATGAAAGGAATCATACCACCAATAAAGAGACCGGCTAAGACGGGAGCTTTGTAAATATCAATTGCGGAAATTCCGGCAATACCAACAAAAGCAGCAAAGAGGGCCAGTGAAGTTAAGGCAGCAGAGGCAATTGCAAATCCTTTTCCAGTTGCTGCTGTTGTATTTCCCACCGCATCCAAATTATCTGTTCGCTCACGTACTTCTGGAGGTAACTGGCTCATCTCCGCAATACCGCCTGCATTATCTGCAATAGGTCCAAATGCATCGATCGCAAGTTGCATAGCGGTCGTTGCCATCATACCTGCTGCAGCAATTGCCACACCATATAATCCAGCAAAATGATAAGAAGCCATGATACCAGCTGCAAGTGTAATAATTGGAATAACGGTTGATTTCATACCGACTGACAGACCACCAATAATGTTGGTGGCATGACCCGTTGCGGATTGCTGAATGATAGACAACACCGGTTTTTTACCCATTGCTGTGTAATACTCGGTTACGATACTCATAATCGCACCTACAGCAGTACCGACTAATATTGCCCAAAAAACACCCATTTTACTGAACGTTGCATCGCGCAGGACGATGTCTCCTTCTGGTAACATCCACATCACCACAAAATAGGAAGCGATAACCGTTAAAGCCATAGAAGCCCAGTTACCGTAATTCAAAGCATTCTGAACATTAGATTTGTCGTCCTTAATGGTCACAAACCAAGTTCCAACAATTGAAAAAAGAATTCCAAGCCCGCAAATGACCATTGGTAATAGAATTGGGGACATACCGCCAAAGTTATCGGTCACTTTCACCTCTTGGCCCAATACCATTGTAGCAAGAATTGTTGCCACATATGAACCAAATAAGTCAGCACCCATTCCGGCAACGTCTCCTACATTATCGCCAACATTGTCGGCAATGGTAGCGGGATTACGAACATCATCCTCAGGGATACCTGCCTCCACTTTACCCACCAGATCGGCTCCTACGTCAGCAGCCTTTGTATAAATACCCCCACCAACACGGGCGAATAAAGCGATGGACTCCGCACCTAATGAAAACCCTGTTAGGACTTCGATAGCAGTTTTGACATAGTCCGCATTAACGCCGTCATTAAATAAACCAAGAAAAACGATAAACAAGCCGCCTAAACCCAGAATTGCAAGTCCTGCCACACCAAGT
>CALPON020000020.1 GCA_943325195.2 Sphingobacterium thalpophilum | reverse complement strand
TTGGACACACTGGTTCCGCTCCAACTACCTGTGGTGGTATCTTGAACAATGTTCTTGAGGTAATACACAGGATCCTGAACACACCGCGTGCTGACACTCCCAGAGAGCGCTGCCGTGTGGAAACGGCTGACTTCGATGGTGCCGGTATTGGAGACATCGCAAAGGCCGACACTTACAGAATAACGGACGGTATTGGTGCCGATAGCAGAGATACTAGGGCTGAACTGTCCGGAGGCACTCAGTGCCGGATTGGCACTCCAGGTTCCCCCTCCAGGAGTTGCAGCCAGAATGATGGGATTCTGATTATTACACAGTGGTCCCGGCAAACCGAGTGATGGCGTAAAAGGATTATTAATAATGATGGCCATGGTTTGCGTCGTGGGGCAATTCTTTAACACGGGCGTAACCGTTAAACTATAGACCATTGTAGCAAGCGAGGTGGTAGCTGGCAGAATAGGCGGCTGAATGAGGGTGCTGCTCTGCTGTGGTGCCCATATAATACTACCTGGCAAGGTTGCCTGCCAGTTAAACTGCGCAACTGGGGGAGGGCCGGTATTCGTGAAAGCCACGGCGGCGGTAACACTTCCACCCTGACAAATGGTTGCCAATGATGGGTTGATGGTGAACTGTGGATACGCCACGACGCTGACATTCGTGGTGGCCTGGCAGGTATTCGTATAAGGTGTTCCGTTGATGGTTGAATTAACAGTACCCATCAACGTATAGACCCCGCTGGCCTGCAGACCCGTTAGCACCTGTATGGCTTGATTGGAACCATAACTATTAGGGCCCAGCCAGGTGAAGGAAGTTACGGCAGAACTAGTGTTGGCAGTAATCGACAAGGTGACGGGACTATTGGCGCAAATGATGCCGCTGTTTGTGGGCGATACGACACAAACAAAACCACAGTTGGTAGTCGCGGCGCCTGGCTGATTGGCATTGGACTGATTAAAGGTTATGTTCTGCTGTGTATTCGAGAAATTGGTGATTAGCAGCAAGTAAAAAGCGCCAGGAATGGCATTGGCAATGGTACAGGTTTCGGTCGCTGCACCGCTGTAACTGCAAGATTTCACGTTCGCCTGGGTGAGGTTACTGCAGGCCCCGGATAAGGAATTAAAAGGTCCCCAGCAAATAAAATCAATGTCATTCGCTGCGGACATAACCAAAGACATGGAGCCAGCTGTCTGAGTCTGAAAAAAGAACCAGGCGGGATTAGGCTGAGAGCCAAGACAACCATAATAAGGTCCGGCCTGAGAGTTCTGCACACCCGTTGTGGCGGGAAAATTCATCGTCTGTCCCGTGCAGAAAGGACTTGCACTCGCACAATTGTTGTTGCTGTTCTGCCCTTGCGCAGCCAGCAGTACAAAAAGAAAAAGAAAAAGTAAATATGTGCGAAGCAAATACAAATCCGTTATACTAAGTTACGCTTTAATTCCAGCCGTCTAGTAAAGTTATCGTAAAAACAAACCAAACACCTTATTTTTCACTCATTCGTAAGCCAGACTCACGAAGTAAAGGCATAAAAAAAGCCGTTCCTAGGAACGGCTCAATCGTTAAATGAGTGGCTCAATCTTTTCTTCCCCCGAACAGGCGGAGCAAAAAGAGGAACAAGTTGATAAAGTCCAGGTACAGGGTCAGTGCGCCAATAATACCGTATTTGCCGGCGTTCGGACTGTAATCTGCTTCCTGACTGAGATTTTTGAGTTTCTGCACATCGTAAGCGGTCAGACCGGTAAAAATAATCACGCCCAGAATACTGATCATATAATCTAGTGTCGAACTGTTGGTAAAGAAATTGATAAGGCTGGCGATCACAATTCCGATGACGCCAATCATGAGGAGGCTTCCCATCTTAGTCAGGTCGGTGCGTGTTGTATACCCAGCTACGGCCATTACGCCAAACAAAGCGGCGGTGCTTAGAAACACGTTGACGATAGAGCCGAGGCTATAGATGGCAAATATAAAACTAAAACTAATCCCATTAATCACCGCATAAGCCAGAAACAAGCCTATCAATGCGGGCAGAGAGAGTCGTTGTAATCCAAAATTAATTCCCAGGACAAACAACAGCGGAGCGAACATGACCACATAAGCAAGGATGGTGAGTTTTGTTCCTGTCTCTGTCTGTGTGATCAGCAGGCTGGTTAAAGCTGGAACGGAAGCAAAAAAGTAAGCGGCAACCGAAGTCAGCACCAAGGCAAGACCCATCCAAGCAAAAGAAGATTTCAGAATTTTGTTTTCCGCCACAATAGTGGCATACTCAAACTTTTCAAAATTGGTGTTACGTAAATTATTGTCCATGACGATAAAAATAATAACAAAGATAAGTAATCCTGTTTAACATTAATGGTTAAGAATACCTAAAAATGGAGGTCGCTACTTTTCAACTGAAGATAACGTAGCACCGCCAGCAAAGCACTAAAGGCAGAAATGATGACGCCAACGACGATGATTCCAGTAAAGAGAATTAGCAGGATATTCTCATCCTGAAGTTGAAGTAAATCAGGAATATAACGGGCACTGAGCATTAAAAAACCACTTAACATCAGGCTGGCAATGACACCTGCAATGACCCCCTGCCGGAATCCTTTGAAGATAAAAGGTTTACTGATAAACGCTCTGGTAGCTCCGACCAGGTACATGGTACGAATGAGGAACCGTTGCGAATAGATGGACAATCGAATCGTATTATTAATTAAGGCAATAGCCACAATTAAGAGCGCACTGCTGAAAATGAGAATAAAAAAAGCGACGGCGCGGGTATTTTTTTGAAGACTGTCGATCATGACTTTTTGATAAACTACTTCTTTCACAAACGCCTTTTGAAGCAAATCTTTTTCAATAAGCTGCAGGGTATCGCTATTGGCAAAATCTGCGTTCAACTTTACTTCCAATGAATTGAGCAGCGGATTACTACCCAGAAAGGCGACAAAATCTTCACCCAAATCGCTCTTTAATTTCTGTGCGGCCTGCTCTTTGGTGATTAGTGCTACATTTTTTGAAAAAGAAGCATTATTTAATTCTTGAATCAGCTGATCCGTCTGAGCGGCTGTTGCGGTATCTTTCAGGTACACCTGAAAACCCACATTCTCCTTAAAATGTACAATGAGTTTGTTGGCATTGATAATCAATAGTCCCAGCGCACCCAACATAAACAGTACCAAGGATAGGCTGATGATGACGGTGGCGCCCGAGGTACGCAGATTCTTGGGGGATAGCTTTTCTTTCACAGAAGATTATAGATTCGAAATTATCATTCTCAGCGACAGGTCTGCACCCACTCTGCTGCTAATTATCAACGGGAGAATGTTATTAGACTAGTCCGTCAGTTGCAGCCCGGTGCTAAGGGCGTAGATTAGAAACAAGGTTCCTAGTATAATTCGGTAATAGCCGAAGTGCCGAAAACCATAGCGGGTAAGGAAACTGATGAAGCCGCGGATGGCGAGCAATGCGACGATAAAAGCAATGGCCGCTCCAAAAAGGAGAAGCGTCAAATCATCAGAATGAATGCTGTCCTTTTCCTTCAGCAAATCATAACCCGAGGCTGCCAGCATGGTGGGGACAGCCAAGAGGAAAGAAAATTCAGCCGCCTGGGCTCTGTTGAAACCTGCACTGACGCCACCAAAGATGGTAGCGGCCGACCGAGAAACCCCGGGTATCATCGACAGGCATTGAATCAGACCAATTTTAAATGCGGAAGCGAAACTAATTTCCTCCACCGATTTAAACTGGCTTTCTTTTTTCTCACTCCAGCGGTCCAGCAAAATTAGCACAATGCCACCAGCGATGAGGGAGATGCTGACGGTGAAAGGATTAAAGAGATAATGTTTAATTGTTTTGTATGCCAAAAAACCAATGACCCCTGTGGGGATAAAAGCGACGCCGAGCTTCAGATAGATATTAAATCCAGCCAAAAACCTCTTAAAATAAAGGACGACCACAGAAAGAATGGCCCCCAGTTGAATCACGATTTCAAAAGTCTTCGTAAAATCCTTATTCTCTACTTTCAGCAGCGCATCGGCAAGAATCATGTGTCCTGTGCTTGAGACCGGAAGAAATTCGGTAATCCCCTCGATTACCGCAATAATAAAAGCTTGCAGATACGTCATAAATTGGTGGCGGGTCTGACCGCGGTAATAAAATAATCAGTTTCACCCTGCCAGAAAAGATTTTTCACCACTTGATGATAATGCAGGATAACTTTTCGCCCCTGCAATTTTTCAAGCTCATCATAAACAGTTTTTTCACGGACAGAAAATAAAAAAATACTTGCCGGCATAATGGTGCCATCCCCCTGATTTAATCCCCCCACATTCAATTCCCCTTCATATGTTTTAAATACAAATCCTTTGCGACTTACTTTGGTGAGAATTCCGGACCGGGTGCCGTCACTGTAAGTGATGCTGCAGATACCGAGGTAAGCCGCAGCGAGAGCGAAAATTACAAGCAGGGTGATAGAGATGAATTTTCCTACGCGCCTTTTTTTTACCGGAGCTTCGGAGAGCGTCATTTTACATCAGATGCGTTAGAAGCAGCTGCAGGGCGCCACATAATTGCAGCAATAATAACGATGAAGCCAAGCAAACAAGTCATCGGCGCGAGTGTAATTCTGCGGAAACTGAAAATCTCTTCGTTAAACACATTAGGATCTTCGCTCCCGCCACCAATCATGAGCAAATAGCCCAGCCCAATAAGAACGAGGCCGGCGATGAGGAGCAGATAATTCTTTTTTGTGAAGGTTGGTTGCGCAACTGACATCTGAAGGTTGTTTAAGCTGCCCAAATATAAGTAAAATTAGACCACATCAGCGCATTCTTTCGCAAAAACCATCCAGATAATTTCGTAATATTGTTAATTGAAATCACTATGGCAAAAACAGCACTTATTACAGGTATCACAGGACAAGACGGCGCTTATCTAGCCGAACTCCTGCTCAGCAAAGGCTACACTGTGCACGGTATCAAGCGCCGGAGCTCGCTTTTTAATACAGATCGGATTGATCACCTTTATCAGGATCAGCATGAAAAGAACGTTAGTTTTAAACTACACTACGGCGATTTAACGGATAGTACCAATCTGATTCGGATTGTGCAGGAAGTGCAACCGGATGAAATATATAACCTGGCTGCTCAGAGTCATGTAAAAGTCAGTTTCGAGACTCCCGAATACACCGCGAATTCAGATGCATTAGGCACACTGCGTATTCTCGAGGCTATTCGTATACTTGGATTGGAAAAGAAGACCCGATTTTATCAGGCTTCTACGAGTGAATTGTATGGCTTGGTGCAGGAAATTCCGCAAAAGGAAACCACACCCTTCTATCCACGCAGTCCATACGGTGTTGCTAAGCTCTACGGTTTCTGGATTACCAAGAACTACCGCGAAAGTTACGGCATGTATGCCTGCAATGGTATTTTATTTAATCATGAAAGTCCCCTGCGAGGAGAAACTTTTGTTACCCGCAAAATTACCCGCGGGGTGGCGAAAATCAGCCTTGGCATGCAGGACAAATTGTTCATGGGCAATATCGACAGTGAGCGCGACTGGGGCCATGCTAAAGATTATGTAGAAGGCATGTGGCGCATGTTGCAACAGGAAGAGCCGGACGACTTTGTTCTGGCAACGGGCATCAAAATCACCGTCCGCCAGTTTATCAATATGGCTTTTGCGGAAGTAGGTGTGACCATGGAATGGAAAGGCAGTGCTGAAAATGAAAAAGGATACGACAAAGCAAGCGGTAAAGTACTGGTTGAAATCGACCCGAAATATTACCGTCCCGCTGAAGTGGAATTACTCGTAGGAGATGCCACCAAAGCAAAAAACAAATTAGGATGGACCCCGACTTACACGGTGGAAGCTTTGTGTAAGGAAATGGTTCAAGCAGATCTGGAATTATTCCGTCGCGATAAATATTTATTGGAGGGCGGGCATAAAATTCTAAACTACAAAGAATAAAAACAGAAGCAGAATTCACGCATGGAACTTTCCTCGAAAATTTATATTGCGGGTCACCGCGGCATGGTGGGGTCTGCCATTCACCGCAATTTGCTTCAAAAAGGCTTTACAAACTTTGTATTACGCGACTCCTCCAGCCTTGACCTCCGCAATCAGCAGGCAGTGACTGCTTTTTTTGCGCATGAAAAACCGGATTACGTTTTTCTTGCTGCCGCCAAAGTAGGCGGCATTCAGGCAAATAATATTTACCGGGCGGATTTTCTGTATGAAAACCTCATGATTCAGAACAATGTGATTCATGCGGCCTATCAATACGCGACTAAAAAATTAATGTTTCTAGGTTCTAGCTGTATTTATCCGAAACTGGCCCCGCAGCCTCTGAAGGAAGCCTATCTATTAAGTGGTTTCCTGGAAGAGACGAATGAACCCTATGCGATTGCAAAAATCGCGGGGATAAAAATGTGTGAAAGCTACCGCCGTCAGTACGGCTGTGATTTTATTTCGGTGATGCCGACTAATTTATATGGTCCAAACGACAGTTATAACCTCAGCAATTCGCATGTACTGCCGGCACTCATCCGCAAGTTTCACGAAGCAAAGGAACAACAGCTTCCTTCGGTCGAGATGTGGGGGACCGGCTCGCCGCTGCGCGAATTCCTGCATGCAGATGACTTAGGTGATGCCTGTGTTTACCTGATGCAACATTACAGCGGCGAACAACATGTCAATATTGGAACTGGCACCGATCTTTCTATTAAAGAGTTAGCACTCATCATACAGAAAATCGTGGGTTACGAAGGCAGTATCAGCCACGACCTGAGCAAGCCAGATGGAACACCGCGGAAATTAATGGATGTTAGCTTCCTGCACCATCTCGGCTGGAAACACCGCATCGAACTGGAGGAGGGAATCCGACTGGTATATGCCGACTTCCGCAAAAAAGAAAATGTAAAAGTCTGGTAGTGCCCCTGGGAAAAATAATCGCTCAGCTTCTGCGTCCTGTCTCTACCAAAACAGTCCTCCTATTTATATTATTTTTTTCACTCAATAGTCGCGCACAATTCTACAATCTACCAACAGATGCTTTCAGCAATGCCCAGGTAGAAAGGGGTCTTGCTACTCGGGACGTCACTGTGCACAGTGGCATACAGCCCTATTTGCCGCTGTTGTCCGGCAATTATAAGTATGTACCTGACAGCCTGCAGTCCCTAAAAAAAGGATCTTGGTTGCGAGATAAATTATTTCATCGTGATTTTATCGATCTGGAAGTAAAGGCAGAAAAATTTAAACTTCGCATCGACCCCATCTTGAACCTGCAGGGCGGAAAAGATTTTTCAGATACTGCGCATTTGAATTTATTTACCAACACCCGCGGCATCATTGGAGCGGGACAAATTGGTGAACGGTTTTATTTTGAAACCCTGTTTGCTGAAAACCAAAGTATTTTTCCATTATATGTCGATAAACAAGTGCGAAGCGCAGAGGTGGTGCCGGGACAGGGTCGCTGGAAAAGCTTTAAGGACAGGGGTTACGACTATGCATTTAGTTCCGGTATGTTTTCATATCGGGCTGGCGAGCACTTGCATCTTCAAGTAGGACATGGGAAGCAAAAGATTGGTTATGGTTACCGTTCCTTGCTGCTCAGCGACAATTCGTTTAACTATCCCTATCTCCGACTAACCACGCAATGGTTCAAAGGCCGGCTCCAGTATACCACCATTTATGCCGCACTCATGAATCTCGTGTCAGCCTCCGCGATTATTAATCCCAATACGGAGCGCTTGTTCCAGAAAAAGGCCGCTGCTTTTCAATACCTGAGTTTCAATCCTGCGAAATGGCTCAATATTGGCTTGTTTCAGGGCTTGGTCTGGCAGGCAGGAGATAGTAAAAATCGCCAGCAGCTGAACTGGAATTATCTGAATCCCCTGCTTTTTTGCAATGCAGCGGTTTACGGACTGGATAACAAAAATAATCTGCTGATTGGCGCGGACCTCCGCATGAAACTCAGTCAGACGTTTAACCTTTACGGACAGTATCTGCTGGACCGGCTGCAGAAAAGCAGCAAAGAAAAAAGTGACTATGGTTTTCAGGTCGGCTTCAATTACTTCAGTAAGGTTATTCCCGGACTGCGGTTGCAGGCGGAATACAATTTCGTATCTCCCCGTAGCTACACCAGTTCGGTTTCGCCTTACCAGCATTACAACCAGGCGCTAGCTTATGGGCCGGGGGAAGGTCAGGAACTTCTAAGCACTCTGAGCTACCAGTACAAACGCTTTTTTGTTGCGGGAAGAATCCAGAGCCAGTTGCATGAGTCCGCATACACTAGCGCAAATACCGTCAACATACTGAATGGTCGCGCCGGTTTTGTCCTTAATCCCGCCTACCAACTGCAACTATGTGGGGGAGCTATTGTAAGAAGCCAGAATTTTCATAACTTTATGTCGGTAGAAAACCGCAGCACTTATTTCTATATATCGCTAAGAACCAGTTTATATAATTTGTATTACGACTTTTGATGGCAGCACTAATACTGGTATTTCTCACCTCCTTCATAGTAGTTTTATATTCCACCCCTGCTCTGATCAAAGTGGCGGTTTTAAAACGACTTATTGACTCCCCTACCGAGGAACGTAAAATTCACAAGCGCTCTGTCCCAACGATTGGCGGCATTATTATCTATGCAGGCACTTTATTTGCCTATGCCCTGTGGTTCAACACCGAAGATTTGGTGGACTATGAAAAGATTTACAAAGCTGTGAATGAATTTAAACTCGTGATTGCCACCAGTTTAATTTTATTTTTTGTGGGAGTAAAAGACGACATCATTGGGACAGCCCCTGTAAAAAAATTATTTGCTCATATTGTCGTGGCCTTGATTCTGGTTTTGATGGGGGATATCCGGATAACCGGGCTTTATGGCATCTTCGGTGTGTATGGCATTCCCGTGTGGGGAAGCGTATTCCTTTCTATTTTTACTTATGTTGTGGTGGTTAATGCATTCAATCTGGTGGATGGTGTGGATGGGCTCGCAGCAGGCATCGGCTTTATTGCTAGTAGTGCATTTGGTGTCTGGTTTGTCTACGCCAATGAATTTGGCTACGCCTCTTTGTCCTTTGCGCTGGCGGGGGCACTGAGTGGTTTTTTAATATTTAATTTTTCTCCTGCGAAAATCTTTATGGGGGATTCTGGTTCACTCGTAATCGGCATGTTTATCTGTGTGCTTGCCATCAAGGTGATTGAATTTCCAATTCAGCAATTAGATTCCTTTTGGGTGCATATCAGCAAGCCCGTTTTTGCCATCTCTGCATTGATTTACCCCCTTCTCGACACCTTACGTGTTTTTATAATCAGGGCTCTGCGTGGACAATCGCCATTTATGGCAGACAGAAATCACATTCATCATAAATTATTGGACTGCGGTTATTCGCATGCTAGGACAGTTATAATTATTTATCTTTTTAGCGTGCTTACCATTGCAGCGAGTCTGATTACCTATTATTTTGCAGCCACCTTCAGTTTGCTCACGGTTCTGATTTGCGGTGGTTTATTTCTTTCCATTGTTATTCTTTTGAACCGCAGTCATACCCGCAAACAAGCTGCTCTGACTCAGGCATCCTAATCCCTGAAAACGACCGCTGGTGTAAGATGCTGTGGAAATCCTGCCGGGCGTCTGAATTATCTTTAATTTTAAAGTGGCAATACAATTATATGAAACAGTATTTTTTTCTCCTATTCAGTCTACTCATTTTTTCGTCGACCGCTCAAAATGCATGGAGTCTGCAGGAATGCATTAACTATGCGATGTCGCACAACATCAGTCTGCAGCAGACAGAGCTGAGTAACCAAATACGAAAAAACAATGCGACGCAAAACAAAGCTGGTATTTTGCCTTCTGTGAATGCCGGCGCTAATCACGCTTACAACTTTGGTAAGACCATTGACCGTTTCACTAATACCTTTGCCAATACGCAGGTACTGAGTCAAAACTTTTTTGTCAGCGGCCAGGTGGTGCTTTGGAGCGGACTCAATCAGTACAATAACATCAAAGCCAGTGAATTGGATTACCTCAGCAGTGTTGAGAATCTGAAGCAACAAGGGAACGACTTATCGCTCACCATTGCCAATGCTTATATTGGTGTGATCTTCAACGAAGAGCTTTTGAAAATATCGCAGAACCAATTTGAGATTACTCGTGAACAAATGGAGCGGACGCTGAAGCTGGTTGCAGCGGGCAGTCAGGCCCGCAGTGTGGAATTCGAGATTCGTTCACAACTGGCTATGGAAGAAGCCAATGTAACGGCAGCGGACAATAACTATCAGTTGTCGCTACTTCAGTTGAGACAGTTAATGAATCTGGACACTGTGAGCAATTTTAAAATCCAACGACCTGATCTCAGCTTACTGAAAGAAAATAGCAGCAACAACACTATTGCCACTATGTATAAAAAGAGTTTGGAAACCCAGCCTGGAATCAAGAGTGCGGAATATCAGATTCAAAGTGCAGAGCGCCGCCTGGCTGCTGCAAGAGGATTGAGAAGTCCCACGCTCAGCTTTAATGCGAGTCTGGGAACAGGAACATCCGGTTTAGCAAAAGACATTGTTGGCACCAGCATTACAGGACTTCAGGAATCGGGCATCACCAGCAGCGGTGAGGTTGTCTATACACCCATTGTGTCGCTCATAACTCAACCCAAACCTTTTGCTGATCAATTTAAAAGCAATGTCAATAAAAGTTTAGCCTTTCAGATCAATCTGCCGATTTATAATGGACTGCAGACACATACCGCAGTAAAAAACGCACAGATTAATGCACTTACTGCGAGGCTGAGTCAGGACTTAAACCAGCAGACCTTATATAAAAATATAGCACAAGCCTATGCCAACTCAAAAGCGGCTTTTAATAACTATAATGCGCAAAAATCTAGTGTTGAAGCCGCGCAGCTTTCCTTCGATTATGCAAGACAGAAATTTGAAGCTGGCGTAATCAGTGTGTTTGATTACAATCTCAGCAAGACAAAATTATTTTCTGCGGAGAGTAATTTACTCCGTTCAAAATACGATTACATTTTTAAACTCCAGGTGCTGGATTATTATCAGGGTCTACCCCTGGGATTCTGATTTGGACCGGTTGCGCCAAAACAAGCGCAAAACAGGAAGGGCCGTCAGAATAATGAGGCTTAAAAAAATATAGCCCATGTAGTCTGTGATGGATGGAAAAAGCTGTACGAGAAAATAACCGATTCCCGACAGGCTAAAAATCCAGGCAAGAGCACCCAACAGATTAAAAAACATAAATTTTAAAAAGTCAATGCCGATGGCCCCGGCAATAATTGGAGCAAATGTTCTGACGATGGGCAAAAAACGGGCAAGAACGAGGGTTGTGTTTCCACCATATTTATTGTAGTAAGCGCGTGTGGCTTCCAGGTGGCGTTTCTTAAAGAAGAAACTATCCTTTCGCGCATACAGTTTCTCTCCGGCTTTCCGTCCGAACCAGTAGCCAGCAGTATTGCCAAGCACCGCTGCAGTGACCATTAGTAGGGCCAGTGGAAAATAATCCACATGCATTAATTCAGGACGTGCCTTACAGAGAATTCCCGCCAACAGAATCAAATTATCACCTGGTAAAAAAAAACCAACCAGCAGGCCGGTCTCTGAAAAAATAACAAGTAGCAAAAACCACAGTCCACCCAACTCGATGATACTATTTGGATCGGTAAGTTGTTTTAACGCGTCCCACATAGTTTAAAAGGCCTTACTAAGCTCTGCTAGGCGATTATGCGGAATGCTTTCAATCAGCTTCCGCGTATAGGCGGTGGCAGGGTTGGAATAGATTAAATCTGGATCGCCCATTTCCTCAATCTTTCCTTTGTTCATCACAATCATGCGGTCGCTCATGT
Source organism: Sphingobacterium thalpophilum (assembly GCA_943325195.2). Lineage (GTDB taxonomy): Bacteria > Bacteroidota > Bacteroidia > B-17B0 > Aurantibacillaceae > Aurantibacillus. The sequence goes on along the minus strand of CALPON020000020.1, from coordinate 20,748 downwards.
ATTTTACTACGCTGAGATCATGACTAATAAAAATATACGTAAAATTAAATTCGCGTTTTAAATCATTGAGCAAGTTCAAGACCTGCGCCTGCACGCTTACATCCAATGCACTCACACTTTCGTCGCAGATAATGAACCGAGGTTTTAAAGCCAATGCTCTGGCAATGCAAATCCGCTGCCTTTGTCCCCCGCTGAACTCATGCGGATAGCGATTATAAAAACCCGGATCCAGACCCACCTTCTCAAGTAAATGACACACCTGTTCGCGGCGCTGGACCGCACTTAGTTCCGCGTGAACCCTCATGGGCTCAGCTATTGCATCACCCGCAGTCAGTCGCGGATTAAGTGCTGAATAAGGGTCCTGAAAAATGAGTTGCATATCTGAACGATAGGGTCGAAAATCACGCTCAGAAAGTGGCAGAATGTTTTTTCCCTCAAAAAGCACTTCCCCGCTATAAGCAGTATTTAATTTAAGAATTGTACGGCCTAATGTACTTTTTCCGCACCCACTCTCTCCGACCAAGCCCAAGGTTTCGCCCTCATAAACATCAAACGAAACATCGTCCACCGCTTTTATAAAAGAGGCTGCTGAACCAAATACTTTTTTCTCTGCAGGAAACCAAGTGCGAAGTTCTTTGACTTCCAATATTTTTTTTCCGCCATAGAGCGTCTGATGCGCCTTTGCACGTTCCTCCACACTGATGATATCTGCGCGCAGAACTGCGGCACGTGAATCATCAGCAGGCAGCATTTCCCCCGTTTCAGAAAACTGAAGGAAATCACTGACCACCGGTAAACGCCGGGGCCGATTGTCCAGTGGCGGCCGGCAAGCCAATAAACTTCGCGTGTACGGATGCTTTGGTGAACTAAAAATAAGTTTAACGGGGCCCTGTTCCACCACAGTACCCTTGTACATGACAACCACCTCATCTGCTATTTCGGCGATGACGCCTAAGTCGTGTGTAATAAATAAAATACCAACACCATACTTCCGCTGAAGGCCCTTCATTAATTCTAAGATCGTCTTTTGTACCGTCACATCTAGGGCCGTAGTGGGTTCATCTGCGATCAGCAAGGCTGGCTGACAGGACATGGCCATGGCAATCATAACCCTTTGTTTTTGTCCCCCTGAAAGCTGATGCGGATAGCGCTCGAACATGGACTCAGGCAGGGGCAATTGAACCTCTGTGAAGAGTTCGATGCAGCGTTCGCGTGCAGTTTTGTTATCTACCTTCTGATGCAACTGAATGGCTTCCTGAACCTGACGACCACAGGTCATCACGGGATTGAGGGACGTCATCGGTTCCTGAAAAATCATAGCGATGGATTTACCACGCAGCTTACGGTACTCTGTTTCGGGAAGAGACACCAGGTCAGTTGGGGCCTCGGCAGCATCAGAAAAAATTATCTGACCATTGGTGATTTTTCCGGGAGGATTTGGAATGAGTCCCATGACGGACAAAGAAGTGACTGACTTACCAGAGCCGCTTTCCCCTACAACGCCGACTGTCTGGCCACGGGCAATCGAAAATGAAACACCCTTAATGGCCTGATTGGTCTTGTTACCACTTCGGAACTCGGTAACCAGATTCACTATGTCTAGCAGCGGCGGCTTCGTCATTGGAAGGTAAGTTACAAATTTTTTTGTTTAATGAATTTGGAAGACAATATACTTGATATCCTCACCACGATCGGTAAACAATTTCTCATAATAGGTCTTAATGTTTACGAGTTCTTGGCGATCTGGCGGACAATTTTTGTAGAGGTCATTCGTGTGCCAGATGAGATTGAATTTATTTTCAGCGATGGTCTCCAAGGTGTATTCGTAAAGGCTGGTGCTGTCAGTTTTGAGGTGGACCAGTCCCCCCGGCTTCAAAATATTTTTATACCGGTTGGTAAACATCGGATGCGTGAGGCGTTTACGCGCGCGGGTGCTTTGTGGTTGTGGATCTGGAAAAGTAATCCAGATTTCGTCGACCTCGTTTTTTTCAAAACAATATTCAATAAAATCGATGCGCGTACGCAGAAAAGCCACATTATTCAGACGGCTTTCTATTGCCATTTTAGCTCCCGTCCAGATCCGATTGCCTTTAATATCGACACCGATAAAGTTTTTGTCAAGCCTAGCTGTTGCGAGTCCTACGGTATACTCGCCCTTGCCACAGCCCAATTCAAGCACAAGGGGCTGCTGATTTTTAAAATAGTCACTGCACCATTTGCCTTTTAAAGCAAAGCCCTTTGAAATATTTTCAAAGAAAAGTGTAAAGCAATTTTTAAAAGAGTCTACATCGGCGAATTTTTCCAGTTTACTTGGCATCTATTAAAGTATTATTTCTTTTTTGTTCTGTAATTCATAAAGGGTTTTAAAGCGACTTGACTGGCTTAACAGTTCTGGAATAGTGCCCGATTCAATAATCTCCCCCTGATCGAAAACGAGAACATGGTCGACATGACGAATGGTCGACAAGCGGTGTGCGATGATGATACTGGTGCGTCCCTCCGCCACCTTTTCCACGGCCCGCTGAATCAGTTGTTCGGTCTGTGTATCGATGGTAGCAGTCGCTTCGTCCAGGATAAAAATGGCCGGCTGGTACACATATGCGCGAATAAAAGCAATGAGCTGCCGCTGCCCTGCTGAGAGGCTCTGACCCCGCTCCTTCACCTGATAATTGAAGCCGCCCGGTAGCGAAAGGATGTAGTCATATAATCCGATCTCTTTGGTGGCCTCTTCGACCTGAGCAAAAGAAATACTGGGATTATTCAGTGTAATGTTATTCAGCACGGTATCATTAAACATAAACACGTCCTGAAGCACCACACCGGTGTTCTTGCGAAGGGAACTTAATTCATAACTTCTCAAGTCCTTTCCATCAATGCTGATTACTCCCTTTTGATATTCGTAGAAACGACTCAGCAAATTAATAACTGAACTTTTTCCAGCCCCCGTGGCCCCTACCAAAGCCACCGTTGCACCTGCCTTAACCGTAAAGCTGACATCCTTAAGTACAAAATGTTCGTCCTTATACGCAAACCACACCTTCTTAAATTCAATTGCGTTCTCCACCTGCGCGAAGGGACGGGTGCCAGTATCTGAAATTTTTTCATCGGTATCCAGTACTTTAAAAACACGTTCAGCAGATACAATGCCCATTTGTAGGGTATTAAGTCGGTCTGCCAGCATTCGGATAGGACGGAAAAGCATATTGATCATCATCACGAAAAACGTAATATCCCCCAGATTTACCGAGTATTTATTTCCCTTTACACCGACAAACCAGATAATCAAGGCAACAGAAATAGAAGAAAGAATTTCCACTACCGGAAAAAAGATGGAATAATACAAGATGGACCGGATATTGGCACTGCGATGCTCAGCATTAATAAGCTTGAATTTCTGAAATTCTTGATCCTCCCGATTAAAAAGCTGCACCAGCCGCATTCCGGTAATGTGTTCCTGCGTAAAAGTATTCAGAGCTGACACGGCATTTCGAACAAGCGTAAAAGTTTTTTTTACTCCCCGCTTAAATAGAGCGGTGGCAATAAATAAAAGGGGAATGGTACTGAGGGCTAGCAGCGCCAGGAGCCAGTTATTAATAAACATAGCGGCGATAAAAATCAGTAACATAATCATATCACCGGCAATAACTATAAAACCTTGAGCAAAGACATCGCTCAAACTCTCAATATCTGAAACTGCGCGGGTGACAAGCGTTCCAACCGGCGTATTATCAAAATAAGTATTTTTTAGATGAAGAATATGGCGGTAGACTTCATTGCGGATATCTCTTACAATGTTCTGACCGAGGAGATTCGTAATCCGGATATTGATAATTTGAAGGATGGCTTCTACAACCAGAAACGTAAGAATCAGCAACGCAATCTGATTTAACAGGCTGGTACTTTCCTCTTGCACCACCGCCTGGTTAAGAGCTTTACTGATGAGCAGGGGCCGAACGATGGAAAGGCCGGCCAGACTAACTGTCAGCACCACTGAGCCCGCAAAGAGCCCTCTGTAAGGTCGGGTGTAGGATAATATACGGCCGATTAAGGAGATTTTCAGTTTAGCAGCCACTTTCATCCGTTTTAAAAATAGTATCCGGGTATCGGATGCCTGTCAGGAAGAGGGCGTTGGCAGGTGCATTATTACCAGCTTTTTGCCGGTCGCGCGCAGCAATCACATTTCCAAAATCAGCAATGGTGAGTTTATTTTTACCGACCTGAACGAGTGTTCCGACAATAGCGCGCACCATTCCTCGCAGAAAGCGGTCCGCCACTATGGTAAACCGCCATTCATCTGTTCCATATCTTTGCCAGACGGCCTTCTTAATGGTGCAGATATTCGTTTTGGTTTGTGTGTGCAATTTGCTGAAGCTGGTAAAATCCTGTGTCCCCAGCAGTAGATCAGCTGCCCGGTTCATGACTTCAAAGTCCACGTCACCGTAAACATACCAGGTAAAAGCGTCGCGAAACGGGTCCTTTTTAAGGCTGACGAAATAGTAGTACATGCGTTCTGTCGCGTCAAAGCGGGCATGGGAATTATCCATCACCAGACGAATGTCCGTAATGGCGATAGCGGGTGGCAGGACGGTATTAAATTTATAAACCCAGTGTGCTTTATTATCCAGCAGATTAACCCCCTGCGAATCAAAGTGCGCAATGTAATTTTTTGCGTGTACACCTGCATCGGTGCGGCCACAGCCAACCAAATCCACCTTTTGTTTCAGCAACATGGAGAGTTTTTCCTCCAGCACCTGTTCCACCGTATTGGGTGTATTATCCTGCACCTGCCAGCCATTATATTCTCTGCCGTTATAGGAGACCGTTAAAAAATAGCGAGCCATGAGCCAAAGGTAAGATTTTAGTACCTTTGCGGGCTACACTTATGTCTAAAATTAAGAAGAATTTTATACTCGAGAACCTCGAGATTGTCGATATCAGCACAGAAGGGAAAGCCATTGCCAAAAGCGAAGGTCTGGTTGTATTCGTTGAAGGTGCTGTTCCCGGCGATGTAGTGGACGTAATGGTGCACCGCAAAAAGAACAGTTTCGCCGAAGGCCGCGTGCAGGCATTCAGGAGCTATTCCCCTCAGCGCACGACGCCCATCTGTGAACATTTTGGTACCTGCGGTGGCTGCAAATGGCAAAACTTGGCTTACAGCAGTCAATTACAATTTAAAGAAAAATATGTGCTTGACGCCTTTACGCGCATCGGCAAATTTGAGTTTCCGCAGCCGGAACCCATTCTTGGTAATGCCACACCCTACTATTACCGTAATAAATTGGAGTTTTCCTTCAGTAATAAAAAATGGCTGAGCACTGCGGAAATGGCGGAGGATGTTGTTATTGAAAACCGTGATGCATTGGGCTTTCATGTTCCGGGCTTGTTTGATAAGATTCTAGATATTCAAAATTGTTACCTCCAGCCTTCCCCCAGCAATGAAATCCGCAATGCAGTGAAAGCCTTTGCGCTTAAAAACGGATTAAGTTTTTTCGATATTCGTCAGAAAACCGGCTTATTGCGAACCCTTCTTATCCGCAGTACCAGCACTGGTGAACTGATGGTGGTGTTGAGTGTTTTTGAATGGTCAGAAAAAGACGTATTCGCCGTTCTCGACCTTCTGGTATCTGATTTTCCGCAAATCACTAGTCTTCATTATACGCACAATCCAAAGGGTAATGATACTTTGTTTGGTCTCGATGTGATAACTTATCACGGCAAAGATTATATCACGGAGGAAATGGAAGGGTTAAAATTTAAAATCAGTCCCAAAAGTTTTTACCAGACCAATTCCGAACAAGCATTTGAGTTGTATAAAATTACGCGGGACTTTGCAGGACTGAGCGGCACGGAGAATGTCTATGACCTCTATACCGGCACGGGCACCATTGCGAATTTCATTGCACGCTCGGCGGCGAAAGTCACCGGCGTTGAATACGTGGAAGATGCTACAAAAGATGCAATTGAAAATTCAAAAACCAATGGCATTACGAACACGAATTTTTTTGCAGGGGACATGAAGGATGTGCTGAATGCCGATTTTATAAAGACCCATGGCCAACCCGACGTCATCATTACCGACCCCCCCCGGGCTGGTATGCATGAAGATGTAATTCGTGTGATGCTAGCGGCAGCGCCTGAAAAAATTGTTTATGTCAGCTGCAATCCCAGCACGCAAGCGCGAGATATTGCATTAATGCAGGAAGACTATTACGTGGCACGGGTTCGCGCGGTGGATATGTTTCCTCAGACCGCACATGTTGAAAACGTTGCTCTTTTGCTGCGACGCGACAAAAATTCTTAATTTTACAACAACGATGTTAGACCGTATACACAGATTATTAGAAGAAGTAGAACATTTCGCTGCTCAGAGTAAAGAAGAGGTGGAAGAATACCGTATTCGTTGGCTGAGCAAGAAAGGTGAAATCAGTGCTTTATTCGAAGACTTCAGGACCGTTCCCGGTGAACTGAAAAAGGAAGTCGGCCAGAAACTGAATGATTTGCGTACACGCGCGCAGGACAAAATCAATGATTTAAAAGAGCGATTTGAATCCGATAAAGAAAAAAACAAACCGGAAATCGACCTGAGCATCCCCGCTTATCCTGCTTCAATAGCAGGAGGACGGCACCCCTTGAGTTTAGTTCGTCGTGAAATCATCAGTATTTTTTCAAAACTGGGCTTCACGGTGAGTGATGGGAATGAAATTGAAGATGATTGGCATAATTTTACGGCCCTCAACACGCCTGAGAACCATCCTGCACGTGACATGCAGGATACATTTTACGTGCGCCAAAATCCGGACATGGTCCTTCGGACCCAGACCAGCAGCGTTCAGGTACACATCATGCAAAATTCCAAGCCGCCGATCCGCACTATTTCGCCAGGCCGCGTTTACCGCAACGAAGCCATCAGTGCGCGGGCACACTGCCAGTTTCATCAGGTGGAAGGTTTATACATTGATGAGAAAGTTTCTTTCGCTGATCTCAAAGCCACACTCCTGCATTTCTCACGAGAGATGTTCGGTGCAGAAACAAAAATACGTCTGCGTCCCAGCTACTTCCCCTTCACTGAGCCCAGTGCTGAAATGGACATCTCCTGCACCATCTGTAAAGGCGCTGGATGTAACGTTTGCAAGCACACCGGCTGGGTTGAAATTTTAGGCTGTGGCATGGTCGATCCGCAAGTTTTGATTAACTGCGGCATTGATGAAAAAAAATATAAAGGCTTTGCTTTCGGAATGGGCATTGAACGCATCACCATGCTTAAATATCAGGTGAAAGACATTCGTTTGTTCTTCGAAAACGACATTCGTTTTATTAAGCAATTTACCGCATCCTAATGCAGACAGAGCGCACAGGGCAGCTTGTGGCCATGTTGGAACAGGAACCGGGAGATTTGTTTCTAAACTATGCACTCGGATTAGAATATGCCAAAGACCTTATTGCCCCGGCCGATGCCGAGTCGCAGTTCAGGATTGTACTCTCTATTGATTCCAATTACCTCGCTGCTTATTACCAGCTGGGCCAGTTGTTTGAAAAACTAGATCGACCCTCTGAAGCGCTCACGTTCTATAAAACGGGACTGACGCTGGCCAGGGAACAAAAAAACAACAAAGCCATTAATGAGTTTGGTGAAGCTGTTTTTATGTTGGAAGACTAAGTCAAATCATTTCCTTAAACCAGTCCGACACATGTGAACGCTCGCCCATGGCGGCAATCACGCGCTTTACAATTTCCGCTCTTTGAGCAGACGGCAGACGGCTGAGGTAAGGCTGACACTGGGACAGTATGTGCTCTTGCCATTCGCGACGGGCAGACTCCTGCAAAGCCTCTGGTATGGCTTTGACTAGCAAGTCACTGCACCTATCAGGTACTAGCGGTAAAATTGCGGTCAATACCTGAAGAATGGAATTAAAGCGCAGTGGCTGTTTCAAAAACAGCTGTAAGGCCTTGCGGTCCCCGGCCGCCAAAAGAAGGTCCTTTTTCTTTTCAAGCCAGTCGGCCGGCGTTTCTTGTGCGAGGGTTAAAACAAGTTCGCGAAAGGCAGAGGCACCCAGCAACTCACGCAGACGATGCAAGGCAGAAGGATTGACCTGCAAGGCATAACGTAATTGCATCGCGATAAAAAAAACTTCGTAGCCAGTATCCTGCGCCTGTACACTCTGCTCTAGACCAAAAGCCAACAGCGCAGGCTCCGGCATGCGACGAGCGGCATTTTCATCAGACACATAATTTTTGAGCAAGCGCATTCCTTTTTTAAAAAACCCTCGGCAAATCCACGCATGCGCATGGGCCAGAGCTTCCATGGCTGAGGTCGCCCTCCGATTTGCCCGCAAATCGCCTGCTAGCTGCAGTTGCAAGGCACTGATAAGGCGGTAGTCGGGACCCTCTGAATGAAAATCCACAGGAGAAGGACGGCCCAGCGAGCGCTGTAGTGTTTTTATATCATCCGGTGCAACAGGATAATGAACCAACAAAGCAATAAGAAAGGACCAAGATCGGCCGCTATGGTTTTTAGTGGGTCGAAGCGCTAGAAGACAGGCCACAAACAAATCTTTGATAGACATGCTGTCCAGCCCCTCCCGTATATAGGTTCTGATTTCCTTTTGAAATTTAGCATCCCATTCCCTGAACTCCGCTTCGTCCTGAACAAATGTAGGTAAGTGCAGATAATAGGCTAGAATGCCCGTGAAATCAAGTGTTTTGAATGCAGGAAGTTGAGCCGGCCGTTTTGCCCCTTTTAATTGCCGTTGAATGGCGGCGTGCAGACGGGAGACTGGACGACGCAAGTTCTTCTCCGCCGCGGGGACCGGCTCTATCTGAAGATTTTCAGCAGCAAAAAGAGCCACTGCAGCGTGCACGCAGAGTGGACCCCTTTTACAACTACAGTGTAGTTCGCGAATCTTTTTTTTCTCTCGCAGAAAACTGACGCGCTCGCCGTTTACGAGGAACTGCGACTGTTTGCCCTCCAAGGGCAGTCGGGTCCATCGAAGCTGAAGATAAGTCCGCCAGGCTTTCGTTAAAACGGAAGAAGAAAAATCAAACTCAAAATGCTGGAGATCTAGCGCCATCGTCAGCGAAGTTACAAAAAGCAGAGCTGGCAATTTATTTCTAAATTTACCGCCTTGTATGAAGGAGCAGGACAAAGAGTTAATTGGCAGCAGAATTCGTTTAAGGTACCTGCAGATTCAGGATGCGGAATTCATTCTGACATTGGTCAATACTCCGGGATGGCTTGAATTTATTGGTAACCGAGATGTGCATACACTAGAGGATGCCAAATTGTACCTACTGACTGGACCTCTCGCAAGTTATTACCACCATGGATTTGGTTTGTATTGCGTGGAAGATAAAGAGTCGGGTAGCCCGATGGGCATTTGCGGACTCATACGAAGGGAGGGTTTGCAGTATGCAGATTTAGGCTTCTCATTTTTACCCGCGTATACAGGGCAGGGCTTTGCAAAAGAAGCAGCTGGGCTCGTGTTGGACCATTGGTTTAAGAAAGAGGGATTGGAAATTATTGATGCGATCACCTTGCCCATTAATGCACGGGCGATTACCTTACTTCAGAAACTCGGCTTTTACTATCAGCAGCATATCCGCCTCAGTGGCGACCAGCCAGTGCTGTCACTTTATCGTCTGAGTTAATAGGCGGATAACTCGGTGCTGTCTTCAAGAAGGATCTTTAGACGTGCCAAATTCATTTTCCAGTCCTGCATGACAATTGCGCTCATTTCTTCCTCTCCTGCATTCTCAATGCTGCACTTAAGATACGTTACCTCGCCTTGTTCCTCTAATAAAAAAGTGAGCTGCTGATAATTTTCAGGAAGGTCGGCTAGGCCGCTACGGGAAGGCCAATAGGAATAACTGAGTTCGCGGGGCGGATTATATTTCAGGACGATGCCTTTATCACGGTAAGTAGGTCCACCCTGGCTACCGGTGCGAACAATCGGTTCACCCGGCCTCCAGCTTGTTGAGAAGATGCTCGAAGGTAGATAGCGTTTTATAATTTCAGGCGAGGTAAGGGCCAACCACACGAGTTCTCGCGGTACCCCAATCATCACATGCGTGCAAAGGTTAGAAGTTCTGCTCATTCCGTTTTGGAAAAAGAAGAAAATCCTATGCCAGAAAAAAGATAAATTAAATAATCAGCATCACATCCCCGTAGGAGTAGAAGCGGTACTTTTCTTTGATCGCCTCTTTATACGCTTTGGTAACTAAATCGTAGCCTCCGAAGGCACTCACCATCATCAGTAAAGTGCTTTCTGGCATGTGGAAATTAGTAATCATGCAATTAGCGATACTAAAATCATAAGGAGGAAAAATAAATTTATTCGTCCATCCGACATAGGGATTTAGATGACCGGTGGTAGACACGCTGGTCTCGATCGCCCGCATAACGGTGGTCCCAACTGCGCACACACGGCGTTTTCTATCCTTTGCCCCGTTTACAATTTTACAGGTATCACTGGAGATGAGGACTTCTTCACTTTCCGTTTTGTGTTTGGTTAAATCTTCCACCTCAACAGTGCGAAAGGTTCCCAGACCAATATGAAGTGTCAGAGGCGCAAACTGAACCCCTTTAATTTCGAGACGTTTTAATAACTCGCGGCTGAAGTGCAGACCGGCAGTAGGTGCCGCCACGGCGCCTTCATTTTTTGCGAAAACCGTTTGGTAACGTTCCGTATCTTCAGGCTCTGCAGCCCGCTTGATGTATTTTGGAAGGGGGGTCTCACCGAGATCATATAACACTTTACGAAACTCTTCGTAGCTGCCATCATATAAAAAACGAAGCGTCCGTCCGCGAGAAGTGGTATTATCAATAACCTCTGCTACCAGACTGTCATCCTCTCCAAAATAGAGTTTATTGCCAATACGAATTTTACGAGCAGGATCAACAAGTACGTCCCAGAGACGACTTTCAGCATTCAGTTCACGAAGTAAAAAAACTTCAATCTTGGCACCTGTTTTTTCCTTGTTTCCGTACATACGGGCAGGAAAAACCTTGGTATCATTCAGAATCATGACGTCCCCATCATCGAAATAATTAATCACATCCTTAAATTTCTTGTGATAAATTTTGCCAGTTGATCGTTCAAGCACCATCATTCTGGCGTCTTCGCGATTCTTAGCGGGATGCTCTGCCAATAGTTCTTTTGGCAGATTGAACTTAAACATTGATAATTTCATAGTCTTTATAAATATTCCGGAAGAAATGAAACTGCAAAAAAGAAACCAAGCCGGTTAAAAAATTCAGTTCTATTTCTGAACTGAAAGCAGCAGTGAATCATAATCTTACGGGATTAATTCGGCCTGCAAAATTAAGAAAAAAAGTGCATATTTTTACTATCGGACGATAAAAAAAGATAAACCCCATTCGTAAATCACAAAACGCAGCAATTTTGCTTACTTTTAAGCCTTTGGAGGGATTTTTTGATGAATTTTAAGCAGTTTTTTGACAAAAATAAACGTCGGGCCGGCATTTTTCTGGTGATTTCGACTCTGGTGACTGGCTTTACCCTGACACCGGATTACTTTGAAATAAGTAAAAACCTCGATATTTTTTATTCCGTCTACCGCGAGTTAAACGTCGGTTATGTAGATGGCACCAAACCGGGGCAGTTGATGAAAACGGGAATTGACGCTATGCTCAGCAGTCTTGACCCCTACACGGTGTATTACACCGAAAATGACATTGAAGATTACCGGTACATGACCACTGGCGAGTACGGCGGTATTGGTGCAGCGGTGAATGACATAAACGGTAAAATTATTATTGCTGAGCCCTATGAAGGCTTTGCCGCTTTTAAAGCAGGGATTCGCGCCGGTGATCAAATCGTGGGAGTTAACAACATCAACGTGGAAAAGAAACGCAGCGATGAAATCAGCAGTCTGCTCAAAGGACAGGCGGGTACAGCCGTGAAACTTAAAGTTATTAAAGCAGGCGAAAGTCTACCGACTGAACTCAACCTCACGCGAGAGGAAATACGAGCCCGGGCAGTGCCCTATAGTGGCCTACTTCCAAATACAGAAACGGGCTATATTAAGCTGACCTCCTTCACCGAAAACTGCAGCAGCGAAGTCCGGGATGCGCTCCTGGCCTTAAAAGCAAAAGGCTGCACTAGTCTGGTACTGGACCTTCGGGGGAACCTCGGGGGATTGCTTATTGAAGCGGTAAACATCGTTAATTTTTTCGTGGAGAAAGGGCAGGAAATTGTTTTCACAAAAGGAAAGGTGGCAGACTGGGATAAAACCTATCTCTCGGTCAATACGCCCATTGATCTTCAAACACCGCTGCTGGTGCTGGTGGACGAAAATAGTGCCAGTGCCTCTGAAATTGTAAGCGGCGCCTTACAGGACTTAGATCGTGCGGTCATAATTGGAAAACGAACCTACGGAAAAGGCCTAGTACAGCAAACCAAAGACCTCGTTTACAATGCCAAAATCAAATACACGGTTGCCAAATATTACATTCCCAGCGGCCGCTGTGTGCAGGCACTGGATTACAGCACGAAGGACCTAGAAGGGCGCGTGGAAAAAGTGCCGGACAGTTTGATTACCGCTTTTAAAACGAAAGGCGGCCGCATTGTATACGATGGGGCCGGTGTAATGCCTGATCTAAAAACAGAAGATCAAAAATTTGAAAATATTCTGATGGCCCTTATCTCCAAATACCACATCTTTAATTATGCAACTGCTTATACCTTGCGCCACAAGACTATTGCAGCAGTGCGTGAATTTCATCTGAGCGATGCCGATTATGAGGATTTTACAAAATGGCTGTCCGATAAAGACTACAGTTACAAAACCAGAAGCGAAGCGGATCTGGAAATGCTGAAAAAGAATGCACAAGATGAAAAGTATTTTGATGCCTTAAACGCCGAGTACGCTGCGCTGGTGAAGAAGATGCAGGAAAATAAAAAAGATGATCTGAGTAAACACAAAAAAGTCATTCTTTCGTATTTGGAAGAAGAAATTGCCAGTCGCTATTATTTCCAGAGTGGAAGGATTGAACACGCTCTGCGGGATGATGAGGACTTAGCAGAAGCCCTTAAGCTGGCCAAAGACCCTGCGGCAGTAAAATCGCTGCTAAGCACAATTCAGCCGACTTCCAAGCCTTTTAATCCCAATAAAAAATTCTGATCAGAACTGACCAACAACGCCGAATTGAATAATAAAACCACCGGGATAAATGGATAAAGGGTCCCGACGGAAATTATAAAGAATAGAGGTACTCAGGGCCAGTTTCTCTCCCATAGGCTGGCGCAGTCCAAAACCACCGACCATATAATTCACCCAGCGCTTGGCATTGGGATCGATTGAAAATAAATCTGGTTGCTTTAATTTATCAAACTGCAATTGCAGAAACAGATTTTCCGCGAACAAATAGCGGACATAAGAATGACCCCCGTAAATATTTTGTTTATATAACGTGCCGCGGGTCTGATAACTGGTGTGGTTGTATATTAAACCCAGTCCCAACTGAAGATGTTCAAAAAAAGTATATCCCAGTCCCGGTGAAAGGTAGATATAGGTCGGATTTCCGAACCAGCACTGAAAATTTCCACCCCAGACCAGATTCTCCCGCCATTTCTCATCTAGCATAAAGTGTTTTTCTTTTTTGGGCAGAGGGTCCGCACTTCCGGTATACACTTCATCCACCTGAGCGTTAATGGACAGACTTAGCAGGAACAGGAGAGAGAATAAAAGACGGTGTTTCCTCATCGGAGCTTTCATTTAATAAAGTATCTTCGCTGCATAAAAATACAAAAATGCTTGCCATTGTCACAGGTTCTTCCAGAGGAATAGGTCTCGAAACAGTCATAGAATTAGCAAAGAACCCACAAATCATGGTCCTGGCAGTTAGCAGGGACACGCGAGGACTGGAAAAACGGATTAAAAAAGATAATCTATTGAACGTACTGGCCCTCAAAGCCGATATCAGCAAAAAGGGCGGCATTCAGCGTCTGGTTAAACTCGTAGAGCGACTCAACAAGCCCGTGCGCCTCCTCATCAATAATGCGGGTGCCCTGGTCAATAAACCATTTCAGACGATACGGGCCGCAGAACTAGCCGCGGTATACCACACCAACGTATTTACGCCATTCCTTCTGATACAGGCTCTGCTGCCTCATTTCAGTAAAAAGGGCGATGCGCACATTGTCAACATCGGCAGTATGGGCGGGGTTCAAGGTAGCTCTAAATTTAGCGGACTGAGTGCCTATAGCAGCAGCAAAGGTGCGCTGGCCTGTTTGTCAGAATGCCTTGCAGAGGAATTAAAACCGCAGAAAATCAGCGTCAACTGCTTGGCTATTGGCAGCGTGCAGACTGAGATGCTGGCACAAGCCTTTCCAGGTTTCCGCGCACCCCTTTCCCCTGCTCAGATGGGGGCATACATTAGTCACTTTGCACTCACTGCTTTTATTTATTACAATGGGAAAACCCTTCCCGTTTCTTCAACAACCCCCTGAATGCGCACTTTCAGCTTCCTCTTTCTGCTGGCTTTTAGCAGCAACCTACTGAGTCAATCCCTCACCCAAACCATTAAAGGGAGCGTGGTGGATAAGCAAAGTCAATCGGCTTTGCCGGGTGTGGCTGTGCAGGTGGAAGGCATTACACCTGTCATTGGGGTCATCACCGATGCAGACGGGCAGTTCCGCTTACAAAAGGTGCCATTGGGACGGCTGCAAATTCGTTTTCAGTACCTTGGTTATCGGGAGAAAACAGTCAGCGTTATTCTCAATGCCGGTAAAGAAGCCATACTCAATATAGAGTTGGAAGAAAGTGTGATTCAGGCAGAAGAAGTTGTCATCACCGGTGAGCAGGATAAAACAAAAACCAATAATAAAATGAGCACTGTGAGTGCACGTGTCTTCAGTGCTGAAGAAGCGGCGCGTTATGCAGGAAGCAGAAATGATCCAGCTCGTATGGCCGCAAATTTTGCTGGGGTCAGCGGCACCAATGATTCACGCAATGATATTATTATCCGTGGAAATTCCCCAACCGGTATTCTTTGGCGCTTGAACGGATTGGACATTCCTAATCCCAATCATTTCGGAAATGCTGGATCCACAGGCGGTCCCATCAGTATTCTCAATAACAACACCCTCGAAAATTCAGATTTTATGACGGGTGCTTTTGCAGCAGATTATGGCAATGCCACCTCCGGCGTATTTGACTTGAAGATGCGACAAGGCAACAGAGATAAAAGAGAGTTCCTAGCCCAGGTTGGATTTAATGGTTTTGAATTGGGCGCAGAAGGGCCCTTTAGAAAGGGGAAAAATGCCAGCTTCCTGATTAATTACCGTTACTCTACCCTCAGTGTCTTTAACGCACTCAACATTGATTTCGGAACCGGCGCAGCGATTCCGCAATATCAGGATCTGACCTTCAAAACGGATTTCATCACAAAAAAAGCAGGCAAATTCTCATGGTGGGGCATCGGTGGTTTAAGTTATGTGGCTTTGCTGGAGAGTGATAAAAAAGCGGGGCAAAATCTCTTCGGCATTAGTGCGAGAGACACTTATTTCCGCTCCAATGTCGGCGCTACGGGCTTGACACACACTTATCTCTTTAAAAACAATGCCTATCTAAAAACCAATGTCGGTCTCAGTGCGAACATCAACCTTATTCAGGCCGATCGCATAGACACCAGCTTTCACACCTTTAAAAATTTAAAACCAGAGTACCGGCAAACCACGCGAAACATCAAGTACTCGGTAAATTCCATCTACAACCGAAAATTCAGTGCACGTGACTTTTTTAATGCTGGGGTGTATTTAGATTTATACCAAACGTTATTTGTGGATAGTAATGATTTTTATTTCGGTAACAACACCTTTGTCACCTTGCGTGATTATAGCGGCAGTAGCACTTTACTGCGTGCCTTTGCGCAATGGCAGCATAAATTTAGTGACCGCTTTATGATTACAGGAGGTTTGCATAATCAATACTTCGGACTCAACGGATCACAAAGTCTGGAACCCCGCTGCGGACTGCGTTATAATTTTAATAATAAACAGGCGCTTAGTTTTGGGGCCGGACTGCATAGTCAGCTGCAACCCATGTATATTTATTTTGCAAGTGATAGCAGCGGAGGCCTAAGAAGAGAAACCAACCGCGGCCTCGATTTTACGCGTGCTGCACATAGTGTCATGGCCTATGATCAAGCGCTTGGCAACAATTTTCGTTTTAAATCTGAAGTCTACTATCAGTACATCTACCGTGCACCGGTCAAATCGGATCCCTCGTATTTCTCTGCATTAAATCTGGGAGCGGACTTCAACAGTCCCAACGTGAACAACCTCGTTAGCCGAGGCACGGGATTTAATTACGGCCTGGAGGTAACGTTAGAGAAGTTTTTTAGTAAAGGCTATTATTTTTTGTGGACCGCCAGTCTGTTTGACAGTAAATACAAAGGCAGTGATCAGATACTGCGAAACACTGCATTTAACGGCAATTATGTATTGAATCTGCTTTGCGGAAAAGAGATCCGGCTGGGACAACACCACGCCATTAGCTTGGATGCACGTGGCACCTACTCCGGTGGTAAATATTATACCCCCATCAACTTGGCTGCCAGTATAGCGCAAAACCGCGAAGTACTTGATGTCAACAGAGCTTTCAGCGAAAAGTACTCTGATTATTTCCGCCTTGATGTGAAACCCGGCTACCGGTATAACAGTAAAAGATTAACACACGAATTCACTATTGATATACAGAATGTCACCCGCCATCTGAACGTCTTTCAACAATCGTACGATATTCTCAATCAGCAAGTGAAGACAGATTATCAGCTGCGCTTTTTCGTGATTCCACAGTACCGGATTCTTTTTTAAAACTATATTTGGTGATGCAATTAAATCGTCTGCTCCTGCTTCTCGCCCTGCCGCTGAGTCTTTCAGCGCAGAAAGTACGTGTCGAAATTCCTGTTTCCTACACCCGGCCATACTGCGGCGGGGCCAGGCCGACGGAGGAAATGGAAAAAGAAGCCGCCACACCAAAGCCCTTAAGCAACGCTACTTTTATCTGGCTTTCCGATGATGGCAGAAGTGATTCGGTGCGAACAGATGCAGAAGGAAAACTTCATTTAAAATTAAAAAAAGGCAGGTATAAAATATACGAAGCCTGGCGCTATCGTCTATATACGCCTAATAATCTGCCGATTGAGAACTTCGACAAACTCTGCCTGCGGGAAGAATGGGAGAAGTCGACCTTTCAGGTCACCGTTACGAAAAAAAAATACGAGTGCCAGGTACTTCAGCCCATCGTGAAAGTGTGTGACTGGTCACTTCCCTGCCTGCAGGGTGAAGTGCCAGTGCCTCCGGGGCGACAGTAGTTTTTCTTAAAAAAAATCCCGGTTGCTGTAAAAACTCCCTTCTACTCCTTTATTCCCTAATCAGGACGCGGGACTGTTGTCCCTCGGTGCCTTGCCAGTTAACGAAGTAGAAGCCGGGCAGCAGGTCAGCGACCTGAATTTCAGTACTGGTCTCTCCGCTGCGCACTTCACGGAGCAACAGTGTTTTCCCGCTCACATCCTTCAGGCTTAAAGTACCGCCCAGTGTGCTGTGACTTACTTTTACCAGATTCTGTGCAGGATTGGGCGCTATCTGAAGCGCGGAGGAGGCCGACTGCCATTCCGCAAGCCCCGAGCAATCTTGCGCTTCAATCATAATCACTGAACTCGTATTACAATTACCAGCGCCATAACTGTTGACAGTATAGGTCATAATACCGGCGACCGTTACACCAATAGAAGGCGACTGCTGTGCCCCCGGAAACCAGCTGAATGCAATGCCACCACTGGCACTGAGGACAAGTTCCTTGCCCTCACACTCATAGTGCTGTGCCCCGGAGATGGTGACAGAAGGGACGGTAACATTAATCACACGCTGTGAAGTACTCAGGGTGCCATTATTTGCCGTCAAGGTAACCGTGTAACTTCCTGAAGAAGGAAAAATAACCGAAGCATAAGGCGAATTGGCACCGGGACTGAGAAGGGCGCCCCCACTCACATTCCAAGTGAAGCTCGGCACAGGCGTGCCAGAAGACTGATTGGTCAGCGTAATGGCTGCACTTGTTCCGCAAACCGATACAGGCGCTCGGAAGGCACTGCTCGCCGAATACTGCTGCACAGTACAGAGGTTATGAGTCCCAAGAAATTTGCGATAGGGACTGGCGGCCATAGCGGTCTGCACGCGCAAGCCTTGATCTGCCGTGTACATGTACTTCGCATCGTCATTGGTATAGTCCATGAAATTCATAAACATTTCACCATCCGGCGCATTGCCTGAGCAGCTATTGACCTTGTAAGGATAGTTGGGGGCGTTAAAATTTTTATCGCTTGCAGGCGGTGTATCAGCACAATAATCTGTCGCGCAGGTGCCATCTCCCCAAACATGGCGCAGACCAAGGTAATGTCCGATTTCATGTGTGGACGTCCGCCCCCTATTATTGCCGCTGTAATACGTCCCCGAAGGAAATTGATCCACTGAACCAAACGCTTTGGCATAACACCAAAAACCATCTGTATTGGCGGTGCCGAAACTTCCGGTTAAACCACTTAGGCCGGTTAATGGCGGAAAGGTGGCATAGCCAAGCAAACCCCCAGCGGCCTGTAAATTCTCGTCCGTCACCCAAATGTTCATGTAGCGAGACACGTTCCAGATAGTTTGTGGTTTAATGGTATTGTCGATCAGACTTTTAAAAGAAGCATAACTATTCATGCTGTAGGGATTGGACCAGCCTTTGGTGACGTAATTAATGCGGTCTATTCCAGGCTCCGGTAAAACATTACCATTGGTGTCTTTGGTCGCCAGGCAAAATTGCACCATACAATTCGCGATTTTCACGCGACCAAGTCCATCGGTGCTATTGGCTGCCAGTGCCTCGTTAACTGCCCAGTTGGCAAAAGCCTGGCCATTATAATTTCCAAAATTATAACCAATTCCTCCGAAATCATCGTTCAGGACTTTTACCTGCGATAGGAGCTGTCCCTGTGCCAGGTTAGGATAAGTGCCTACGGGCTGCCCACCATGAATCACGTGTATGATAACAGGAATGGTATACACGGAAGGTTGCTGACGAGAAGCTGCAGTGGGAAATTTCTGAGCTATTTCTTTCTGAAAGGCTTGCTCCCACTGCTGATCCGGTGAAATAGTGCCGCAGGGATTTTGCGCAGGCTGCTGTGAAAAAAGAAGAGCGCTACCCATCCAGACAGAAAGGGCCGTAAGAGAAAAACGGTTGGAAATAGTCATAGTTATTGTTTCAAAAAACTAAAACTATTAAAAAAAAAGGAAGAAAAAAAACTGGCCATGTAAAACACGTGCCCGCCTCATGGATTATCCACTACAACTGTTAAAGCCGCTGTACTATCTAGGCGTTATAAACTCAGCTAAAAGATCCAACAGTTTTGACGAGAAAACTGCGAATAAGCCGACAGGCCTGCAGGAAGCGCTTCCGGAACAATTGCTGGACGGTATTCCGGGCAGTACTCCTTTTTGATTAGTCCAGCTTAAAGCTCGTATTACCAATCACCACCCCATCGCAGGTGATTTCGACCAGATAGGTGCCGGCCACAAACTCACCTTGGCCTTCGCAATAGGTGACTCCGCTAATTTCGGTGTTGGCGTAATTAAGGACTTCTTTTCCTGCAAAATAACCAGTGCTTTGATTAAACACAAATTTGCAATTATCATCATAGCTCTTTGCCATTTCTTTTCCATCAGGCGTCATGATTCTTACGAAGACGGTCTTCTCCCCTGCCCTTGCAATTTTATTTTCCCCGAGCGTAAAAGAGACTTTCACTTTTTCTGTGCGCTTGGCCTTATTTGTTTCGCTTTCCTTTTTCCCCCCCCGCTTATAACTTACCGGTTGAGCCGACACTTTGAAACAACTGAGAATACTACCTTTGGCAATGGTCGATTTTAATTGATCTTTTTCTTTAATAAGCGTCGTCTGTTTTTCTTTTTCGACATCGAGTTGTTTTAGGACTGATTTTTTTTCCGCAACTAGACTTTTATTCAGCGTGCCCAAGGAGTCAATCGTATGTACATACCCGATCATGATTTGACGCAGGGTCTTTGTTTCTTCGCGTAGCTTTTTGATGATATAGGCATCGCCTTTATGCTTTTCGGCCTCCTTCATCAATTCCTCAATCCGCAATTTCTTGGCATCAATATCCGCCTGCATTAATTGATCAGTGGTCTGCAGCGCTGCATACTCATCCCGCAGGGCCAATAAATCTTCTTGCAGATTGGCTTTCTCTCCCTGCACTTCTTTCGTGATAATTTTTTCGCGGACAATTTCCCGCTCCGATGTCTGCCAGAGCCACAGCGTCAGCACATTTGTAATCATCAAAAAAATAATGATGTACCATAAGAGGAGTCCCTTGCGGCGCTTTTGTTCCTGCTTTTGTTCCTGCTTTTCTTCTGTCATACTTCAAAATTACAATCAAAATCAGTACCTTAGCAAGTACCCAATGTCAGTTATCAACGATTTTTTGTCATTAATTTATCCGCGTCATTGCGAAGCCTGTAGCCGCAATCTCTATCGTCATGAAACGCATATCTGCAATCACTGCCGCATCAATCTGCCCCGCAGTAATTATCACAAACAGGCTGTCAGTCCAATGTACATGGCCTTTGCTGGACGCGTACCACTCATCATGGCCTGTTCCTACTTTCTGTATGAAAAAAGCGGAAAGGTTCAAAAACTCCTTCATGCCATAAAATATCAGGAACAGCAGGAACT
>CALPON020000019.1 GCA_943325195.2 Sphingobacterium thalpophilum | reverse complement strand
GTGACTCAGAAAAACGGACCCACCTTGTTCTGTCCCCCGATCGGCCACCGGCAGGAACGCGGCGATTATCAGGAAAGTTGGCAGCCCTGTGCGATCTCAGAGAAAGACCTAAACGAAGCGCAGGTGATGGCAGAGAAAGTTACCGCAGCGTTGACAGGTCAAGGGATCTGGGGTATTGAGTTTTTTCTTACGGAAAAGGGCGTGTACTTCAGTGAACTTTCGCCGCGACCGCATGATACTGGCATGGTGACCTTGGCCAATACGCAAAACTACAATGAGTTCGAATTGCATGCACGCGCTATTCTGCACCTACCGATTCCCTCCATTGACTTACTGCGCTCTGGCGCTTCTGCCGTGCTGCTTGCCGCTGCAGAGAGTACGCAGCCAGATTACGAGGGCATTGCCAGCGTACTGGAGGAAGGCGGAACCGATGTAAAAATATTTAATAAGCCGAGTGCTCGTCCCTACCGCCGTATGGGCGTGGTAGTATGCAATGACGAAAAAACGGTGAGCGCAGAGCTAGTGCGAGACAAAGCCATGCGTCTGGCACAGAGCATAAGGATTCTCTCTTAAAAAATAGTGCGTTATTATTTATTGTTGTCCATCGAGAAAGTCGCCACTTACTGAGTATTTAACAATTTTATTTTACACACTGTGCGGCAAGAAGCAGATGAGCTCGGGCATTCACCCTGTTTTTGGTAGTGCTGGGGTGGCTGACTTAGCCTTTGCGGGCGATGAAATAATTATTGCGTAAATCTTCTTTATTATAAACCATGGCCATGCCGGTCACCAGGTCGATGAGTTGACTGCCGGCTTCTTCTAGAATGCACTGTCCTGCTGCTGTATCCCATTCCATCGTCAGTCCGTAACGCGCGTATTCATGCGCCTTGCCTTCCGCCACCCAGCATTGTTTGATGCTGCTGCCGATGTTAAGCATGTTAACTTCACCATACAGGCGTTTTAAGTTCCCGACGTGTTCATTTATTTCGCGGCTGAGGTGTGAGCGGCTGGCTATAACGGTATAGACAGCAGGCAGCTGCTCGGTTGGCAGTCGAATCGCAGTTTTCATTAAATCGTCTAGGGAGGCATTTTGAATCTGCTTGAGTTCCGCTTCCGTAATTTTATAACTGCCGAAACCTTTGGCGGCGAAGTACAGACTTTTTAAGATAGGGGCATAGATAATGCCGATGATGGGACGATTATTTTCTACTAGAGCCACATTTACTGCAAATTCACCATTTCGTTTCACATACTCTTTGGTGCCGTCAAGCGGATCTACAATCCACACGCGTTCAAAGGCGTGTCTTTCTTCAAATGGCGGCACGGTTTCTTCCTCACTGATAACGGGAATGGCTGAAAGAGAAAGAACCGCAGCAATGGCTTTCCCGGAGGCTTTGTCTGCTGCTGTAACAGGTGTATTGTCGGATTTTGTTTCGACTTTAAAATCCGTCTCATAAATCCTTAGAATTTCTTCTCCGCCCTGAAAAGCAGCTTGAATAGCGAGATGGAGCAGAGCGGGAAGGAGCATAGGAGAGAAACTCTGGATTATTTAGTGGTTGGATAGCCTTTGCGTTTCCAGTCCCCGTAACCTTTCTCAAGATTAACAACTTCTTTAAAGCCTAGTTTAGTCATCAGGGCCGCACACTCACCGCTTCTTCCGCCGCCGGCGCAGTAGATGAGGTAGGTCTTTTTCTTATCTAACTTCGCAATTTCTGTTTCAGCGTTCTTGGCCAAATAGTCAATAACAAGGGCGCCGGGAATTAGGCCCTTGCTCTCAATCTCATCTGCTGTCCGCAGGTCAATCAATACGCCTTTCTTCCCATCCACATAGGCTTTAAAGGCCGCTGCATCTACATTTTGGACTTTAGTTTGTGCAAGCCCTGTTAAAGCAAGCGACAGGCAGAGGAAGGTGATAATTTTGTGCATAACAACGATTTTCTACAAATTTAGGCGTCGACAGCATACCTGCAACAAAAATGGCTTTTTTTGGATTGGGGAGTTTATTAACACCGAATGCGTAAAAATGTAAAGAAGGAAATGGGAGAACTGACGGATTTTTTTTGAACTTTACGGAAAACCATTACTATGAAAAGATTTCTGACTGCCATTGTACTCTTTTTCTCTTGTCTGCTCAATGCTCAGATGCCGGACACGCTTATCGTTCATTACTATGAAAATTATCCTTACGCCTTTATGGATGGCGGCAAGCTAAAAGGCATTGAAATCGATATCCTAAGCGAATACGTCAGCTGGCTGAAACAGCGTAAGAACATCACTACTGTGGTGAATTATAAACCCTATAAGGACTTCAGTGAATTCTACAACTCCGTTAAAGAGGGTCGCAGCACCATGGTCGGCGCCGGCTCAGTGACACGTAACCTTGCTCGTGAAAAAGAAGTTTCTTTCAGCCCCCCGTATCTTCAGAATGTGGCTGTTTTAATATCGTCGGGCCGATTAGCAACAATCCGCGAAAAGAGCAATGATGAGGTCGCACGCAGTTTCAGCGGCGTAAACGGCATTGCCGTAAAAGGAAGTAGTCACGTTAATTACTTGAATAACATCAAATCACAATTCTTACCGGACATGAAATTGCGGATGGTGGAAAATCAGAATCAGGTGTTGCAGACAATAATTTCAGATAATACGACTGTTGGGTATGTGGACATTGTAGCGTACTGGGCATTTTTGAAAAGCAATCCCACGAAGTTCCTCAAGATTCAGAAAGCCTTTACAGAGCCACGTGAAGAGCTGGGGTACATCTTACCACTCAATAGCCGGCATAGCGCTTCTTTAGCCGAGTTTTTTGAAGGTGGTTTCGGATTTACCTCTACACGTGCCTATCATCAGTTACTCGAAAAGTATCTGGGTTACGAAGTACTGGAGTCCGTAGAAATCAGGTAAGGCGCTCGATTCGGGCCATATAGAAACCATCGAATCCCTGAGAAGGCGACAAATGTTTCTCTTCTTTGAGTGCGTAGTTTTTATTTTTTTCTAGAAAGGCTTGAACGACTTTTTCATTTTCACTCGGTAAAATGCTGCAGGTGCTATAAACCACAGTGCCTCCTGCTTTGACCATGGCCGAATAGTCCTGAAGGATTTCCCTTTGAATCCGGCTTGTTTTTTCAATCTTTTCTTTATCGAGCTTCCATTTCGCGTCAGGATTTCGTTTTAGCACGCCTAATCCGCTGCAGGGCACATCCAGCAACACTCGGTCCGCGCGGCTTTGCAGGGCTTGAATGGTCTTTGTCTTGTCGATGATTTTTGTTTCAATATTGTGTGCATTGGCACGGCGTGCTCTTTTTTTCAATTCTTCGAGTTTGTAGTCCTCTACATCCATGCTGATGATTCGTCCTTTATTATTCATGAGGGCGGCTAGGTGGAGACTTTTTCCGCCCGCTCCTGCGCAGGCATCAATCACGGTTTCACCGCTGCGGGGCATCAGAAAGGAAGCGATTTGTTGAGAACCAGCATCCTGTATTTCAAACCATCCCTCTTTGAATAAGCGGTTGGAAAAAATATTTTCGCGCTTTTGTAATTGCAAGGCATTTTCGAGGTCAGGCACAAGTATGGTCTGCACACCGTCCTTTTCTAATTCGGTTTTACAAGCTTGTATTGTAGTTTTTAAGGTATTGACGCGCAAATAAACATTTGCCGGCGTATTCATCGCCTGAATTTCGCGTCTAGCTGCGTCTTCACCAATTTCTTCTGAAATGCGCTCATAAAGCCAATCGGGTACGGACTCATTGACATTAAAATCCTCCCGTAAAAGTTCACGCGCTGCTTTAATCTGATCGGGCCGAACATGTTTAAATTCCTGCCATTCCGGAATTTCGGTACCTCGTAACACCAACCACACGGCGGTGATGAACCAGTAATTCGTTTCAGTTTCCGCTAGGCGCGCATACAAGCGGTAATTGCGCACAATCTCGTACACTCCTTCTGCCACAAAACGTCGGTCGCGGCTACCCCACTGGGGGTGCTGTTTAAAAACGCGTTCAATTGCCTTGTCCGCATAGCGCTGGCCCTTAAATATATCTTGTACAGTAAGCGCAATAGCGTCTACCAAATTCTTATAGAGTTTCATAAATCACGTGTATAGATTAGCGAACCAGTTGAAGAGTCCCTTTCAGCGTTCGCTTGGCGATGCCGCTGACCCTCCATTCAAATACTTCGCAAACATAAAAGAAAGTTCCTTCACTTGCGGCTTCTTTTGAAATTTGATTGATGCCATTCCATTTAAATGCGGGATCTGTCGTCTTAAAGGCAAGATTACCCCAGCGATCCGTCACTACCAAATTGATTTCCTTAACCTGACGGACTTTTATCGCCATAAAGAAATCATTAGTCCCGTCCGCGTTGGGAGAAAACACATTAGGCAGTTCAAATTCGGGACAGTTGTCGATACAAAAATCAGGACTGTTGTCCCCTGTATTGCCATTGATATCGGTCGCATTAACAGCATAGCAACCGGCAATGGAGTTTAACCCATCTGTTTTAAATGCCAGCACGTCGCCCTCTTTAATAAGTGTTACTGGGATCCAGGCTTCATTCAGTGAGGCTTTATACAGTAATTGGTAGGAGCTCACATCATCACTGAATACTTTGATATCGGCCCAGCTGACCGTAATGTTTCCGCCCGCACAGTCAGCCTCCACATTTAGCGTAGGCGTCACGGGGGGCGTGGTATCGGCCGCGCGGATAATGAGTTCTTGCGAACGGTTAATCAGCGGTGCTGGCAATGCAGGATCGCTATAGGCGCCTTCACTCTGAATATAATACTGGTAGGGTTTTGCATTTTGAATGCCATTCTGATCCGTAAAAGTGCTCAGCGTACTTGTCCCCACAAGGACGTAGGCGGTGGCTCCCGAGTCGCGGCGAAAAATCCGGTAGAGCTTGTTATCCCAGGGTGTATCGTACGACCAGCTCAGATTGATGCGTCGGTCTGAGGAAGTCGCCGTGAGAAAAATACTGCGTGCTTGGCGGGAATTACCAATAAAAAGAGAATCGCTGTAAAAAGCGAGATAATAGCTTTGGGATAGGGAAGCCGTTGCCACTGCGGTGTGCGTGAAGCTTTCTGGAAGCATGTAAAAGCGGGACTGGACAGAAGAAAACAGTTCTGTAAAGCTGCTTTCATTTTCTGCGCGGTGCAGAAGCCTGAGTTTATAGGGACCTTTAAACGCAAGGGTATCCAGATTTCCTGGGTTGGTGAAAGGACGTTTCCATTTCACGAGCACATTACCCGATGTCAGGGAAGTGCTTAAGATATCGACATGCGTGATGAGTGGCACATCTTTTTTTAATTCGGCGCAAACCTGTGAACCTCCATAAGAAGAAGAACTGTCGCTATACAAGGCCAGTATGATGTAGCTGTAGTTCTGTCCCACGACTAGTCCTCGTCCACCATCAGCATCCGTAAAGAAATTGGTTTGGGCGGGCACATTGGCAACAAGGCTGTAGTTTTCGGATACAGGGGGAGGGCCGGTCTGGCAGGTTTTGTAATTAAAAGACACACAACCCTTGTGCCGGTAGATGCGGTACCGGTAGAGGGGATTGATGGTGGAAGTACAGGTTGTTAGATCCCAGCTCAGGCGAATAGCGGAGCCCTGTGGTACCGCCGTTACATTTTTTACTGCCGGAGGCACAACACGAATCGCGTATGTTGCGAAAAACACTTGTTTTGGATCTGCATTATCCTGTACCTTAAAGGTGGTGTAATAAGGTTGTAGACGGATCTGAGCACAATTGGTCTGCCATCTGAAATCACTCGTGTATTGAAAATTATTGGTTGGAGACATGACGCCCGTTGTTCTTGTAAGCGTTGCCAAAGGTAGCGCGGAAGCAAAGGCCCCCGATTGAGCCTGGAGGGTGACTACATTTCCTGAATCACGATCCTGCACCAGTAGTCGCTTAAAAATCAGCGCACCGGCTTCCACGCAGGTATCGGGTGGGACCACGATTTTTGGGGGCGCATTATTGATACATGTTTTAACCAATACCTGCATATCTCTCAGCACCGAACCAATCAGCTCGTATCTACCTGCTGTGTTGCGCCGCCATTCGGAGACAATAAAAGAAATGTTGTATTCTCCCTGTTTCTGAGGCGTGCACCAACTCAGTAAACCGGTGACGGGATCAATGCTATACTGCCCGCCAGGACCCGCATCAGGAAATTCATAACCGGGAATGGTTAAACCGCCATTTCCGCGACTGGTGGTCAGCGCGTAGCTGAGACTATCACCATCTGCATCAAACGCGCCGGCATTGTGAAAAAAGCAAATGTTGGTGCAGCCGCGGTCGATGGGACTGTATTTAAATTCCGGCGAAGAGTTTGCGCCTGTAAAACCATTAATAATCAGTATTGATTCCACATAGAAAGGCTGCTGATCAGAGTTAGGAATGTTGACAATTGACTTGTTGCGATTGGGATCAAAAACCCGTATCACATAACTGCCCGGTCCGGGGTAAACATGCTCTACAACGTATACATTTTTCTTTACGCGGAAACCAAGTTCATTGATAATCAACTCGCCGCAATTTGGGCAGCCACAGGGCGCACAGGTAGGACAAAGGGGCGTGCCACCATTGACGCGGTTCACCAGTTCAATCGTATTGTCACCAAACGAAATACTATCACTGCAGCGATCGGCCACATTACCTGTAGAGCTCGCTTTGGTATCGTCATCCGTATAAAGAATCAAAGTAATTTGGTAACGGAAATAGGGCACATTCAGCCCACCGACTACTGCGCTGAAGGGTGCTATCCGCTTATAGGTTATTTCTCCGGAACGGTTATGACTCGCCTTAATACTAAGGGTCGCAAAGACAAGAAATATGAACAGCAGCTTTTTCAGATGACTAAAGTTACGGTATTTGAGGTTTTGGCCCACCTAAATTTTCGCTAAAGAATTCTAAAATTACCAAAACAGGTTTTCTAACGGACAAGTTGCACATGCCCCTTGATGGTCCGCCTGACTGCGCCGCGCAGCCTTGGCTCGCTTACTGTGCACACATAAAAATAAGTGCCCTCACTACAAGCCTGTTTACTACTTTGGCTAATACCATCCCATTTAAAATAGGGATCCGTGGTGTGGTAAACCAAATGTCCCCAACGGTCCACCACCGAGAGATCGATATCCTTAATTTGTTTGACCCGCACGGCTTTAAACTCATCATTGGCAAGGTCTTCATTTGGGGAAAAGACATTGGGTAGTTCGAATTCGGGACAAATATCCACACAAAGGTCCGCACTCAAAGCTCCCACATTTCCATTCACGTCCGTCGCTCTTACTGCATAACACCCCGCGAAATTGCTGGGATTATCGCTATTGAACTGTCGTGGCTGATCTACCTTAAATTTGGCGAGTGCCATGTATTCTGCTGATAGTGCGGGTTTGTAAAACACTTCATAAGAGGCGGCATCGTCACTTTCATTTCGAATGTCGGCCCAGCTGACTTCCAGAAAACCGGACTGGCAGTTGGCGCTGATGTCCGCTAAGGGCCGCACCGGCGGAATCTTATCAACGGCCTTTTCGCAGACGATTTGTGAGTGGTTGATTAAAGGGCGAACAATTGTGGTATCCGAATACTGGCCGTAGGCGCGCACGTAATAGCAGTAGGTGGAACCGTTGACGACAGAGCGCGTGTCGGCATAAGGACTGGCAGCCACCTTGGTCAGCAGCCGGTATGCGCTGGAGTCTGGATCTTTTCGAAAGATCTCAAACTGATAATTTTTCCAGGGCGCGCTTGACTCCCAACTCAAATCAATACGTCGGTCCCCAGGCACGGCTGTAGCAAAAAGGGCAGAAGCCTTTCGCGATGCGCCCAGAAGAATGGTATCACTCAGAAAACGAATTTCATAGTGATGAGCGCTGCTCTCCGTATTAATCCCACCGTGAATAAAATTGAGGGGAAGATCATTAAGACGCGCGGCCTGGCGACTGAAGACTTCCGTATAGTTAGTTTCCGTGCTGCTTTTGTGATAAAGGCGATACTGGTAGGGACCTTTGTAGGCTAGGGTATCCAAGTTCCCTTTTTTTGTACTTGGAGCTAGCCAGCGCACCTGAATAGAGCCGCTTGAAGCAGCGGTACTTAGCACATCGACATGACTTAGAAAAGGAAGGTCCTTACGAAGTTCTGCGCAAATCTGTGTGCCAGAGAGGCTTCTGATGCCATCTTCATATTCGGCAATCACCAGGTAACCATAGCTCTGGCCCACCACAAGTCCTTTATTATTATCATTATCTGTTAAGCTAGTGACGCTGGCGCTCAGGACCGCAATCTTATCGAACGTGAGGCCAGGATCAGGACCTTTTCCGCAGGGATCGAAGCTGACTTGTGAGCAGTCATTTTTTCTGTAAACCGTATAGGAAATGAGTTTATTCGATGCGGGATTACAGGCCGCAGGATTCCAAGAAATTCGCAGGGCGTTGCCCTGTGGTACAGCGGTGAGGCCGGTTACGGCTGGTGGTACCACGCGAATTTCGAAGGTTTGAAAGCTAACTAATTTGTTTTCACCAAGAATACCGTTGTCTGTGGCTTTCACCGTGCAATAGTAGGGCAGCGACCTAAGGTGATCGCAACTGGTCTGCCAGCTGAAGGTGCTAAAGTAGCGGTTACCCTGATTCTGTAGCACAAGTCCCGAGCTGGGATTAAGTGTCGCCAGTGGCGATGTGCCCGCGAAAGCACCGCCACCACCACTGAGGGTCACCGTTTGTCCACTGTTCACGTCTGAAATTTCTAGTTCTCTGCTGAGGGACTTACCGGCTTCAATGCAAACGGGCGACTGTGGCGCAATGAGGGGAGGAATGTTGTTAGGACAAACATTGACAATCACCTGCATATCCCTTAATACATAGCCGACTAAATTGTAGCTGCCGCTGGTATTTTTGCGCCATTCCTTCACAATGAAGGCGACGTTGTATTCTGCCTGGAATTGGGGTGTACACCAGGTCAGGAGGCCGGTTACCGGGTGAATCGCATAGGTGCCGCCCGCGCCCGTCTCCGGGTAGAAATAACCGGGCACCGACTGTCCCCCTGTTGTGCGGCTGCTTGTTAATTCATAACTCAAGCTATCGCCATCAATATCAAAGGCACCGGGATTATGCTGGTAGCAGACATTCAAACATGCCTTATCAATGGGGGGAAACGAGAATTGCGGGGAGGTGTTGGCTCCAGTAAAATTATCGATGATGAGGAGCGATTCGACGTAAAACGCCTGATTTATTGAATTGGTCATGTTCTTCACATCTTTGTTCCGGTTGGGATCGGTGGTGTGAATGGTGTAGGTGCCTGCTCCAGGGTAGGTGTGTATGGTGGTGTAAATGTTCTGTTTGACTTTGTAATCGGGTTCATTAATAATCAAAACGCCGCAGCCTACTGGCTTGTTCGAAAAGAAGCGGCAGTCGCAACCATTGGTGGGACCATTCACGCGGGTGATGACTTCCCGTTGATTATCCCCAAAATACAGGGTGTCTATGCAGCGGTCAGCCACTAGCTGACCATCTGCCGTGTAGAGAATAACAGTAATGGAATAGGTGAAGACGGGAACCGTGACCCCGCCTACGATCGCTGAAAACGGCGCAATGCGTTTATAGGTGATTTCGCCGGCTCTATTATGTGTAGCGAAGCTGCGAAAACCAAACAATAGAAAAAATAGCAGAGCAATATGGAGGGACCGGCGGTTCATGTTTCATTACTTAATAATAATTTTACGGGTGATGCTGGTTCCCTTATTACCGCTGATGCGCAAAACATAAAGACCTTTGCTGAGGTCCCGTGTATTAAACGTGAAAACCGTGTTTAAGCCTTTAACCCAGTCGCGCAAAAGGACTTGCACACTTTTTCCATTCTGATCAAAGAGCTCAATATTGAGGTACTCTGGGGAAGCCAACTGGATGTCGACCGAAAACAAATCGGCGGCAGGATTGGGGTACACGCTCAGGCCCGCCTCTGCACTGGTCTGCGCTGGCACTCGGGTATCATCAAAGGGATTCACACTGTTCGTGATTTGTGCAATCCACGTGCCATGTGCATAAGGATACGAAGCACTAAAGTTGTAGCCGTAATAACCGCTCATCCAGACTTCACCGGGCCGATTGTAACGACGCTGGGAACCAGAATAATCACCCCAGCGCTCGAGATTGGCGGTGAGCAAGTTCACATATTGTGTTCCATTTTGAATTCTAAGAATTGAAGAATAGTTACCCTGCCCGTCGCTATGTATGGCAGAAACACCAGGAAACACTTTGGTGGAACTGTGATCAAAGGTGATGATGCTCCTGTTGTCTTGCGTAAATTTAACGCCTGCATAGGAGATGTTAGGATAAGCAAAATCCATCGTGTCATTAGGCAACAGGTTGCCTGTAACAACAGGATTAGCAGAGGAGACATTGTTAATGACACCGTGATAAACGGTTACCTTGCCATTCGCAGGATTGGCCGTGTTGTGGACATACTGGATCGTATTGTTTTCAAAGAAAGCGCCAAGATTTCGGCAATCATTGGTCGCCAGAGACTGCGTAGCAATCGTTTGTCGACCGTCTGGCGGAAAAAAATAACGCTGATTGCTGACGAGTGCTCGAGTGGTGACCGTATTGGAGAGCGCGCCGGTGGTGTCGGTAACGTTCACAAGGAAAACGGTGTCGTTTTGGGACGCCAGATTGCGGTTGCTAAGGAAATACATATTGGGTCCGTACAGTTGACTGCCGCCCTTGGCAGGACAGAGGTTGCGGAGAAACCGGCCATTGTGTTTGATGTTATAATGAAGATCGGAACGCAAGGGTAGGCCCTGATAGCCCTTATTTTTATCGATTTGCCAAATAAGGGTCTGTACAAATCCAGTCTGCCAGGAACTGTCATTATACAGCAGATTAACGGATAGGTAAAAATCTTTTTTAGTTAGAGAAACCATAGGATAGTCGCTCCAGTGTCCTGTATTTAAAGGGTCTCCCGGAAGGGTATATAAATTCCAGCCCTGAGTGGGATTAGAAGTCTGTGAGAAACCAACAATTATTTTACTGTTGGTGTCTACTGTTCCAACCAGACACATAAGGATAAAGCGGTCTGCTTCGGGATCGTAAATGACTTTTGGATCAAACTCACGATGGTAGCTGTTTACCGGATTGGTAAAGCCGGCCAGTGACTTGGCAGGAAAATTCTGGCCCGTGGTTGTGTTTCGGAAATAAATATTGGTGTTGGCAGTTGAGACAACGAAGCCCGAATCTGAGATGGCCAAATCGTTATCACAGGGCGTTGAAACACTAAATGGGTTGGCCGAAAAACTCTGTCCTTTTATGAGACCTAGGAGGGTGTTGGTTGGGCGCGCTTGTAGGGACAGGTCATGCGGCGGGTAAGCGTAATACTCTGACTGTTTAGCGCGCTGAGATGGCATTTCTCTCACTAATAGAGCGGGAAAATAATCCGGTTGTTGATCCGACACATTGTTGACACCGGCTTTTTGAATGACAAAACTTTTTCGCGCAGTTTGCGCCTGCATAAATGCGGGAAAAACAAGGAGCTGTAGGCTTACTAAACAAAAAGTACGGCTAAAGATATTCATAAGTGTCGGTGTGTATTTTCTTTAGATAAATGTATAGAAAAAAAGAGTCAAACGGAAGGAAAATCAATTTTTTAGGCGCTAGTTAGCAAGACGAATCGTCTGCGGATTTCCTTCATTTTTTGGTCGCCGTGTCTTAAAATCTCCTACTTTTACTGCTTTAAACTTTTAGCCCTGATATGGGAAATACTGCACACGGCCCCCTGAATAAGGTTACTTTGGGAGGCTTACTGGTTACACTGGGGATTATTTACGGAGATATTGGGACCTCTCCGCTGTATGTGATGAAGTCCGTTGTTGGTGACAAAGCCATCGACAAAAATGTGATTATCGGGGCGATGTCCCTCGTATTCTGGACCCTCACATTTCAAACCACTATCAAGTATGTCATCTTTACCCTGCGGGCCGATAATAAAGGGGAAGGGGGAATCTTTTCTTTATTCGCACTCATCAAAAAAGCAAAACGGAAATGGCTCATCTTCCCAGCCATCATCGGTGGTTG
Source organism: Sphingobacterium thalpophilum (assembly GCA_943325195.2). Taxonomy (GTDB): domain Bacteria; phylum Bacteroidota; class Bacteroidia; order B-17B0; family Aurantibacillaceae; genus Aurantibacillus. The sequence goes on along the minus strand of CALPON020000019.1, from coordinate 20,758 downwards.
CTGTATTCTGGGCGAAGGCATCATTACACCACCCATCTCAGTTGCCTCGGCAATAGAAGGTTTAAAATTAATTCCGCGCTTCAGTCAGATCCCTACGATTCCAATCATCATCACCATTATCACCGCTCTATTTTTTATTCAGCAGTTTGGTACAAAATTCATCGGAAAGTTTTTTGGTCCCGTTATGCTCATCTGGTTTCTGACCCTGGGGATCATGGGCATTATTGGTTTGTCAAATGACTTCACGGTTTTAAAAGCACTCAATCCTTATTATGGCATTAAGCTACTCGTGGCCTATCCAGGAGGTTTCTGGTTATTGGGTGCTGTTTTTTTATGTACAACCGGAGCAGAGGCCTTGTATTCGGATATGGGGCACTGCGGGCGTGATAACATTCGTATGAGTTGGATTTTTGTCAAGATCATGCTGATTCTGAATTATCTCGGGCAGACCGCCTGGCTGGTGTCAAAGGACGGGCAGGTTCTGAATGGCGCTAATCCCTTTTATTCCATCATGCCCGACTGGTTTTTACCGATAGGAATAGGTATTGCTACCATTGCCACTGTCGTTGCTTCACAGGCACTCATCAGCGGGTCATTCACGCTCATCAATGAGGCGATGCGTTTGAATTTCTGGCCGAAAGTAAAAATTAAATATCCAACGGAGTTGAAAGGACAAATGTACATCTCCTCCATTAACTGGTTGTTATACTTCGGTTGTGTCTTTATCGTGCTCTACTTTAAGGAATCCAGTAATATGGAAGCGGCCTACGGTCTCACCATTATTTTGGGGATGATTATGTCATCGCGTCTGCTGGTGTTCTTTATGCAATTGAAAAAATACCCTCGCTGGTTTACAAGCATTTTTGCTATTACCTATATTGTTATCGAAGGAACCTTCTTGGTAGCCATGCTTGAAAAGTTTCCGAAAGGCGGTTATATCACGTTAATGATTGCTTTGGTGCTCGCCATCATCATGGGCTGCTGGTACATCGCCAAACTCATCCGTCAGCGATATACCGATTTTGTACCGCTTGATTCCTATAAAAAAATGCTCTGTGATCTGAGTATTGATCCTACCATTCAAAAGTATGCCACGCATTTGGTCTACATGACCAGCGCCAGCAATACTTCAGAGATTGAATCAAAAATCATTTACAGTATTTTGCAGAAGCGTCCTAAAAAAGCGGACATCTATTGGTTTGTGCATGTGGATGTTTTAGATGAACCCTACCGCATGGATTACCGGGTGACACACATTGCAAATGAAGACATCATCCGGGTGGATTTTCAAATAGGATTCCGTATTCCGCCTCGGATCAATCTCATGTTCCGTAAGGTGGTCAGCGACCTCGTGAAGAATGGTGAAGTGGACATCACCAGTCGCTACGAATCCCTCAACAAAAACAATGTAATCGGAGATTTTAAATTCGTGGTGCTTGAAAAATTCTTGTCCTACGAAAACGACTTACCGCTCTTCGAAAAAATAATTCTGAATGTGTATTTTGTTCTCAAGCGTCTGAGTGTCAGTGAAGCCAAGGCTTTCGGACTCGACAGTAGCTCGGTAAAAATTGAGAAATTCCCGCTGGTGATTGCACCACCGAAAGAAATTAAGTTGCAGAGGGTCGGATAGGCAAGCGTTGATCGCTTGCTGTGGGTTCGTCGCTCTGCCCCGGGAGTCAATTGAATGAAGGCTGCAAGCAGGCAACCAGAAACGTTTAGTGTTTAAAATGCCGTGTCCCCGTCATCACCATGGCCATGCCGTGGGCATCGCAATAGGTAATGCTTTCTTTATCTTTAATTGAACCACCCGGCTGGATAACGGCAGTAATACCAGCTTTATCAGCAATCTCCACACAATCAGGAAATGGAAAGAACGCATCGCTTGCCATCACGGCACCTCTTAGGTCAAAACCAAAAGCGGTTGCTTTGGCAATCGCCTGTCGAAGGGCATCTACTCGGGAGGTCTGTCCAGTGCCGCTGGCGAGTAACTGTCCGTTTTTAGCCAGGACGATGGTGTTCGATTTAGTATGTTTCACTAGTTTATTCGCGAATAACAAATCTGCAATTTCTGATTCGCTTGCAGCCTTCGTTGTCACGGGAGTGAGGTCGGCCGCAGTCTCGGATTTAAAATCTTTGTCCTGCTCAATCACACCGTTCAATAAAGTGCGAAAGGATTTACCACTCAGATGAACGTTTTTTTGCACGAGTAAAATACGGTTCGGTTTTGATTTTAAAAGTTCGAGCGCATCTGTCGCATAGGATGGTGCAATGACAACTTCACAGAATAGTTTATTGACATCCGCAGCGGTAGTGAGGTCCATTTCGCGGTTCGCAATTAAAATACCTCCGAAGGCAGAGACTGGATCTCCGGCTAAGGCATCAATATAAGCCTGGTGTAAAGTGCTGCGACTGGCGACACCACAGGCGTTGTTATGTTTTAAAATGGCGAATGTTGGCTCGTTGAAATCGGCGATGAGTGCTACTGCGGCGTCTACATCGAGAAGATTGTTGTAACTCAATTCCTTGCCACTCATTTTAGTGAACATGGCATCGAGATTACCATAGAAGGTGCCTTGTTGATGCGGATTTTCGCCGTAGCGCAGGACCTGGGAGTTTTGGATGCTTTCTTTAAACTGAGGAATTTGTTCAGTGGTGTTAAAGTAATTGAAGATGGCTGAGTCGTAATGTGAAGAAGTCGCAAACGCTTTAGCGGCGAGGTGACGACGTTGTTCAAGCGTCGTACTACCATTTCCTTGTTCAAGAAGCTCCTGCAAGTGTGGGTATTCGTTGCGGGAAGAGATAATAACGACATCGTTAAAATTTTTTGCAGCAGCGCGAATTAGAGAAATGCCGCCGATGTCAATTTTTTCGATGGTTTCTTCTTCAGATGCCTTTGCGGCCACCGTTTCCTCAAAGGGGTAGAGGTCAACAATCACCAAATCAATATCAGGAATCTGATGCTCTGCTTTTTCTTTCTGATCACTGCTGTTATCACGGCGGTTCAGAATCCCCCCGAAAATAGCAGGGTGCAGAGTCTTCACACGTCCGCCAAAAATTTCGGGATAGCTGGTAACGCTGTCCACTGCCGTTACGGGAATACCCAATTTCTCAATAAAGCTGAGGGTGCCGCCGGTGCTGTATAATTTCACATTGAGGGCATGCAGTTTCCGGATGATGGGTTCCAGATGATCTTTGTAATAAACGGAAACCAGGGCGCTTTTTATTGATTTTGTATTGTCCATGATGAGAATAAAGCGCAAAGATAGCCTAAGAATTTAGAATTCCACGCTTTGTTATTGCCTGAAACAGCTTGACCCTTAGTTAGGATTTTCTTTTTTTAAAAAAGTCATCCTACGTTCTGAATAGCGAAAAATTAACACTCAATACCCCAACGCAGGTCCCAACCACCTTTCAGCGACTTCAAACGGCATGTTTTTACGGGCGGCATAATCTGCCACTTGCTCTTTGGTGATTTTACCAATACCAAAATAGTGAGATGCCGCGCTACCGATGTATAGTCCACTCACTGCCGCCGTGGGCACCATGGCTAAACTATCGGTCAGGATAATGCCGGTGTTCTTTTCCACCTCCAGTAATTTCCAAATGGTTTCTTTTTCCGTGTGGTCAGGTTGTGCGGGATAACCTGGGGCGGGACGAATACCCTGATATGTTTCTTGGATCAGTTCCTCATTACTTAGGGTTTCACCTGCAGCATAGGGCCAGTAGTCGGTGCGGACCTTCTTATGCAGGAGCTCTGCGAAGGCTTCGGCCAATCGATCGGCCAGTGCTTTTAATAAGATGGCACTGTAATCGTCATGGTCTTTTTCAAAGGCCGCTACGCGTTCATCAATACCGATACCCGTGGTGAGGGCAAAGGCACCAATAAAGTCATTACCACGTCCATTTTCTTTCGGACGAACAAAGTCGGCAAGCGCGATGTTTGCCTGACCTGCTGGTTTTTTCGTTTGTTGACGGAGGGTATGAAATAAGTAGTTCTGATCCTTTTCATCTTTCCAATCCAACTCAATATCATCTGCTCCAACGCTTGCGGCAGGGAAAATCCCAACTACGGCATTTGCCTGCAACCACTTTTCAGTGATGATTTTTTTCAACATTTCTTGCGCATCCTTAAATAATTTTTGCGCTTCCGTTCCGCGCTCTGGATCATTCAGAATTTTGGGATAGGCGCCTTTTAATTCCCAGCTGTGAAAGAATGGCGTCCAGTCAATGTAGGCCTTAATCTCTTCCATGTCAAAATCAGTCAGCACCCGAGTTCCGGTGAAGCTTGGTTGCGCTGTCTTTTCGGCTTTCCAGTCGACCGCAAATTTATTTTGTCTTGCTTCTTCCAGAGTGATAAATTTTGCTTGCGATTGTGCATTTTTATTTTGTTCCCGCACGCGGTCATAATCCTTTAATAAATCAGTGAGAAAAGGTTTTCGCTGATCTTCTGATAACAAGTTGCTTGCAACTGGTACCGATTTACTGGCATCATTGACATGCACTACTGGTCCAGAATAATTTTGCGCAATTTTCACAGCTGTGTGCACCTTCGAAGTCGTTGCACCGCCAATGAGCAAGGGTATCTTAAATCCGAGACGCTCCATCTCCTTGGCCACATGGACCATCTCATCCAGTGAGGGGGTGATGAGTCCGCTTAGACCAATCATGTCCACATTTTGTTTTCTGGCTTCATCCAGAATCTTATCACTAGAGACCATGACGCCAAGGTCAATGATTTCAAAATTATTGCAGGCTAATACGACGCCGACAATGTTTTTTCCAATGTCATGCACGTCTCCTTTTACGGTGGCCAATAGTATTTTGCCCGCATTGCTACGTTGCAATTGACCAGTGCCATTCAGTCTGGCTTCTTCTTTCTCTGCCTGTAGAAAAGGTTCGAGAAAGGCGACTGCTTTTTTCATGACCCGCGCACTCTTGACCACTTGGGGCAGAAACATTTTGCCGCTGCCAAACAAATCACCCACGACATTCATGCCCGCCATGAGGGGCCCTTCGATCACATACAAAGGACGGCCAAGTTTCTGTCGCGCCTCTTCGGTATCCTCATCAATGTAATCAACAATACCTTTTACCAAGGCATGACTCAGACGCTCTTCCACGGTGCCTTTTCTCCAGGCCTCATCTTTTTCAGTTTTTTCTTTGGTGATGCCTTTCAGCGATTCTGCATGGCTGACAAGTCGCTCTGTCGCATCCTCGCGGCGATCCAGCAACACATCTTCCACCAGTTCCAGTAATGTTTTTTCTATGTCATCATAGATCACTAATTGAGAAGGATTCACGATGCCCATGTCCATTCCGTTTTTCACCGCGTGGTATAAAAACGCAGAGTGAATCGCTTCGCGCACATGATCATTACCTCGGAAAGAGAAAGAGACATTGCTGACCCCACCACTTACTTTTGCGTAGGGAAGATGTTCTTTGATCCACTTAGTGCTGTCAAAAAAATCGAGCGCATTACGGCGGTGTTCATCCATACCTGTTGCGACCGGAAAAATATTCGGATCAAAAATAATGTCTTGGGGAGGGAACTTTACCTGTTCCGTTAAGATGCGGTAGGCTCGTCCGCAAATATCGATGCGACGTTGCAAGGTATCCGCTTGTCCCACTTCATCAAAAGCCATCACAATTACTGCGGCGCCATATTGACGCACCTTTGAAGCTTGTTCAATAAATTTATCCTCGCCTTCTTTTAGGGAGATAGAATTGACAATAGCTTTCCCCTGCACACACTTTAATCCGGCTTCGATTACGGACCACTTCGACGAATCGATCATGATGGGAACGCGCGAGATATCCGGTTCAGCAGCAATGAGGTTGAGAAAGGTGGTCATAGCAGCTTCGCTGTCCAGCATCCCTTCATCCATGTTCACATCAATTACCTGAGCACCGCCTTCCACTTGGTCTCGGGCAATGCTAAGCGCTTCTTCATAATTGTTTTCCTTGATGAGACGCAGAAATTTTTTAGAGCCGGTTACATTGGTCCGTTCTCCCACATTTAAAAAGTTACTTTCGGGACGCAGCGTCAGAGGCTCCAGACCACTGAGGTGCATGAGGTGGTCTCCCTGAGGTTTTTTGCGAGGTTTGGCATTCTTCGCCAGTTCTGCGATCCGCTTAATGTGTGCGGGGGTGGTGCCGCAGCAACCGCCGACAATGTTGAGAAACCCTGCCTTTAAAAACTCTTCAATCTGATGCCCCATTTCATGCGCATCCTGATCGTATTCACCAAACTGGTTTGGCAGGCCGGCATTTGGATAAGCGCTCACGTAAAAAGGCGCTTTCATGGAAAGCTCTTCTAGGTAGGGACGCAGGTCTTTGGCTCCCATGGCGCAGTTCAGGCCCACGCTGAGTAATTCAACGTGTGAAACCGAATTGAGAAATGCTTCTGTCGTTTGTCCGCTTAAGGTCCGCCCACTGGCATCGGTAATAGTTCCTGAGACCATCACCGGCATTTTACGATTTAATTTTTTGCAGACCTCTTCGGTGGCGAAGAGCGCTGCTTTGACATTGAGTGTATCGGTAATGGTTTCGAATAAAAGCAGATCGGCACCGCCGTCAATAAGTCCTTTAATTTGTTCCGAGTAGGCTTCTACAAGGTCATCAAAAGTGACAGCGCGGAAACCAGGATCGTTTACGTTGGGGGACATGGAGGCCAGTTTGGTGGTGGGTCCCATGGAGCCAGCCACAAATTTGGGGATAACGGCAAATTCAGGAAATTCTTTTTGAAATTCCGCAATCGCTTCTTTGGCGATTTTGGCCGATTCGTAATTGAGTTCGTACACGAGGCTTTCCATCTCGTAGTCCGCCATGGCGATGCGCGTACCACTGAACGTATTGGTTTCGATGATATCTGCACCCGCCTTCAAATATTCTTTATGAATAGCTTTGATGATGTCTGGACGGGTAATGGAAAGTAGGTCGTTATTGCCCTTCAGATCCTTATGCCAATCTGCAAAACGCGCACCGCGATAGTCCTTTTCTTCAAGGCTGTATTGCTGGATCATAGTGCCCATGGCACCATCGATAATCAGGATGCGTTTTTCTAGTTCAGTTGTAATGTTATTCATAAAATAAAAAATCCCCTCCGTTTATTGCGGAAGGGATTAGAGTTGAGTTGTTATTTTTTAAACGTTGTAAATTCTAATTTTTTCCGACTTATTTTTTTCTGATGAATCAGAAACGAATTCCCACCTTCTTTTGAAATTATAACTATTGAATGATTGTGAAATTAACACTTCAATATTCATCTTTCCCTTAAGGGTTGGTAAAGCTTCACAGGGCGTATCCCTCTGCTTTTCTTAATAAGTACTATGAAAGAACGAGCAGCAAAAGTACAACATATTGACTACATTTACAAGATGAGCAGAGCATTCCTAATCGCTGGTTTCTTGTTTGTTTTTGGCTTGGTTAAGGCGCAGACCGATACGGCGCAAATCCGTCTGTTAATGAAGCATCAGGAGGCGGCCTGGAATAAGGGGGATCTGTTGGCCTTTATGGATTCTTACTGGAATGATGAGCGTTTAAAATTTATAGGCAGCAAGGGCGTGACTTATGGTTGGAAGAACACGTTGGCCAATTATCAGAGGAGTTATGATTCCAAAGAAAAAATGGGCCAGCTTGGCTTTACCTTGCTGAGTTTGGAACAGCTGAGTGATGATTATGTTTTTGTGACGGGCAGGTGGAACTTGCAGAGAGCTCAGCCTGTGGGGGGCCATTTCAGTCTACTCTGGCGGAAGTTGGAAGGGAAGTGGGTGATTATCGCCGATCACACTAGTTAGGTGTAACAAAGTGCCGTGCACGGACGTCCTATGACTTGGTGAGCAGCGGAAGGCGCCGGAATTGCTGGAAAAGCACGCTGTTAAAAAACTAAAAAAACCGGAATTAATTAGTTGATTTTTACTATTTTACTATCTTTGCGACCCGCGTTAATTCATGGATTTACTCGCCTCAATTGATAAAAATAATATTCCCTCCCATGTGGCCATCATCATGGATGGGAATGGACGTTGGGCCAAACAACATGGTGAGGACAGGATTTTTGGTCATCACGAGGGGGTTAATTCCGTCCGTGAGATTGTTGAAGCCTGTGGGGAGATTGGAATCAAGTATCTAACCCTTTATGCTTTCAGCACCGAGAACTGGAATCGTCCCAAAGATGAGGTAGATGCCCTGATGGAATTATTGGTGGGGACCATTAGCATGGAGACTCCAAATTTGCATAAGAAGGGGGTCAAACTACAAGTGATTGGTGATGTGAAAAGTTTACCAGCGGTCTGTCAAACGGAGTTGGCAGAAAGTATGGCGATGACGGCTGAGAACACCAGGGTGACACTGGTTCTAGCATTATCTTATTCCAGTAAGTGGGAGATTACGGAGGCGGTGAAAAAAATTGCTTACCAGGTGGAGACAGGCGCCTTAAAGGCTTCCGAGATTAGTGCCCGTATGATTGCCGACCAATTAAACACGAGAGATATTCCTGATCCCGAACTTATGATTCGAACCAGCGGCGAGCACCGCATTAGTAATTTTCTGCTTTGGCAATTGGCCTACGCAGAGTTTTATTTTACAGATGTGCTGTGGCCTGACTTCCGCAAAAACGAACTTTATAAGGCCATTATTTCCTATCAGAACCGGGAGCGGAGATTTGGAAAAACCAGCGAACAAATCAGCAGTAATTAAGTTATGATCAAAAAGCTGGCATTATTAGCACTTTTCAATACCCTTTGCACGCTCGTGTATGCTCAGCGTTCGGACAGTTTGTTTACGGCGCAAGCCAAAAATCGCAGTAAATATAAAGTTGCCGCTATCCGCGTTGAGGGGGCAAGTGCAACCGATCAGAATGTGATTATTCTTTTTAGCGGTCTTACCAAAGGCGAGGAGATTACAATCCCCGGAGACCGAACCAGTGATGCCATTAAGAAATTATGGAAGCAGGGTCTTTTTGAGGACATCCAGATTTTGGGTGAAAGTGCCGGCTCAGGCCAGATGAATTTAATTATACGTGTGGTGGAGCGCCCCCGTCTTACGAGTTTTAAATTTAAGGGAGGCGTTAAGCGCAGCGACGCTGATGATATCCGGGCAAAGATTCATTTAATGAAAGAACGCGTGGTGACGGATTATATGATCGGCACCATTCGCAATACTGTTCACGATTATTATTTGGACAAAGGTTATTTTTATAACGATGTTCGTATTGAGCAGGTCCGCGACACGGCCCAGAAAAATCCACATACCATTCTCACCATCGAGGTGGTAAAGAACAGAAAGGTCCGTATTCAGGAGGTCAACTTTACCGGCAACACGGTGGTTCCTGCATGGAAATTAAGAAGGAGTCTGGAAGACAGTAAACGCTTCCGCTGGTACAATCCTTTTAATTCTGCCAAATACCTGGAGGAGAATCTGCACAAAGACCTGCCAGCCATCGCTGGAAAATACGCCACCAGGGGTTACCGCGATGCGCGTGTGGCAAAGGATACAGTCTACTTTATCAGTGATAACCGCGTGGCCATTGATATTACGATTGATGAGGGACATAAGTATTACTTCGGAAAATTCAATTGGTTTGGCAATACAAAATATAGAAGCGGTCAGCTGGACACGGTGCTGAATATTAAGGCGGGGGATGTCTATGATCAGAGTAAGTTGGAACAGAAGCTTTACATGAACCCAAGTGGCTACGACGTTTCCAGTCTTTATCTGGACGATGGTTACCTGTTCTTTCAGGTGCATGAGCAGGAGAGTAATGTGCACAACGACACCATTGATTTTGATGTCTTGATGTATGAGGGAAAACAAGCGACCATCAACAAGATAACAATTAAGGGGAATGACAAGACGAATGATCATGTTGTTTACCGAGAAATATTTACCAAGCCTGGACAGTTATTCAGACGAACCGACATTATCCGAACGAACCGTCAGTTAGCGCAGTTAGGCTTTTTTGATCCTGAAAAACTCAATGTGATTCCGACGCCTAATCCTGCAGATGGCACCGTAGACATTGAATACATTGTGGAAGAAAAAGCTAACGATCAGGTGGAGTTGAGTGGCGGCTGGGGCGGCAGAAACATTTACAATACTTCTACCGGACAGCAGCGGGGCTTGGGCATTATTGGTACCCTGGGAGTGACCTTTAATAATTTTTCGACGCGCAACATGTTTAAACGCGAGGCCTGGCGACCATTACCATCGGGTGATGGGCAGAAGCTGGCCATTCGTGCACAGACCAACGGAATTTATTATCAATCTTATAATTTCTCTTTTACAGAGCCCTGGTTAGGCGGCAAAAAGCCAAACGCACTTTCGATTTCTGCCTTCCATTCACTTTTTAATAATACCGCACAAACCAAATTTATAAAAGAAAATGGCGTTAAGGTGGCGAATCCTGCGCGTAGCAGCATGAGTATTATTGGAGGGTCTATTGGTCTGGGTCGAAGACTGCAGTGGCCGGACAATTTTTTTAATATGTATAGCAACATCAGTTATAACTACTATGAGCTGATAAATTATGGTGCATTTGTTTTTAAATCCGGTTTTGCAAATGATTTGAATCTGGGTCTAAACATTTCCCGTAACTCTATTGACGGGCCTATTTATCCCAAGCACGGCTCCAATTTTGTGTTGGGGGGACAGTTCACGCCACCTTATTCCCTGGTGAATAATAAGAATTATAATAATCCGGAGATGACGGATGCCGAGCGTTATCGTTACATTGAGTATCAGAAGTATAAAATCACGATGGAGTGGTTTACACAGTTGACTAACCAGAAGGCAGCAGAAGGAAAAGAAGCCCGCAATCTTGTTTTACGGACAAAAGTTGGTTATGGCTTTCTGGCACGGTACAATAAAAATGTGGGCTATTCACCCTTTGAACGGTTTTACATGGGAGGTTCAGGAATTAGTGGGTTCCAGAACTTTGTGGCCCGGGAAATTATTGGTCTGCGCGGGTACAAGGACAATACAGTTTCGTCAGGCGTGGGCGATCCCATTGTGGCACGTTATACGATGGAGTTGCGTTATCCCATTAGCTTGAATCCCCAGGCGACCATTTTTGTGCTCGGTTTTGCAGAAGCGGGGAATACCTGGGCAAATTTTAAATCCTTTAATCCTTTTAATGTGAAACGTAGCGCGGGGGTTGGTCTTCGCGTTTTTCTTCCTATGTTTGGCTTATTGGGCGTAGATTATGGCTGGGGCTTTGATAAGGTGCCGGGCACTGATGCCAGTAACGGAAATGGAAAAGGACAATTTCACTTTACCATTGGAGGAACATTGGGAGAATTGTAATTTTAAAATATGTTAATTGATGCAGAATATTATGCGTGGCACGTTTTATGATTAATAGTAATTAAAAAAACATGAAAAATTTTTTGATCGCACTTTTTATCAGTCTTTCTTTCTTCGCAGGCGCGCAAGCATCGGGCGCTAAGTTCGGGTATGTGGATACGGATTATATTATGGGACAGATTCCAGAATACAAAGCAGCACAAAATGAACTGGATAAGTTAAGTGTGCAGTGGCAGAAAGAAATTGATATTAAATACACGGAGGTCGATAAATTGTATAAAGCCTACCAGGCCGATGCTATTTTGCTGACGGACGAGATGAAAAAGAAACGAGAAAACGAGATTCTTAATAAAGAAAAAGAAGTCAAGGATTTGCAAAAACAGCGCTTTGGCGTGGAAGGGGAGCTTTTCAAAAAGCGCCAGGAGCTCGTAAAACCTTTACAAGACAAGGTTTACAACGCCATTAAGGCTGTGGCGGAGAAAAACGGACTGGGGTTTGTGATGGATAAGTCGGGACAAGTTTCCCTGCTTTATGCCAACAATAAATACGATCGCAGTGACGATGTTCTTGTATATTTGGGCTACAAAAAATAAAAACATAACATAAATAATAGATGACGAATCCAGTAAAGAAAAGTATTGTCGCTATCGCTGCTATTTTCTGCGTTAGCTTTAGCCAGGCTCAAAAAATTGCACACCTTAGCTTCGACTCTTTGGTGAGTATGATGCCGGAAACAAAGATGGCTACCGAGGCTGCACAAGTCTATTACAAAGGCCTTGAGCAGGAAGTAATCGCCATGCAGACCGAACTTGAGAATAAGTACAAAGATTATCTTGAAAAAGAAGCGGGCATGAGTGAATTGGCCAAGCGGAACAAGCAGGAAGATCTGCAGCAGTTGCAGACGCGGATTCAGGATTTCCAGCAAAAAGCGGAAATGGATGTGAAGCGCAAGCAAGGTGAGTTAACAGCTCCTATTTTCGAAAAAGCGAAAAAAGCCATTGAATTAGTGGCCAAAGAAAATAGCTATAAATATGTATTGGACACAAGTGTGCAAAACACCACCGTGTTATACAGCGAAAGCTCGGATGATATTCTTGGCCTTGTTAAGAAGAAACTGGACAGTATGCCAGCAGCGGTCGTTCCCGGGACCAAGCCAGAAGGAACGGGAGGAATAAAGTCCCCTCCAAAACCAGCTGGCAGCAAAGCGCCTGGAAAATAAACGGAAAGCCCTTTTTAACGGAAGGGCTTTTTTGTTTCACCAATCGGGACGACGCTTGCTTTAATCGCTGTGGATTTGCAGGCCCCCCCATCCCGTATCCTCCATTTTTATTTATTTATTCCCATAACCTATCTTTACTGCCTATAAACGCTTTATGAAGACACGATTTTTTTTCCTCGCGCTAGCTTTCGCTTTTGCCTTACCCAGCAATGCTCAAAAAGTAGCCCACTTAAATTACGATTCATTGATAAATCTCATGCCCGAGACAAAAACGGCCTCCGAAGCGGCTAATAATTACTTAAAGGGACTCGAGTCAGAACTGAAGAACATGCAGTTGGAACTGGAGACCAAATACAAGGATTATCAGACAAAAGAACCGGGAATGAGTGAGTTTTTGAAGAAGACCAAGCAGGAGGACCTGCAGCAATTGCAAAAACGTATTCAGGATTTTCAGCAAAAGGCGGAGGCGGACTTCCGGGTCCGTCAGACCGAGCTGACCACGCCTATCTTGATTAAAGCGAAAAAAGGCATTGAAATGGCGGCTAAAGAAGGGGGCTTCCGCTATGTGGTTGACACGAGTCCGGGACGCACTAGTATTTTGTTTTCCGAGCCAGGAGATGACCTGCTGACGGCGGTGAAGAAGAAACTTGACGCCATGCCACTTGCAAAAATTCCAGGAACGCTCCAGCCCGAACCACAGAAGACAAGCAATCCCGCAAACGGACAAGGCCGTTAAACCAACTTCTTTGGGGTACAGCCAAAAAAATACTTGGCGGCCAGAGAGAACAAAAACCCATTTCGCTTGTTTATTAGCAGAGTGACGAGCAAATACACGATAAAAGATATTGAACTGGTTTCGGGAATCAAGGCGCACACCTTGAGAATCTGGGAGCAGCGTTACAGTATCCTTCGTCCCACGCGCACGAGTACTAATATCCGCAGTTACGATGACGATGATCTCAAGCGGATTCTCAATATCAGCCTGCTGAATAATAACGGCTATAAAATCTCTGAAATTGCCCGTCTTCACCAGCAGGAGCTTTTGTCGGAGGTCAATCGGGTGCTCAACACCTCACAGAAACAAAGTGTGCAGATGGAAACCCTGTTGATTTGTCTCATCATGATGGATGAAGAACGGTTTGAATCCACCATCAACAATGCCGTCATGCAATTCGGTTTTGAAACTACCATTGAAAACATTGTTTTTCCTTTTTTAAGACAGGTAGGCAATATGTGGCAGGTTGGCGTTATTAGCCCCGCACAAGAACACTACATCAGCAACCTGGTCCGCCAAAAACTCATTGTCGGAATAGACCGTATTAGTCCCCTGAAAAACATCGAATCCCGCACTTTTCTGTTTTTTCTTCCCGATCAGGAATTGCATGAACTCGGGCTCATTTACACGCATTACCTGGCGCGTATGCGAGGTCACCGTTGCCTGTATCTCGGACAAAGCTTGCCCACGGCCGATTTGATCACTATTGCTGAAAATGTGAATCCCGATTACGTGGTTACCATTCTCACCAGTCAGATCGAAGAGCCTTCGCTGGCCGCCCTGCTGGGTTCGCTGCGGACAAAGCTCCCAGCTGCCAAGGTCCTAGTTTCAGGCCGTTTGGCATTTAGCGAAGAATTGAAGCCCCATTTTATGCAGCCGGGAATCAACGTCTTTAAGGATTATGCGCACTTCAAGACACTGATCTGATTTTTCACCGAGCAGGACTATTCCTACTTTTAATAGAGCGTTTTTTGCCGTACTTTAGCGTACTATGCAAACGCTCCAACTCTATAACACACTCAGCAGAAAAAAAGAAGAGTTTCAGCCTCTTAATCCGCCTTTTGTTGGTTTGTATGTCTGCGGCCCTACTGTATACAGCGACGTTCATCTTGGAAATTGCCGAACATTTATATCCTTTGATTTAATTTACCGATACCTACTGCACCTGGGGTTTAAAGTACGCTATGTCCGTAACATCACTGATGCCGGCCACTTGGAAGGCGACCGCGACGAAGGGGATGATAAATTCGCAAAGAAAGCAAGATTGGAACAAGTGGAACCCATGGAAATTGTTCAGCGCTATACCGTTGGATTTCATGAGGTACTAAAACAATTTAATACGCTACCGCCAAGCATCGAACCCACTGCCACCGGTCACATCTGTGAGCAGATCGAGATGGTGAAAGAAATTATGGAGCGGGGCTTTGCCTATGAAGTCAAGGGCACGGTTTATTTTGATGTCGAAAAGTATAGTTCAGCCTTTAATTACGGGCAGCTTACCAACCGCAAACTAGAAGAACTGTTGGAAGGCACCCGGGACTTAAGCGGACAAGATGAGAAGAAAGGCCGTCTGGATTTTGCCTTGTGGATCAAAGCAAAGCCAGAAACGCTAATGCGCTGGCCATCGCCCTGGGGATGGGGCTTTCCAGGCTGGCACATTGAATGTTCAGCCATGAGCAGAAAATATTTGGGCGACACCTTTGATATACACGGCGGGGGAATGGATTTGCAAGCCACTCACCACACCAATGAAATTGCACAGTCACAGGCCTGTTATGATGCAAAGCCGGTAAATTACTGGATGCATACCAATATGCTGACCGTTAACGGTGTGCGCATGAGCAAAAGTGCGGGCAATGGTTTTTTACCAGGGGAATTGTTTAGCGGCAATCATCCGCTTTTAGAAAAAGGCTATGCCCCCATGGCGGTCCGCTTTTTTATGTTACAGACGCATTACCGCAGCACGTTGGATTTCAGTAACGAAGCCCTGCAGGCCAGTGAAAAAGGATTTGACCGCTTGATGGAAAGTTACAAAACTTTGCAGAGTCTGAATGCTTCCGATAGTAGCACAGAAAATGTGCGCCAGCTGCGGGACAACTGCTACGCCGCCATGAACGATGATTTTAATACGTCCGTTCTCATTGCGCAACTGTTTGAGGGCGCACGCATCATCAACAGTGTTAACGATGGCAAGACGAGTCTGAACGCTGAGGACCTCGCGCTATTGAAGCAGCTATTTCAAGATTTTTTATTTGATGTGCTCGGTCTGAAACTCGAAGAGGGCAATCAGAAGACCGATGCTGCGCTGGCAAGAGTAATGGAGCTTATTCTGGAGATTCGCGCCCAGGCAAAGAAAGGCAGGGATTTTAAACTAAGCGATGAAATCCGCGATAAATTAATTGGTGCGGGCATTCAGGTGAAGGATACGAAAGAAGGCAGTAGCTGGAAAATTTGAAAATGAAAAACACACACTACATCAGGATACTGGCCCTTTCCATTTTGCTGCTGCTTTTTGGAAGTTGCGGAAACGAGAAGCCGGTTAAAGCCGAAAAAAAAGTGACGGTAGAGGAGGACCCGGTTACCCCGGTCATTGACTTCTCTGTAGTGGCTACGCACCGACATGACAGCAGTGCATACACGGAAGGATTTTTATTTTACGAAGGCAAATTGTTTGAGAGTACTGGCGCCGCCTCAAATGTGCCCGGGACGCGCTCCACTATTGGAATTGCCGATTTGAAAACAGGCCAACTTCAGGTAAAAACCGAATTGGATAAAAACATTTATTTTGGAGAAGGCATCCAGTTCTTTGAAAACAAACTGTACATGCTCACTTACACCAATCAGACCTGTTTTGTTTTTGATACAAAAAAGTTCAACAAGATTAATCAGTTTAGCTATTCAAATAAAGAGGGCTGGGGCATGACCAGCGATGGTAAGCACCTTATTTTTAGTGATGGCACGTGTTATCTCACCTACGTCACGCCCCAAACATTTGAAGTGACGAAAACCCTTCCCGTAACCGAAAACGGCTATGAGTTAGTGCATTTGAATGAGCTCGAATACGTAAAGGGATTTATTTACGCGAATGTGTGGTTGACCAATCGGATTGTCAAGATTGATCCCGCAAGTGGAAAGGTCGTGGGAAGCATGGACCTTGGCTACTTGAGCGACCAGGCGCATAGACGCTATCCTAACCAGCATGAAATGAATGGCATTGCTTATGATCCTTCAACAGGGCATTTGTTTGTGACAGGTAAAATGTGGGCCGTTGTTTACGAACTCAGCCTTGCGCTTTAAGACGATACAGTTTTTAGACAGTAGCCCATGAAAACAGCAATTGGCATTTTTCTAATCAGCAGCTCTCTGATGGTCGGCGCTCAGACTTTTGTTACCGCCAAGGTTGTCACTCTAACCGGAGATACTCTGAGAGGGGAGGCACAGGTCAACGCTAAAAAGCCGATGCTGGCCTATGAAAAAATAATATTCAAAGATGCAGCAGGCATTCAGAAGATTTATAAAGCCGACAAGGTCGTTTCTTATATGCTTGAAGGCGACTCTTATTTTTCTATGGATAGCGACGGAGAGCCACGCTTCTACCGTGTGTTAAGCAAAGGCGCTGTGAACTTATATGAACTAGGAGTTGAAATGCAGATAGGCGAGAAAATTGTAACTGAAAAAGCTTATTATCTTAGCTATTCTGAAAATAAAAGACTGGTCGAAGTCAAACGAAAAAAATTTAAGAAACAAATTAATGAGTGCTTGAAAGAAAATCCTGCACTTGCCGCTAAGTATGTGGCCGAGGAATTTGATGCAGAAAAAGCGATCGCCATTCTTAATGAATTTAATAGCTGGAAAGCCAGTCAAAACTAAACATGATTACGAAAGACACTCCGAAAAAATTATTTCTTCTTGATGCATTCGCTTTGATTTACCGGGCGTATTTTGCATTCAGCAGCAGTCCCCGAATCAATTCAAAGGGATTTAATACGTCCGCCATTTTTGGTTTTACCAACACGCTGCTGGAAATTCTGACAAAAGAAAAGCCGACACACATCGCAGTTGTATTTGACATGGAGGGACCAACCGCGCGCCACTTGGAGTTTGAAACCTATAAAGCCAATAGAGAAGAAATGCCGGAAGATTTGCGAAAATCCATCCCCGTAATCATTGAACTCATCAAAGGCTTTAACATTGAAGTCTTAGGCCTCGAAGGCTTTGAAGCGGATGATGTGATTGGCACGCTGGCCATCAAAGCTGAAAAGGCTGGATTCACGACGTACATGATGACCCCGGATAAGGACTACGGCCAGCTAGTGGATGAAAACACATTTATTTATAAACCCGCCCGCCTAGGAAATGGTGCGGAGATTCTTGGGCCTGCCGAGATCTGCAAGAAATGGGAGATTCGTAATGTATCTGAGTTAATTGACATTCTTGGTTTGATGGGCGACAAGGTCGACAACATTCCTGGTATTCCCGGTGTGGGTGAAAAGACCGCCATTCAGCTGATTAAGGATTTTGGAAGCATTGAAAATCTGATCGAAAATACCGCACAGCTAAAAGGAAAGTTAAAAGAGAAGGTAGAGAATAACAGCCAGATGGCCATTCAGTCGAAGCGCTTGGCGACGATTATTCTCGACTGTCCCATTGAGCTAGAAGAAGAAAAACTGGCGATCAAAGAAGTGAATAAACCAGTGCTCAGCGAGTTGTTCCGTGAACTCGAATTCCGACGCATAGCCCAGATTGTAACAGGGGAAGACATCGGTGGCAGTGAGAAGCTGCCAGCACCTCCTAAGTCTTCCATACCTGATTTGTTCAGCGGTAATGACGAACAAGCTCTGCAGGAAAGTGCCGAGCCGGAAGCACCAAAAAATTTCAAAACAATCGATAACACAACACACACGTATCATCTTGCCGATAGCACTGAGAAGATCATGGATCTGCTGGCCTTGCTGCAGAAACATTCGGAATATTGTTTTGACAGCGAAACGACCTCATTAAACACCTTGGATGCAGAAATCGTAGGCTTATCTTTTTCGGTAGAAGCGTTTACGGCTTGGTATGTTCCGGTGCCTGAGAATCGGTTGGAGGCTATGCAGATTCTAGAACACTTCCGTCCCGTTTTTTTGGACGCTACCAAAACATTAATTGGACAAAATATCAAATACGATTATCAGGTTCTATTAAATTACGGGCTGCAGATTAACAACCGTTTGTTTGACACCATGGTGGCTCACTTTCTTATTATGCCGGATATGCGCCACAACATGGATGTGTTGGCTGAAACGTATTTGAATTACAGTCCGGTGAGCATTGAGACCTTAATTGGCAAACGCGGGAAAGACCAGCTGAGTATGCGTGCGGTGGAGCTAAATAAGATTGCCGCCTACGCTGCCGAAGATGCGGATGTGACGCTGCAGTTAAAAAACACCTTTGCGCCTTTGCTGGCAGAAAACACCTTGGAAGACTTATTCAACACTGTGGAAGTTCCGCTCATTAAGGTGCTGGCGGAAATTGAACGTGAAGGCATACGGCTGGATGTTGACAATCTCCGTGATTTTTCCGCACAGTTAAAAACGGATATTACAATTGTTGAGAAAGAAATTCAGGATTTTGCGGGGACCAAGTTCAATGTGTCTTCGCCCAAACAAGTTGGCGAAATTTTATTCGACTACCTTAAAATTACAGATAAGGCAAAAAAAACCAAAACAGGTCAGTACGCTACAGGTGAAGATGTATTAAGCAAGCTCGAGAATGCCCATCCGATTGTGTCAAAAATATTGGATTACCGAGAGCTGGTCAAGCTAAAGAATACCTATGTCGATTCCTTGCCATTGATGGTGCATCCGCGCACCGGCCGAATCCACACGTCCTTTAATCAGGTAGTGGCCGTTACTGGTCGTTTAAGCAGCGACAATCCTAATCTGCAAAACATTCCCATCCGCACTGAGCGTGGTCGCCAGATTCGCAAAGCCTTTGTGCCCCGCGATGCCGACCACATTTTATTAAGTGCCGATTATTCGCAGATTGAATTGCGAATTGTTGCCAGCATTAGTGGTGATCCAAACATGTGTGAAGCCTTTCAGGCTGGCAAGGATATTCATACAGCCACTGCAGCCAAAGTATTTGGTGTGGCAGAAAGCGACGTCACCAAAGAAATGCGCTACAAAAGCAAGAGTGTGAACTTTGGTATTATTTATGGACAAGGACCTTTTGGTCTTGCCGAGAACCTTAACATTCCGCGGGCAGAAGCCAAGCAACTCATCGATAATTATTTCAGAGAATATTCCTCCATTCGGAATTACATGGATGAGCAGGTAAATTTTGCCAGAGAAAATGGCTATGTGCAGACAATCTTAGGCCGCAAACGCTGGCTGCGGGACATCACTTCGGCAAATGCCACCGTGCGTGGTTTTGCTGAACGGAATGCCATTAATGCCCCTATTCAGGGATCTGCGGCGGACATGATTAAAGTGGCGATGGTGAATGTACATCAGGAGTTTAAAAAGCGACACTACAAATCGCGCATGTTACTGCAGGTGCATGATGAATTGGTGTTTGACGTTTATAAGCCAGAACTCGAGGAGGTGAAAGCACTCGTTGAGAAATTAATGCGGGAGGCGCTTCCTCTGAAAGTGCCGGTGGAAGTTGGGATTGGTATGGGTGCCAACTGGCTCGAAGCGCATTAAATCGGATGGGGCTTCATGAATTATTTTTTTGTAGGGGAGTAATGTATCCTTGAAATAATGTGATGCAGCACCTGTATTTTTGTAGTCCTCGTCTTCGTGTTGTGAACGGTTTGCATGGAAAGGAAAAACAGCCGTTTATTGCCGAAGGAAAATTAAGGCGCGTACGCTAGTCTTGTGGCAGCCATGGTCAATCTTCCAAAAAGTACGCGGATCATCTTGATTACAAAGTTACGCGTATTCAAGCCCTTCGGGCTTGCTTTCATGGTAAAGGGCAGTTAAGTCTTTCAGACTGCTTTGCTGAAAAATTTCGACAGGGGGTAAATGACCTCTGCTCTGTCAAGTGCCATTGAAGTGCGCGCCTCTTTTAGAAAAGAGGGCGGCACTCGTTTCATAAATTTTTGTTTTGGGTCATGAGTGGAAGAGCGTCCGGCCATAAAAGCCCCACAGGAAAGCACAGAGGAATAAGCGCAAAATAGTTAGGGGTGTAAATTACGGATTGCCTCAGGCGTTATCGCTTTTGATTTATTTCATTATCTTTAATTTAGATTTATTAGAGATGAAAAGGGTTTTCGCAATTCTGCTTATTGTTTTATTAAAGAGTGCAGTAACGTCTGCGCAGAATCTCACGGACGCAGCGGTACAAATTGTCGCTACGGCCGTCAGCACTCCCCCACAAATTACGTTCCGTTGGCCAGGTAATGCCAGCACCTTGCAATATCAGGTCTTTCGCAAACTGAAATCTTCCGGCACTTGGGGCACAGCAATGGCGACGCT
>CALPON020000018.1 GCA_943325195.2 Sphingobacterium thalpophilum | reverse complement strand
TTGTTTGGTTCCGCTGGCATCCGCGTTTCTGCGGCTTCAACAAGCAATGTAGGGAGCTCCGCTTCAGCTGTGACCGTTTCTTCTGGGAGTTGAGCTGTTTTTGCAGCCTCTGCTTCCGAGAAGCCGGTGCTTAATTCAGCTGCCTTTAAAATATTTAATTCTTGAGCTGCTTCCTGAACAGGCGCTTCTTCTTGTATCTGAATTTTATGCGCTTCAAGATCCATGCGCTCCACCAAGTGGTAAAGCTGTAATCTACTACTGGCCACAATAGCTGTCTTTTTTAAACTCTGCTGATAAACTCTTGCGTCATGCCGCTTTCCTGCAAGGGTCAGTAATAGATGTGCCGCCTGAAAGTAAGGGAACTCCAATACGAGCTGCTGTAACTCAGCGATGTGCGCCGGCTCCAGCAACAGGGGATTCCCCAAATATTTTTTAAATTCTGAGGGCCGCATTACCAATTATTAAAAGCCGCGTAAAACACATCGCCGCTTATTTGTCTAAATATTTCTTGAACCAAGGCGGGACCCCTTGCGGTAATACTTTCAGTGCCCGCAAAATCTGCAAATCCACTGAAAGTCCGCTCAAAATTTTTTGCTGGCTCAAATTTATTAAAGAAGATCACCTGGACAGTAATGGTGAGCCGGTTTTGCGAAGCCTGATCGCCATTAGCGGCAACGGGACTCACATTGTAATCACTGATGTAACCTTCAAATTGAAGGTCACCACTTTTCGCAATCATCGCGAGCCGCGTCTGCTGTGCGACGAGATCACGTAATTTCTCGGTGAACTGTTGCGGAAGGTCCGGCGGACCAAGAGTCGAATTATTCTTAAAAATGCCGACACTCACCGTCTGAGCTTCTGCAGGAATACTAGCGCCACTGAGAGACACCGTTGGCTTGCAGGCAGAGATGAGCAATCCAGCTACACTAATTATAAAAAAAACAAAACGACTATGTCTGTTATTCCTCAATGGCGTACTCATTTATTTTCCGGTAAAGCGTTCGTTCACTGATACCCAGTTCTTTTGCCGCATTTTTCCGTTTGCCTTTATATTTCCGTAAGGCTTTTTTAATCATATCAATTTCTTTCTCTTGCAAGGAAAGGGTCTCTTCGACTTCAATCACTTGAGTGGACTGATTGACAGAAGGCAGTGCGGAATTATGAATTGTTACAGCATTGTGAGCCGACGATTCATTTTCAGATTTAAAATTACGATTAATTAATTGCAACTGATCTGCTGGAATGGATTTTAAAGAGGCACCGGAACTGCTCACCAGATCGTATACTAGTTTTTTAAGTTCATTTAGTTCTGTTCGGGTGTCACGCAGCACTTTAAAAATAATCTCCCGGTCATTTTCAAATGAATTAAAACCAAGAGGATTATCGCTCCGCACACTAGGAACATTATTAGAACTGTATTGCGGCAGATATTTAATTAACTCTTCGGCATTAATCTCCCGGCTCTTTTCAATTATAGAAATCTGTTCGGCAATATTTTTAAGCTGACGGATATTTCCCGGCCAGTAATAATTGACCAGCACCTGCTCTGCGTCGGCAGTGAGCCGTACAACCGGCATTCTGTATTTCGCTGCAAAATCATTCGCAAACTTGCGAAACAATAAATGAATATCTTCTTTCCGCTCGCGCAGGGGCGGCAGGTAAATAGGAACGGTATTGAGACGGTAATATAAATCCGACCGGAACTTTTCTTTTTCCAGCGCCTGATAAAAATTAATATTGGTGGCGGCGACGACGCGCACATCTGTTTTCTGCACTTTGCTGCTACCTACACGAATGTACTCACCTGCCTCCAGCACACGCAGTAGTCGTGCCTGAGTGGCAAGGGGCAGCTCCCCCACTTCATCCAGAAAAATAGTGCCGGTATTAGCGACTTCAAAATAGCCCTTACGTGCCTCTGTCGCTCCCGTAAAGGCGCCTTTTTCATGTCCAAACAACTCACTATCGATCGTGCCTTCAGGAATAGCGCCACAGTTAACTGCGATATAAGGCCCATGCTTCCGTGAACTGTTTTGATGAATGATTTGAGGAAAAACCTCTTTACCAGTGCCGCTTTCCCCGTTAATGACCACATTGAGGTCGGTGGGTGCTACCTGGCGAGCAATATCGACAGCACGCGCTAGCAAAACATTACTGCCTATTATTCCAAACTTCTGTTTGAGTTCCTGTGTATTCATGTTGTCTTAAATGCGGAAGTACTCCGCGGTTAATCACCCTATCACTTCTCCGATTAACGTACTTGGTGTGCAACTGTGTGCTTTCACCAGGACGTAATCGCCTTTTTTATGGTCGCCCTTCGGGAAAACAACCACGGCATTTTGAGAGTTACGACCCATGAGCATCTCCTCTGATTTTTTACTGAATCCTTCGATTAGCACTTCATGTGTTTTACCGACGCCCACTTCTGTCCTACTCTTACTGCTGGCACGCTGCAGATCAACCACCTCAGCTAGACGACGCTTCTTTACTAACTCTGGCACATCATCCGCATACTTGCGTTCTGCCAGTGTTTTAGGACGTTCGCTGTAAGCAAACATGTAGGCAAAATCATAGTTTATCGTGCGCATCAGACTCAGGGTCATCTCATGATCTTCTTCGGTCTCTGAACAAAAACCAGTGATGATATCGGTACTGATACCGCAACCCGGAAGGATGCGCTCAATGGCCGCCATACGATCCAGATACCACTCCCTGCTGTAACCACGGTTCATCATTTCGAGTAGACGCGTACTCCCGCTCTGAACCGGTAAATGGATGTACTTACAAATATTATGATGTTTCGCAATAGTTTCTAGCACCTCATCCGTCATGTCTTTGGGATGCGAGGTACTAAAACGAACCCTCAAGAGGGGGTCAATTAAAGCAACCTTTTCCAACAGACCCGCGAAATTTACCGAAGCGGCTTTCTGCTCGTCCGTGAGCGTCTCTTTGCGCAATCCACCGCCACTCCACAAATAACTGTCGACGTTCTGACCAAGAAGCGTCACCTCCCGATAGCCCTTCTCAAATAAATCACGTGCTTCTGCAACAATGCTTTCGGGATCACGGCTACGCTCCCGTCCCCTGGTAAAGGGTACCACGCAAAAACTACACATGTTATCACAACCACGCATAATACTAATATAAGCCTGAACACCATTGGTGCCGAGACGAACCGGCGTCAAGTCCGCATAGGTTTCTTCTTTGCTCAGAATCACATTAATGGCTTTGTGTCCCTCCCCCGCCTCTTCAATCAGATTGGGTAAATCACGGTATGCATCGGGACCTACAACCATGTCCACCAACTTTTCTTCTTCCATCAACTGCGCTTTCAGGCGCTCAGCCATACAACCAAGCACACCCACTAGAGCGGCTGGATTTTTTTTCTTCACCCGCTTAAAATCATTTAATCGGTTGCGGACGCGTAATTCTGCATTTTCGCGAATGGCGCAGGTATTCAAAAAAATTACATCTGCCTCCTCAAAATCATCAGTCGTAGAAAAGCCTTCCTTCATTAAAATGGAAGCCACAATTTCACTGTCGCTGAAATTCATTTGACAGCCGTAACTCTCTAAAAAGAGTTTTTTACCACCCACCACCTTCGTGTCAATAATCAGAGCCGTACCCTGAACTTTTTCATCAATAATTTTATCCCCTTGGTTCATTTTGTGTCCCAAAAATACAAAATGAATGACAAATTGACATCTTTTTAACGTTTAATGGAGGATTTCTTGTCCGATTTCAAGATAAAAGAACTTATTATTTGTGTTTCTGATGAATATTTTTTTTCCTTTGCCCAATTTTAAAATGCATTTACGGAGTTTCGGCTTCAAAATTGATACAACTTTTCATACATCTATATAAGAATGAGTAAAAATCTGGTCATTGTCGAGTCCCCTGCCAAGGCAAAAACGATTGAAGGTTTCTTGGGCAAGGATTATACAGTAAAATCGAGTTTCGGACATGTGAGGGACCTTGTTAAAAAGGGCTATGGTATTGATGTGGAGAAAAACTTTACACCCACCTATGAGGTGCAGCCCGATAAGGAACGGGTCATTGCCGAATTAAAAAAATTGTGTAAAACTGCCGAAATGGTCTGGCTCGCGTCCGATGAGGACCGTGAGGGAGAGGCCATTAGCTGGCATTTATTCGAGACCCTAGGTCTGAATAAGCAAAACACAAAACGGATTGTGTTTCATGAGATCACAAAACCTGCGATTCTGAAAGCCATACAGAATCCGCGCGAAATCGACATTAATCTTGTAAACGCGCAGCAGGCACGTCGCATTTTAGATCGCTTGGTCGGCTTCGAACTGTCGCCGATTTTATGGAAAAAAATTCGTCCAAGTCTTTCGGCAGGTCGCGTCCAATCGGTAGCTGTGCGACTTATTGTGGAGCGGGAGCGGGAAGTTCAGTCATTTAAATCGACTTCTGCTTTTAAAGTCAGTGCTGTTTTTATCGTCGGCGAAAAAGCGGTGATGAAGGCCGAACTGGAAGCGCGTTTCAAGACAGAGCCAGAAGCACAGGAATTTCTTGAAAAATGCAAGGCTGCTTTATTTACCATCACCAGCGTGGAGACCAAACCCGCGAAACGCACGCCAAGCGCACCCTTCACCACATCCACCCTTCAGCAGGAAGCGTCCCGGAAATTAGGTTTTAGCGTATCGCAAACAATGGTTGTTGCACAACGTCTTTACGAAGCTGGGAAAATCACTTACATGCGTACCGATTCGGTAAATTTGTCGGAAACTGCACTGGGACAGGCAAAGGAAGCGATCACTGCAAATTATGGCGAGAAGTATCACTTCCCCCGTCAATACAAAAACAAGTCAAAAGGTGCGCAAGAGGCGCACGAGGCCATTCGTCCCACCTATATTCAAAACACATCCATAACTGGCGAAAGGAATGAACAACGTCTGTACGATCTGATTTGGAAAAGAACAATCGCTAGTCAGATGGCGGATGCAGAACTTGAAAAAACGACTGCAAAAATTGGTATCAGCACGCGTCCAGAACTTTTCGTAGCGCAAGGTGAAGTCCTCAAATTTGATGGTTTTCTTAAGGTGTACATGGAAAGTCGTGATGAGGAGGAGGAAGAAAATTCGGAGGAAAATGAAAGTATTCTCCCTCCAATGAAAACCGGTGACCGCCTGACTATGCGCGAGATCGCAGCTCAGGAGCGTTTCACGCATCATCCTCCGCGTTACACGGAAGCCAGTCTGGTGAAGAAGCTCGAAGAACTTGGTATTGGACGTCCTTCTACTTATGCGCCGACCATTTCGACTGTTCAAAAAAGAAATTACGTCGAAAAAACAGACCGTGAGGGATCACCACGAAATTACACGACACTCACTCTGACTTCCGCTGCCATTAAGAAAGAAGTAAAGACCGAAAACACGGGTGCAGAGAAGAATAAGTTATTTCCTACCGACATTGGAATGGTCGTGAATGATTTTCTGCTTCAATATTTTCCGGACATCCTCGATTTTAACTTCACAGCGAAAGTGGAAGAAGAGTTTGATGAAATTGCGGAAGGTAACATGAAATGGACGGATATGTTGGCAGAGTTTTATAAACCGTTTCACGCAACGGTTGAAAGAACCACCGATCATTCTGAACGCGCCAGCGGTGAACGTGCCTTAGGAATAGACCCGAAGTCCGGTAAACCAGTTCTGGTGCGAATTGGCCGCTTTGGTCCTCTTGCACAAATTGGAGAAACCAATGAAGAGACCGGCGAAAAAGCAACCTTTGCAAGCTTGCGCAAGGAACAAAGTATTGAGACCATCAGCCTAGAAGATGCGCTCGATCTTTTTAAATTACCGCACAATCTTGGCGATTATAAATCAAAAGAAGTGATCATAGGTGTTGGACGTTTCGGTCCCTATGTGAAATGGGGTGAGGCTTACATTTCCATCCCGCGCTCTGAAGATCCGGTGAAAGTAGATATGGACCGGGCAGTTGCGCTCATTACTGAAAAAGAATTAGCGGATGCCCCTGTCGCTTTTTTTAATGGAAACCCCGTTACAAAAGGAAAAGGTCGGTTTGGACCATTTATTAAGTACGGCGATTTATTTATCAATGTGCCGCGTGCTTACGATTTTGAAAATCTTTCACAAGGAGATATTGATGAACTCGTCAGTAAAAAATTAGATAAAGAAGCGAATCGGTTTATTCAGCAATGGCCGGAAGAAAAAATTGCAATCGAAAATGGCCGTTGGGGTCCTTTTATTCGTTTTGGAAAAGACATGTTAAAACTCCGCTCGGATAAAGGAGAACGTTTCACGCCAGAAGACCTGAAAACACTAGCACTGGACGAGGTGAAGAAAATGATTCTGGATCAGGTGCCCAATGCCTTTGACAAAAAAGGAAAGAAAGGTGCGGCAAAATCAACGGAGGCTAAAATAAAAAAATTACCTGCAAAGAAAGCGGCAAAGAAAACAACCGTAAAAAAAGCAGCATCTAAAAAAGCGGCGCCAAGAAAAGCTGCGGCAAAAAAGGCAACGAAAAAATAAATAAATGTATCAGCATTAAAAAAGTCCGGCAGCGCTTGCCGGACTTTTTTTATTCAGGGCGAATGCCAGACATGGCAGCCACGCATTCATTACAGTAAAAATTTCCATCGCAGCCTTTTATACCGGGACAATCGGAGCTGCAGCGTACCGTCTCTGTGCTTTTTTTTAGGGCCTCATCATAGCAGGCAGCCCGTTTCTTATGACAGCCTGTGATTAATACTATAAAAAAAAAGGCTATCGTTAATCGTGAATAATTCATGTTCCAAGGATGCAATCTTGATTCCAGAACTATAAAAGGAAAGTTTGAATCAAACGAGAATAAACACCAAGTATCCCCATAAAAAAACCCGGTATTCACCGGGTTTTTTTTCTCCGGGTAAGTAATGGGACTCGAACCCACGACCCTCGGTACCACAAACCGATGCTCTAACCAACTGAGCTATACCTACCGTTTAAGGACTGCGAAATTACAGAAAAAATTAGAAATATAAAAATACCACTGAAAAATAATCTGTAGTGTTTTAGCGAATCAGTGTCACATTTCCTTTGCTAAAGGTCTCCCCTCCGTTTGCGCACTTCACGCGCAAATAATAACCAAAGACCCCTGAATCGGCCTCCTTGCCTTTGAAACGACCATCCCAACCCTGCGCTGCATCCGTTGTTTCAAAAACAAGTTCACCCCATCGGTTATAAACAGAAAAATAAAGTTCATCTGTCTTCAGACTGCGCACGTATAAGATATCATTATGTCCATCGCCGTTAGGAGTAAAGGTATTTGGAATGAAAAAATCCTTGGTGGCACATCCAGCTGTGTAGGCATCCACATGCACCTCCACTTCTTCGGTGCAGGCACCGCGTGACGCAACAGCCGTATAGGTAGTTGGTCGCATAGGATATGCCAGCACAGTGTAGCCTGTGGCTGGAGTGGTTGAACCAGATGGTAACCATTTAATCACTGCACCGGCTTGGCCAACATACGTCAGTTGACTTGGATCACCTACTGTCACTATCACCGGATTGGCATTGCCACTGATGGGTGTGGTACTCAGCAAATCGACCTTTACCTTCACGGTGAGAATAAATTTACACACGTTTCCATTCACCACCTGCGATGTCGTAATATTCACACTGTAATCGGTCGTCACCAAGGGCGTAGCAATCGGATTGTTTAAAGCCGGAAAATCGAGTGTCCCCGGTGGCGACCAGTCGTAGGATACGCCGCCTTCTGCAGCCAATTGTATACTTGAACCCTTGCAGATACTGCTGTCTCCGGAAGCCCGCAATGGGGGCGGCACAGGAACGCCGAGGTCTTTTGTCCGCGTATTTGGACAGCCGTAAATATTGGTGGTGGTTAATGTAATGGTATACTGTCCCCCTGCTGTATAAAAATTATATGGATTCTGAAGCGTGCTGGTCCGAGTCGGTGTCAGGGTCCAGCTCCAGCTGACCACCTCATCGGCACTCTGATCAATAAAGTTAACACCCCCGCCGCAGGGATTGATGTTAAAATCAAAATTGGCAGTCGGTGTGGGTCGAACGAGGATTTGTGTGGTTAAGGTCCGAGCGCAGGTGTAGCCCGGCGTATTGTTTTCAATCTGTACTGTATAAATGGTGGTGGTGGTAGGATTGGCAGCTGTCAAACCAGTTAAACTGCTGCTGAGAGAAGCAGCGGGTGTCCAGCTATAACTATTACCTCCCTGTGCGACTAGCGTGGTTGTATTGCCATAACAAAGACTGGAACTGCTGACCACACCGGGCGTAAAATTAAAAATGGCAATGGTATTTGTGAGTGCACTCTGACAGCCATTTATATCCGTCACCGTCAGTGTCACTGAAAAAGTACCGTTGCCGGGATAAGTATAAAACGGCGCTACATTGGTATTTGGACCACTGCCATTTCCAAAAGCCCACTGAAAAGGAACAGGTCCCAGATTACCGGAAGAAAAATTATTGGTGATGACGGTGTTGGAGCACGGAGAAGAATTTAGACTAAAGTTGGCTGTTGGATTGGGTAGGACAATCACTTGTGTGACCAAGGTCGCAGTGCAATTATAGCCGGGCGTATTATTCGTAATGACCACACTGTAACTAGTACTGGTGGGAGGTGATACCTGAGGTGCTGCAAGTGTGCTGCCATTCAAATTAGAAGTCGGTGACCAGCTGTAACTTGTGCCACCACTGGCATTCAGTGTAGCCGTTTTTCCTGCGCAAAGACTTGCGCTGGTCACAGCGCCGGGACTAAAACTAAATACGGAAACGGTCTGCGTCTTGACATCTTTACAGCCATTCAGGTCCGTTACCGTATAGCTTAAATTGTAATTCCCATTGGCGGGATAGGTATAACTCAGAGCTGCCGCTGTACTGGTAATGGGTGCAAAATTCCAGAAGTGCGGATTCGTTCCCAAATTCCCAGTAGAATTTGCCTGAACGGAGATAACATTGCTGCAGCCTGCGCCCGTGAAGCTAATCAGAGCCGTTGGTTTCGGATAAATCGTGACATAGGTAACGGCACTATCTTTCTTGTTGCAGGTCAGATTGTCCTTCACAACCAAAGCAACCGTGTAGACACCAGCCGCAGTGTAAGTAATAGTTGGAGTGGGATTATTAGAGGTTGTTTGTCCCGGCGCCAAGTACCAGACATAGGTCGAGCCCGAACCCGTGGGGGGCGTGGCGCTGGTAAAGGTGGCAACAAAAGGCGCACATCCTGCCATAGTCGCCGTCTGTATCGTGGCAAGGGCGGTCTGCAACTGAAAATCAAGTTTTACCACGCCATTATTGCAATTAAATGAATTATTGGGATTGCCAGGCTGAAGGGGCCAAGCTCCGGGTGTGACCGGCCAGTCATCGAAACCACCACAGCCAGCGCAGGCGGATTGATAAATACGGCCCGCCGGATCAAAACGGGAAGTGCCCCCATCCACATGCTCCTGACTAGAAGCGCCACCAAAATAAGACCCGTATTTAATCGCCTGTGCATTACTGTCTAATCCTAAAAAATAAAAATCAAATCCCGTAGTTGTACCTTGCGTCGGCTGAAACAGAGGCATATTGCTGAGAAGAGGCGCTCCCTGCGTAATAATATTTCCGCCCCAACCGCTCAGGTAAATGTTATTACACTTATCTACAGCAAACGCGCAAGGTGAAATGTCAACATTTGTCGTCTGTGATCCAAAGACAGTGGAGAGATTCCGCGTCGCGAGCGTGCTGTTGAAACGGGTGATAAACTGATGTCTACCTGGATTACTGAATACTGCTGTGGCATTAGAGGCTGCGAGCACCGAAATATTACCTAAGGACTGTCCATACAAGTAGATGTTGCCGTACTTGTCGTCTTGCACGAAATAGGACTGATCATAATTACTCGTCCCCAGGAAAGTAGATTGCAGCAAAACACTTCCATTTGCGCTGATATGAGAAACAAATGCATCTGCCGATCCCCCATTGTAGGTCTGATCGAAAGCACCATTGGTGGTGGAAAAATCAGGAGAGCAGGTGCCACCAGTGACGTAGACCTCCATATTATCCTTCACAATTAATGCATTTCCCGCTTCATTGCTGCTACCGCCGAGATAGGTGGAGTAAATTAATTGCGAAAGAGAACTGTTTAACTTGCAAACTACAGCATCCTGCTTCCCTCCTAAGCTATTGTCAAATCCGTTCACAATCGGAAAGTTGCTGGAACGGGTGCTGCTGGCGATATAGATATTATTTGCGACATCGACTTGAATTTCTCCCCGGTACTGGTCGCCATAATTAAATTGTAAGGAATCAGTAAAATATTCAAGAACAGAAAAAGAAGGAAACTGCAATACTGTTAAATGGTTGACGTGATTGACGCCATCATTACCACTGCCCCCCAGAAACGTGCTAGCCAAAAGCGATGTACCGGAAGCATTAAATTTTGCGAGGTAAATATCGGTTCCGAAATTGAAGGAGGTGCCATTAAAAATAAAACTCAATCCTGTTCCCCCATTAAAGCTTGCATCAAAAGAATTACTCAGCATGGGGAAATTAGATGAACCAGTAGCACCATAGAAACAGAGGTTATTACTGTGATCAACCACCAGACTGGTTACAATCTCTGCCTGTGAGCCGCCTATGTAGGTGGAAAAAAGTAAAGCATTTCCGGTGGAATTATATTTTGTGATTACGACATCTGAAATCCCCGCGCTTGGGTTGCCGTTAAAACTGGTACTAAAGGCCCCCATACTGACAGGATAGCCCGTATCAAAACAAGTTCCACCTGCATATAAATTGCCCTGCGCATCGTAGGTGGCTGTCATCCCAAAATTGTCAGCAGTGCTGCCACTTTGCGCAGCAAATACCAAGATCGGGTCAATCACCAGGTCATATTTTTTATCGTAGCCTTTTGGGAAAACAAAACCAAGGACATTGTTTTCTAATTTGTAACTGCAGGCAACCTCTTTAATTTCCCCATTAATCCGCTGATACGCATAGGGCCGCTGTTCCTTGACTTCATTGACCTGCAGCTTAACATACAAAGCGCCATCCTTAAGATACATTTTATCCACGCCATCATACTTCATGCGGATCTGCGAAGGTTCTGATCCCGCACGAATGTGGAAGTTATACTTCATACCCTTAACAGCCGTTATTAATTCGTAATCAATTCCGGGATAAAGGGCACGTAAAAAAATTTGATGGTAATTGTGCACATTGCCGCGCCAGCGGGACTGATCATTGCCGAGATAAAAATTTTCATAATCGGAACCCATTTGCTGTTTTTCAACATGGGGTTCTGGATTGGCATTCTCGAAACGCACCTGATATGCATGTCGTTTAATGGTCAGGTCGGTCACCTGCCCTTTATTAATGCCGGCTTGGTGAATAAGACTTAATTTTTTCTGATCAAAAAAACTAAAGGTCAACGCATTTTTCTCCACATACAAAGCACCGCCCCAGAGTGTACTGCGAAAAAGAATTTTTTCTTCCCATTGTCCCTGATTTTCAGTGAACCTGAGGGCTGGACTAACATGTGGCGTCACCACACGGGGATTATCCTGATGCTGGGCTTTGAAAAAAGCGCTCAAGAAGAGGAGGCTGAGTATAAAAGTTTTTCGGAAGCGCATTAACCAAATATACAGAAAATAGCTTTTCAGTCCAAGTAATCGGAATGCAAATTGAAGGAAGCTAAGGCTAGGGACCTTGGATGGAATGACAAGAAGCAGGAAAAAAATGAGTAACTTTGCAGCCTTATGCCAAATATCGTCGCCATAGTAGGTCGCCCAAACGTGGGTAAATCAACACTCTTCAACCGTCTCACGGAGACCCGTCAGGCCATCGTGGATGAAGTGGCGGGGGTTACGCGGGACCGCCATTATGGCAAAGCAGAATGGCAGGGCGTGGAATTTAGCCTTGTGGACACTGGCGGCTACATCAGCGGAAGCGACGATATGCTGGAAAGCGAAATCCGCAAACAGGTAGAAATTGCTATTCAGGAATGTACCGCTCTTTTGTTTGTGGTGGACATTAATGAAGGTCCTACCCCTTTTGATGAGGAAGTGGCACGCCTGCTGAGAAAAAGCAAAAAACCGGTCCTCTTACTGGCGAATAAAGCCGATAATCATGATAAAGCGCATTTCGCTGCTGAATTTTATAAGTTCGGTGTGGGTGATGTATTTGCAATTTCTGCGGGAATGGGCACCGGCACCGGTGATATGCTGGATGCGCTGGTGAAACTATTACCACCAGACGAGAGGGGCTTAGAAGAACTTAAAATCCCGCGCATTGCCATCGTGGGCCGTCCTAACGTCGGAAAATCATCACTTACCAATGCGCTTCTGGGCGAAGAACGTAACATCGTGACCCCAATTGCGGGGACGACACGGGATACGATTAACACACGCTACACGAAATATGGTCATGATTTCTGGCTCATCGATACAGCGGGTATGCGCCGCAAAGCCAGAGTGCATGAAGATTTAGAGTTTTATAGCGTTTTACGCAGTATTTCTGCTATTGAGAACAGCGACGTCTGCTTGCTCATGATTGATGCTACTCAGGGCATGGAGGCGCAGGATCTTAGTATTCTCAGCCTGATTGAACGAAACCGCAAAGGAGTGGCGATTCTGGTTAATAAATGGGATTTATTAGAGAAAGATACCAAAACAGCTAAAGAATACGAAGACCGGATTCGTGAGCGGATAAAACCATTCAAGGACATTCCCATTCTATTTATAAGCGTTCACGACAAACAAAGAATTTTAAAAGCCGTAGAATTGGCCATGATGGTGTACGCTAACAAAACCCGCCACATTCCTACGCGTCAGTTAAATGACTTGATGCTACCAATTATTGAAAACCAGCCACCTCAGGCAGTCAAAGGGAAATACGTCAAAGTAAAATACATTACCCAATTAAAAGGAGAAGCACTGTTTATGTTCTACTGCAATCTGCCGCAGTATGTAACGGAAGCTTATAAGCGTTTTCTGGAGAATAAGATCCGCGAACATTATGACTTCAGTGGTGTGCCAATTGTGGTCAGCATGCGTAAAAAAACCTAATTCACGGTTTACAACTTTTTTGTTCTCGTATAAAAGCTTCATGGTGCCCGTTCCCATGGCTCTGCTTTGTGTAATAAATCCATCTTCGTGCCGCATGTCAAGCACTGCGAGATTCGCAGGACTCCCTTTTGCAACTAACAAGTGCTGACGCTATAAGTCTCCTGCTGGTAACTATTAGCATCCTTCTGAGGTCGGTTTGATTTATAAAAATCTGAAACTTTTTCCAATTAGCATCCTGCGTTTTTAAAAATAACTTGTATTTTAGAAGAAGAAACAATCCTATGTTAAAACTTCTGCTTCCCTTTATCCTCCTTTCTGGCCTCTGCTTTTCTCAGGCAGACTCTAAAAACAAGACCGCTCTGAATCCTGCGGATGCTGCTAAAATTGCTGTAGGCAAGCAGAAAATGTATGCCGGCGATTATGTTGCTGCATTAAATGCGTTCCGTGAAGTTGAAAAAAACAACACCGATAACGGCCCTGTGAATTTTTACTTAGGCTATTGTTATTTCTATTTAAAACAAATGGCCAATGCCAGCTCCAGTCTGGAAAAAGCGGTCAATGCGTCCAATGTAGTACCCGAAAGTTTCTTTTATCTGGGACGGGTTTATCAGGCGGAACAAAAATTTGATCTCGCCATTTCTAGACTCGAAACCTATGTGTCTCAACCGAAAGCTGATAAGTTTGAACTCGAAGAAGCACGAATTGTGTTGAGTCAGTGCCGAAATGCCAAACAATTCATGGCTGCTCCTCTGGACGTTCTAGTCATCAATCTTGGAGCCGATGTGAATAGTAAATGGGACGATAAGAATCCCTGCATAACTGCAGATGGCGCTCGTCTGGTCTTCACCACCAGAAGGCCGGAGACAACCAATGCGCCAGTAGATGTAGAAGGGGATAATAAATATTTTGAAGACATCTATCTGGCACAGCGCGACAGCGCGACGCAAAACTTCGGGAAAGCGATGCCCGTTAGTGCTAATATAAATGTCAAAGGTCATGATGCAGTAACCGGCATCAGTGCAGATGGCAAGCAGATTTTTATTTACTATAACACCGCAACCGGCAATGGGCGCGGCGGTAACCTCTTTGCCAGCAAGGTAGCCGACGGTAAATGGAAAACGCCCGAAGACCTAGGGAAACCCATAAACAGCTCGTATTGGGAAGGTGGTGTCTGCCTAAGTCCAGATGGAAAAAAATATTTTTTTACCAGTGAACGCAAAGGGGGATTTGGGCTGAGTGATATCTGGATGGTAGAAAAGAAGGGAAAAAATGAATGGGGAAAACCAGAAAATCTAGGTCCGGAAATTAATTCTGCCAATGATGAAGGTGGCGTTTTTCTCGCGCCAGATGGTAAAACTCTTTTCTTTTGCAGCAACGGTCCCAGCAGCATGGGTGGCTACGACGTGTTCCGCAGTAACTATGAAAACGGTCAATGGTCGAAGCCTGAGAATCTTGGTTTCCCCGTGAATACCCCCGCCCATGAGGGACAGATGACCATCAGTGCCGATGCACGCTATGCCTATATTTCGAGTAATCGAGAAGGAGGCCTCGGTGAAAGTGATATTTATAAAATTGACTTGAAAAATTACGCTATTCTTGAAAAGGACGGCAAACGCAAA
The DNA here is from genome assembly GCA_943325195.2 of Sphingobacterium thalpophilum. Taxonomy (GTDB): domain Bacteria; phylum Bacteroidota; class Bacteroidia; order B-17B0; family Aurantibacillaceae; genus Aurantibacillus. Next base: position 19,086 of record CALPON020000018.1, on the reverse strand, counting down.
AACGCAAGCGGTCTGGGTATCTTGAGGGGAACAATTCGGGAAGGCAGCGAGGGGTACGGTGTGCAAGATGTAGAAGTCGTTGTGAAATCGGAGACAGATCAAATTGTCGCTTCAACGGCAACTGGTGAAACCGGGGAGTATTTTTTGACCTTACCCGCTGGAAGCTATAAACTCGAAATTCGAAAAAATGGCTATACAACAATCACAGATACTTTTGAGCTTCCTTTGAATACGAAAGAAACGCCTAAGGTGGAGAAAGGTTATCTTTTCAAAAAAACACCCTAGTGAGCGAACCTTACGCTTGTCCATGCGTTAATTAAATGAAATCCCCGCTTTTGTTACAATAACAAGGAGCGGAAACACGTTAAATACTTATCTTTGCCAGACGACATGGAAATTGTAAAAGGGTCCGGATTTGTTCCCGGTGATTTGCTCGCAGGAATCAATTCACCTGCAGATCTTAAAAAATTACAGGAAGAGCAACTGGAACAGCTCAGTGCTGAATTGCGACAATACATCATCGATCTGGTATCGGTGAAAGGTGGACACTTTGGCGCTTCGCTGGGTGTGGTGGAACTCACTGTCGCACTTCATTATGTTTTTAATACGCCTTACGATCAATTAGTTTGGGATGTGGGTCACCAGGCCTATGGTCATAAAATTTTAACCGGTCGTCGCGATCTTTTTCATACCAACAGGATTTATAAAGGCCTGAGCGGTTTTCCAAAACGAAGTGAAAGTGAATATGATACTTTTGGAGTAGGACACTCGTCAACCTCCATTAGTGGCGCTCTGGGCATGGCAGTTGCCAGTCGTTACAAAAAACAAGAGGATCGTCATCACATTGCCGTCATCGGTGATGGGTCGATGACAGCGGGATTGGCCTTTGAAGGTCTGAATCACGCTGGGGTAGAGAATGCTAATTTACTGGTGGTCCTGAATGACAACTGCATGAGCATTGACCCGAATGTTGGTGCGCTGAAAGAATACTTGACGGACATCACCACCTCGCATACCTACAATAAAGCAAAAGATAAAGTGTGGGAACTGCTGGGTAAAATCAGCAAATTCGGTCCCAATGCGCAAGAAATTGCGAGCAAGGTTGAAAATGCGATCAAGACAAGTTTACTAAAACAAAGTAATCTTTTTGAATCGCTCCGGTTTCGTTATTTCGGACCGGTAGACGGGCACGATGTGGTCCGCCTTGCCAAAGTCATGGCGGATTTGAGAGATATTCCGGGACCGAAATTACTGCATGTCCTCACCAAAAAAGGGAAGGGATTTAAATTCAGTGAGGAAGGCAACGAAACCGTTTGGCATTCACCAGGTCTCTTTAACAAACACACTGGGGAGATTATTAAGGTGGTCCCTAAAACACCGCAAGCTCCGAAATATCAAGATGTATTTGGACACAGCATTGTAGAGCTGGCCGAAAAGAATACCAAAATCATGGGGGTGACACCAGCTATGCCTTCTGGCTGCTCTCTGAACATTATGATGAAAGCCATGCCGGACAGAGCATTTGACGTGGGTATCGCGGAACAGCATGCGGTGACCTTCAGTGCGGGACTGGCCACGCAAGGATTAGTACCTTTTTGTAATATTTATTCGTCCTTTATGCAGAGAGCCTATGATCAGGTGATTCATGATGTGGCATTACAAAATTTAAAAGTTGTTTTCTGTCTTGACCGTGGCGGACTCGCAGGTGCTGATGGTCCAACCCATCACGGTGCCTTCGACCTTGCGTTTTTCCGTTGTATTCCCAACATGATTGTGAGTGCGCCAATGAATGAGGAAGAACTCCGCGACTTGATGTATACGGCTCAATTGGATGAAATTACGGGACCTTTTAGTATTCGTTACCCACGTGGACAGGGAGTAATGAAAGGGAATGTGGACGGGACCGTTAACTGGAAAACACCATTTAAAAAAATAAAACCGGGTACAGCAAGATTGGTGCAAGATGGAAAAGATTTAGCCATTATTTCAATCGGACATCCCGGAAATATGGTGACCGATGCGCTGACCGCGATTCAGGAGGCAGGTTTATCTGCAGCCCATGTCGATCTGCGTTTTGTGAAACCACTCGATGAAGCGCTGCTCCATTCCGTTTTTGCACGCTTCGATAAAGTAATTACCGTGGAAGATGGCTGCATACAGGGAGGAATGGGATCAGCAATTCTTGAGTTCATGGCGGACCACGGTTATCAGGCACAGGTCGTCCGGCTTGGGATTCCTGACAATTTTATCGAACACGGTGAACCGGCAGAATTGTATGAAGAATGCGGTTTCTCAGCTGCACAGATTGCTGCTGCGGCGATCCGAATTACTAACACGGGGCGAATTCAAGCGACTTTTACCGGTACTAAATAACAAGTTACATAGTGGAAAAATTTAAAGTCTCTGTAAAATTACAGTGCTCAGCAAAAGATGTTTTTACAGGTTGGCTCAATAATGCAAGTCATAGCGCTTTTACCGGCGGCAAAGCAGCAACCACAAGTCCAAACGAAGGGGGCAGTTTTACAGCCTGGGATGGTTATATAACGGGGACCAATGTGGAAATTTTCCCCTATAAGAAGATTATCCAAAAATGGCGAACAAAAGATTTTTCTGCGGAGGATGAAGACTCGCAGATTGAAATTTTCTTCACTTTTAAGGATGAACATACACTCATGAGCATCACCCACACCGCTATTCCAGATGGATTAGGGGATAGCTTCAAAAAAGGCTGGAAAGAGTATTATTTCAGCTTCATGAAAAAGCACTTCGAAAAACCTTAGGCCCGCTTTATCCAATTGATTAATACCCTTCAATCTTAGGAACAACTACTAAGGTCTTGTCAGGTGCACAAAGTGAAGAGAACGAAGTAGACGGGATTTAAGGCCTGTATTTGCTTTTAGCGAGGATTTTCTGCGGGTCCTTTTCCATCATCAGTTGTTCGAGACTCACTTTATTTTTTTTCATGTAGGACTGGACAATCTGCCAACCGACCCACATGGCGATGCGCGGCGGACACTCGCGGGAAATGGCCGCAGTGAAGGGTCCGTCGGTGGTCAATTCCCTGACGGTGATGAGACTGTTTTCATAGAGACGATCTTTCTCAGCGAAGTAGCCCCAATATTGTTTTTCGTACTTCTTGCAGGTTTTAATTTGTTCCCCAGAGTAACCGATAATGAGGCTGTCTGCGACATCGGGAAGGAGGGCCTGAATTGCATAGAAGATTTTTCCGTAAAAAATAGTATGGTGTAAAAGTGTATTCTCTGGTTTCTGTTTTTCGAATTCAGTCAGAATCCATCCCCGAGCCAGATCTGTCGCGATGTTCGCTTTATTCATTTTTCGGGTCTGGTATTGCGGATAGCGCAGCATTTGATAATAAACAGAAGTATCGCCCAAATACATGTCTAGAGACAAAATTAAAGAACTATCCATATAAGCCACCGCGTAGTTCCAGCCGCTAATGGTCGTTACCAGTTGTTTAGGGAGGGGGCGTGTCGGGAAGTGATAGTGGAAGCGTTTTCGCATCTCTTTAAACGCTTCCGTGTAAGGCGTCATATCCCCATATAGCGTGCTAGCCTCTTTCCATGCGCCACGTACTTCTTTATCCATCGTAAAAGCAAGCAGCTCATGCGGGGCAGCACTATCTGTACTACCATTCAGGCGCAGGGGATTCATTAGAAAGTGATCAAATAATAGACCGTATTTTTGATGCAGGGTAATGATCTGCTGCTGCACCGTGCCCGTTTTTAATTGAAAGAGATCCTCTTCCATACGGAGGACTTTTATTTCGGGCACCTGAACATCTTCTGTCGGCACCTGGAGGGGGTTATCCTCACATGCCATGAAAACAAACAATACGGAGGTGATAAAATAGGGAAGTACTTTCATAACAGGCACATGCATTGATTATATTTGTAAAACTAATCAATTATTAAGCTGAAGGTGACCGAAATTTGCCTGTTTATTGACAGCTTAGTATTAAACTACTACTCATGAAAAAAACCGTAATCACTGCCCTCTCCGTTATTGCCGTGCTGAGTCAGGGTGTATCGCAAAATAGCGCGATTGATAAAAAATTGCGCTTTGGCCTTCGCGTAACACCACAATCCGTCTGGCTAATTAGTTCGGACAAGAACAATGTACCCGCCGGGAGAAATTTTGGGAGCGGATTTGGATTAAATGTTGAATATCGGTTTTCATCCGTTGCTGCCATTTTATGGGGCGTGGGGGGAGATTTTGAAGGCGGAACTTATAATTTCAAAAACGATCTTGCAGGAAACTATGTTGTAAAATATGTGCGCGATGCCGATGAATTTGTCACCCCGGACAACGTCTCCACTACCCGTCAGGAATGCACCTTAAAATCTAGAACCATTAAAACCACGCATGTTACGCTTCCCCTGATTTTGAAACTGAACACAGCCGAATACGGTGGTTTCAAATACTTCGGGATGTTTGGACTGGAAGCAGGGCTGCGCGTAAAGGCGACAGCGAATGATTCTTATTTCGAAATCCGCAAGCAGGATGCCGTGACAAAAGCCATGACGGTGGTTGCCACTGATTCGGAAGAAAAAGACATTAACATTTCTGATGAGACGACCTTGTTACCCTTTCGTCTGGGGCTGAATGTTGGACTTGGCTCAGAATATCGCCTCGGGGGGACCACTTCGGCATTTTTTAGTATTAATTTCTTCAGAAGTTTTACCAATTTAATGAGCAAGACATCGGACTATGCGTATTATCGGACGGAGATTAACGGTGGCACGGCGACCTACGCCTATATCCGTCAAAACTTAAAACAATCTGCCCTCAAGCTCACGCTGGGTATTATGTTTTAAATTTCAGCGGGTTCTAGCAGACAAGGAAGAAAACACACTTTTTATTGAAAAAAAGCCAGAAATCACACAAAAAGTCGATGATTTAGTGAATTTCTAATCCAAAAACACGGATTTAATAGAAATTACTTCTACTTTTGCGAGCAATTAAAACTGACTAATTATGAAATTAAACGAGATTCAGGATCTTATAAAATTTGTTTCAAAAAGTGGCGTAAGTGAAGTAGAACTGGAGACGAAGGAGATCAAGATTGTAATTAGAACTCCTAAGACGGCTAGCGGCGCCAATATGATGATGCAGCAGACCCAAATGGCGATGCCGATGCAGCAAATGCCCCAGCAAATGCAGGCTCCGGCACCAGCAGAGGTGAAACCACCTGTAGTTGCAGTAAGTGAAGAAAGTAAATATCTGACCATTAAATCACCAATGATTGGTACGTTTTACCGTTCTTCGGGTCCTGACAAGCCTGTATTCGTGAATATAGGTGATGAAGTGACACCCGGAAAGGCGGTCTGCATTATCGAGGCAATGAAGTTGTTTAATGAAATCGAAAGTGACATTAAGGGCAAAATTGTTAAAGTTTTGGTGAATGATGCAACGCCGGTTGAATACGACCAGCCATTATTTCTGGTTGATCCATCCTGAGGAGCTAAGGCTCTTTTAATGAATCCAGTACTTAAGGTTGAACTTTAAATCTAACACACGTGTTTAAAAAAATTCTAATAGCCAATCGCGGCGAGATTGCGCTGCGCATAATACGCACCTGTCGTGAAATGGGGATCAAAACGGTAGCGGTTTACTCAACGGCGGATAAAGATTCACTGCATGTGAAATTCGCGGATGAAGCTGTTTGCATTGGTCCTCCTCCAAGCAAAGAAAGTTACTTGAACATGGCCAATATTATTGCTGCAGCGGAGATTACCAATGCAGATGCCATTCATCCGGGATATGGATTTTTGAGTGAGAATGCCAAATTCTCTGAAATCTGCCGTCAGAATAAAATTAAATTTATTGGTGCATCTCCCGAGATGATCAATAAGATGGGTGACAAGAGTAATGCCAAAGCCACCATGCTTGAAGCAGGTGTACCCTGCGTACCAGGCTCTGAGGGCCTTATCGCCAACACCGAAGATGCCAAAAAGATTGCCAAGGAAATAAAATATCCTGTGATCATCAAAGCTACTGCCGGTGGAGGTGGAAAAGGAATGCGCATTATCTGGAAAGAAGAAGAATTAGAAGCGGCCTGGGATAGTGCTGTGCATGAAGCAACAGCTGCGTTCGGCAATGGTGCCATGTATATGGAAAAATACATTGAAGAACCGCGTCATATCGAAATTCAAATTGTGGGCGACCAGTTTGGTAAAGCCTGTCACCTCAGTGAGCGGGACTGTAGTATTCAACGTCGTCACCAAAAGCTGGTAGAAGAAACACCTTCTCCATTTATGACCCCTGAACTGCGCGATGCCATGGGTGCTGCTGCTATCAAAGCTGCCCTGTCCATTGCCTACGAAGGTGTGGGCACCGTTGAATTTTTGGTCGATAAACACAGAAACTTCTATTTCATGGAGATGAATACCCGCATTCAGGTGGAGCATCCCATTACAGAAGAAGTCATCAATTATGATTTGATTCGGGAACAAATTCTAGTAGCTGCTGGCGTGCCTATTTCCGGAAAAAACTATTATCCCCAGTTACATGCCATCGAGTGCCGGATTAATGCAGAAAATCCTTTTATGAATTTTACGCCATCACCTGGCGTCATCACCACGCTTCATACTCCGGGAGGGCATGGAATCCGCGTCGATTCTCATGTGTACAGCGGTTATCGCATACCACCGAATTATGACAGCATGGTCGGTAAACTTATCACGGTTGCACAAACCCGTGAAGAAGCAATTGCCAAAATGCACCGTGCTCTGAGTGAATACGTTATCGAAGGTGTTAAAACCACTATTCCTTTTCACCTCAAACTAATGCAAAATGAGCAATTTAAGGCTGGGGATTATACGACTAAATTTTTGGAGACCTGGGATTTTAAAGCCTAGTTCTTTGACACTAGACGTCCGGCATCTCAGCCGGACGTTTTTTTTAAAATCAATGTAAGCGATACCACAGCCCTAGCAGCATGAATACACAAGGAATTAAAACCTACAACGCCTCCCTGGACAAGACCTCCCTTATTGTGACTTCCGGTATTGGCCTCCTCTTCAGCGCTCTTTTATATTTTAATTTGACCAAACTTCCTGAGGCAGCGGGGAATCCCGAAATTATCATGACGCTCATTTTATCGAGTCTGCTCATGCTTGTTATCTTTGCGGGGTCTTACCTTTATCATGTCACCGCTTACCAATTAACTGCTACGGATCTAATTATTCTTCGGCCACTTGTAGACAAGTCTATTCCTCTCAGCCAACTGATCGGCGTGGAAGTTCCTAGTAAAAAACAAATGTCCTACACCATGCGAATCTTCGGGAATGGAGGCGTATTCGGCTACTTTGGAAAATTCAGAAACGATCATTTTGGGAAAATGACCTGGTTTGTCACGCAAAGAAAAAATTATCTGGCCCTGCGTCTCGCCAATCAACAAATACTTATTATTAGTCCCGACGATCTGCAGCTCGCTCAAGACTTGCTGAAGTGCATAAAGACAGATTTGCCCAGTATCTCCTCCCCTTCTAGTTTACAATAAAGGGAAACTCTGCCTTCGTTTTTCCATGCACTTTCCGCTTAAATGAATATCTTGGGTGCTGAAATTGTTATTGACGAGAGCTTATGAAACAAAACCAAACACTACACTTATTTCTGGTACTTGTAATTTCTGTTTTTTCTGCAAGTGCCCTGCAAGCTCAATCGCAGACGACCGATATTACGGATAACTTTTTTAGTAAATATGCCAAAGATCCGATTCGTGCCTTTGATTATGCCTTTTCAACTAACAAGTACTTCGACTTAAAAAATGAATCGGTTATTGATGTAAAAAACAAATTAGAAAATGCAGTTAATCAGTGTGGTAAATATTATGGTTATGAATTAATCATGGAAAAAACCACTGGTAACTGTCTGAAGATCGTCAGTTACTTTGTTAAGTATGATCGTCAACCCTTGCGTTTGACATTTATCTTCTACAAGTCTAACGAAAAATGGCAGGTACAGAATTTATCATTCTCTCCTGAATTTGATGATGAATTGCAAGATGCCATTAAACTAAATCTTGTTCCAGATAAAAAGTAAAACACATCCCTTATGAAAAAAAGTAGCATGGTCCTATTCCTTGCCGTCCTGTCAATTTGCAGTTACGCTCAGACGGCGACAAAGACGGAGAATATCCGCAAATTATTAGAGCTGACTGGTAGTGGGAAGATTGGCGTTCAGGTGGCGCAGAACATGATTGTCAGTTTTAAAAAAGTTTACCCCTCTGTTCCTGATGAGTTCTGGGAAGGCTTTAAAAAAGAACTAAACAGCGAAGTACTAGTAGAGATGGTTATTCCGATATATGACAAATATTATACGGAAACAGAAATAAAAGAGCTGACCGATTTTTATGCGACGCCAATCGGCAGAAAAGTAATTACCGTGACGCCCCTCATTTCTCAGGAATCGATGCAGGCGGGACAGAAATGGGGTAAAGAATTAGGAGAAAAACTTTACAAAGATCTGAACGATAAGGGTCTGATTAAGAAGGAATAAAATTACTTTCTGTCCAGCACAAGACGCGTAATTCGTGTGACCAAACTCCGCGGTGTAAAGCGAACTGTATTGGCAAGAATAAAGTTTAAGGTTCCGTGAATCACCACCGCTTTTCCTTTCATCATGGCTTTATAGCCAAATTCAGCGACTGATTTGGAATCCGGTAGCCGTTTGCCTTTAAAGAGAGCGCTTTCGTTCATGGCAGCTGCTTCCATAAATCCGCTTTCAGTAGCGCCTGGACACAAAGCAGTCACTGTGACGCCAGTCCCTTGCACTTCGTTCGCGAGGGCTTCTGAAAAACTGAGGACATACGCCTTGGTAGCGCAATAGACCGCAAATATGGGTCCTGGCTGAAAAGCAGCCGTAGATGCGACATTTAATATTCTTCCACTTTTCTGCGCTAGCATGTCCTGAAGGTAAAATTTACTCAAGGCAGTTAGGGCTGTGATATTTAGATCAATCATTTGATGCTCTTTGGACCATTCTGTTTGCGAGAAGAACCCAAAGTTGCCAAAGCCTGCATTATTAATCAGAAAGTCAATTTTTAAATTCAATGCTTTTGTTTGTGCGTAGAGCTCTTCACTTGCATTCGCCTGGCTTAGATCTTTGACAATGACATGCACAGGGACTTTCCATTTCTGCTCAATCTGCAGTTTGAGGTCCTGCAGTTTTTTTTCACTTCTGGCCACGAGTACGAGTTGATCGCCATTTGCGGCGTGGATCAATGCAAGTTCTTTTCCAATACCATTTGATGCACCGGTAATAAGAGCTGTCTTCATATTATTATATTTAAAAAAAAATGATGTAACTAATTAATCCTGTTCTTTCAGGAGTTTCTGTAAAATGTCAATTGCGCTTTTACTAATCACGGTGCCAGGACCAAAGATAAAAGAAACCCCGGCCTGGAAGAGAAATTCATAGTCCTGCCGAGGAATAACACCCCCAGCGACCACCATAATATCTTCGCGATTAAGTTTTTTTAATTCGGCAATGACCTGAGGGACGAGGGTTTTGTGCCCCGCAGCGAGGCTCGAGATACCCAGAATATGAACATCATTCTCCATGGCCTGCTTCGCCGCTTCAAGAGGGGTCTGGAAGAGCGGACCAATATCCACATCAAAACCCATGTCGGCGAAACTCGTCGCAATCACTTTTGCGCCACGATCATGCCCATCTTGTCCCATTTTGGCGACCATAATGCGGGGACGTCGCCCGTCTTTTTCGGCAAACACATCAGCCAGACGTCGTGCTTCCACAAAATCTTTATCCATTTTAATTTCTTTGCTATACACACCCGAAACAGAACGTATTTGTGCTTTATAACGACCATAGACTTCTTCCAGAGCAGAAGAAATTTCGCCAAGTGAGCAGCGGCATTCTGCGGCGCTAACAGCTAATTCCAACAGATTTCCTTTACCGCTGCGGGCGGCTTCAGTCAGGGCAGTCAGGGCAGACTGCACCTTTAAGTTATCACGTTCTGCCTTTAATTGACGGAGTCGTTCAATTTGTTGTGTGCGTACTTTTGTATTGTCCACATCGAGAATTTCCATCTCGGTTTTTTCATTCACCTGGAAACGATTAACGCCAACAATGACGTCCATGCCCCCATCAATACGCGCCTGTTTTCTTGCTGCTGCTTCTTCAATCCGCATCTTTGGAAGTCCAGTCTCTATTGCCTTAGCCATGCCGCCAAGTGCCTCCACTTCTTCAATGAGCAGCCAAGCTTTCTCTGCCAGATCAGCAGTTAATTTCTCTACGAAATAGCTGCCTCCCCATGGATCCACGACGCGACAGATATTGGTTTCAGTTTGCAAAACGATTTGTGTATTTCGAGCGATACGCGCACTAAAGTCGGTAGGCAGGGCAATCGCTTCATCCAGCGCATTGGTATGAAGACTCTGTGTATGGCCCATGACTGCGGCAAGCGCTTCCACACAGGTCCGGGTCACATTGTTGTAGGGGTCTTGTTCCGTCAGACTCCAGCCACTCGTCTGGCAATGTGTCCGCAGGGCCAGCGACTTAGGGTTCTTTGGATTAAATTGCGCAACAATCTTTGCCCAGAGCATTCGCGCCGCGCGCATTTTTGCAATCTCCATAAAATGGTTCATGCCAATGGCCCAGAAGAAAGAAAGGCGGGGGGCAAAATCATCAATGTCTAATCCCGCATTTATACCAGTGCGCAAGTATTCCAAGCCATCAGCCAATGTATAAGCTAGTTCAATATCAGCTGTAGCACCCGCTTCTTGCATATGGTAGCCGCTAATGGAGATGGAGTTAAAGCGCGGCATGTTTTTACTTGTGAATTCAAAAATATCAGCGATAATTCTCATGCTGGGCAGCGGTGGGTAGATATACGTATTCCTCACCATAAATTCTTTGAGAATATCGTTTTGAATGGTTCCGCTGAGCTTTTCCATACTCACACCCTGCTCTTTTGCTGCCACGATGTAGAAGGCAAGGATAGGTAATACCGCACCGTTCATGGTCATGCTGACGCTCATCTGATCGAGCGGAATTCCGTCGAACAGAATCTTCATATCCAGAATACTGTCAATGGCCACACCCGCTTTTCCCACATCGCCTTCTACCCGCTCATTATCACTGTCATATCCACGGTGAGTTGCCAGGTCAAATGCGACGGAAAGACCTTTTTGTCCGCCCGCTAAATTTCTTCTGTAAAACGCATTAGAGTCTTCGGCCGTGCTAAAGCCTGCATATTGCCTAATGGTCCAGGGATTTCGGACATACATACTGCTATAGGGTCCACGTAAAAAAGGCGCGACACCCGCTACAAAATTCAGGTGATTCAACTCCTTAACATCCGATTTTTCGGAGACGCTTTTAATTTCAAGCTGTTCAGCCGTTGTAAAGGAAGAAGAAGATGTACCGACAGGAGCAGACTTCGGAGCATAGGTTAAATGAGAATACGATCTGGACATTTGTCAGTTAAAAAAATTCTGTAATTCAAAACGAAGAGCGGGATTTTCAATCTGAAGGTTTTTGAGGAAATTCAGTCGGACATCGGAGAGCGCAATTTTTTCCTTTTCATTTCGGTACTTGTTGATGCCGGTTACGATGACTTCATTCTTAAGAAATGCCTCATTACTTTGCTGTGCAACCTCAGAAATACGTTGCTGAATCATCCCACTCTGCAGACATTTAAAGTAACCTCCCTGTTCCTGAATGATTTTAAAATGTTGCAAGGCCTTTTCGGCCAGAGCATCTGTTAAGTGTTCCATATAAAATGAACCGCAGGCACTGTCTGCCATTTTATCAAAATAGGATTCTTCTTTTAGAATATGTTGTTGGTTGAGTGCCATTCGCTGGGAAAGAGCATCAGAATCGCCTTTCAATACTTCGTAATCATTCACTACCAAAGCATTGCAACCACCAGAAATAGCAGCCATAGCTTCCACTGAGGTGCGAAGCAAGTTATTGTGTCGGTCAGAAATTGTCTTATTAGTCAGACTTGTTTCTGCAATAATAAAAGGTTCGCTTGTTAATTTCCATTCAGTGCGGAATACTTCCCAGAGTCGCCGTATTGCGCGCAGCTTAGCCATTTGCACAAAGTAATCAGCGCTGATACCGGCACGAATGGTGCACTGTCCGCTCAGGTCTTCATTAAATTCAGCATACTCTGCTAAAATAGCAAAGACGAGCGCAATTTCAAGTGCTGCGCCACAATTTTGATTATGGAAAACGAATACATCGGCTGCAGATACACGTTCCTTTAGCAAGCTGCTAGCGGAATCCTGCCAGACTTTTAATGCCGCTGCAGCGTTTATATCCACTGGCAGCAGTCGCAGTGCAGGAAGAGCCTCGGGGTAATGCTCTGTGAGATAGTTGTTAAGACGATTAAGTTCTCCAGTGCCCACAAAAAAGCAGGATTCAATATAATCGAGACGAATATTATTCAGCAATGTAGAAAAATCGCGCGCTGTGAGATTGACCATCAAGGCATCAGCACCGCCATTAAGAGAGCGCAGAAAAAACTCATTAAGAAACGTATCACTCCCTTCCTCCCCTTTCACCATCATTCGCCATTCACGGTGGGTAAAAGCAGGGGCATAGACTTGCTGCTGATCTTCTGCGGTGTAAAAAGGATGAATCACAAATCCATTTTCATTCTGCCAGTCAAGATCTTCAAGCGAGACGCCCTTTAAATCCTTTTCGAGCTGGACCTTCCAGGCCTTCGCAGTAAGCGGTGTGAACTGACTGAACAAATCTTTCATAAACAACTAGAAAATTCCTCTTACTTCTTTTTTTATGAATTCAAGTGCCACATCATTTGGCAGTTTTTTTCCCAGACTGCCGGATATATTTAAAATGGCAAGTGCCAGGTCGTTGGCAGGACTTTCATGTGGGACTTTTGTAGAAGTAATGTTAACCAATTTAATTATTTCCTCTTTAGTTGTTTTCACCAATTCCCAGGCATTATAACTCATGTAGATTTGCTGCGATAAATTATGTTCATACTCCGCCTTGATGGCCTTTATTAATTCCAGCTGAAATTGTTGTGCATTAAGTCCGTTGCGACCTACACGAACAACCAGTGCGCTGGGATTAATCCGTTCCAAGAAAATCACGATGCGCTCATAGGCCTGCAGTCGAAGAGGCGTCACAGCAGCCTGATTCTGCCTTTTGTTTTCAAGTTCACGCCGGTCACGTTCATTGTCAAGAAAACGTTTCACAATTAAATAAGCGGCTGCAAAAACCGCACCGGCTGGTAATAAAATTTTAAGAAGATCAATGACTGTGTCCATATGCTGAATATTAGCCCGAATATCGGCATTATTGACAAGAATTAAAAAAGTACTTGTGCCGCCGTATCCGTTATAAAACGGAGCACTTCAAAAAGGTTACAAGGGGCTTGCCATTTTTTAATAAAAAATAGGTTGAAAAAACCCTTAAAGCCTTATCAGTATTGGCTTTCAGAGCGGCTACTATTAACATCTTTTCAGGCTTTAAAAACCTGCTTTGACCGAACATCTGGCCTGTTAAGCGTATCTTTGCAAGGTGAGAATTCAGAAGACACCTTATGTAAGTTCGCTCCTATCGAAAATTAAAAATCAGCGCGTTTTTATTACAGCATTCATTTTCCTCCTCAGTGTGCTTTCGCTGCGGGCACAAAATCGAGAGCAAGCAGCGGATAGCCTTTTTACTTCATTTATGAAGCGCTGGCTGATTCAGGGTGCGAGTATTGCTATTTATAAAGAGGGTCAGGTAGTTTATCGAAAAGGACTCGGTTACCGCGATCAGCAACTCCTTCAGCCCGTGCAGAGCGATACCCGTTTCAGAGTAGCCAGTATTTCAAAATGTTTTACCGCTGCCGGCATCATGAAATTAGTTCAGGAACATCGACTCACACTCAGCCAGCGCGTATTTGGGGCAGGTGCATTGCTGGAAGACCGTTTTTACACAGAGGTTATTTCTGATCCCGCTATTTACGCCATTACCGTTCAAAATCTGTTGGAGCATACTGCCGGTTGGGATCGTTTCAGCCACACAAATCAGCAAGGGTCCGGTGACCCACCTTTTATTCCTTTATTGGTGACGCGGACGGAATCCTCAACCAATCCGGTAACGGAGGATGCACTCATCCGTTATTCGCTTCGTCGCGGACTTGACCATTCGCCGGGAGAAGTCTTCGCGTATTCTAACATCGGGTATTTGATTTTAGGGAAAATTATTGAAGAGGTGACGGGCGAAACCTATGCTGATTTTATGCAACAGGAAGTATTTCAGCCAATGGGCCTTAGTGACTTTGTGCTAGGTAAAACAAGGCTGGCAGAGCAGCAGCAACGAGAGACTTATTACTTTAGTGACGAACTTGGACTGTCCTGTTATGGAGATAAGACGCTGGTTTCCTGCGCCTACGGTGCCTATAACATTGAAGCTATGAATGCGCATGGCGGTTGGCTTGGGACGGCAGATGAAATTTGCCGATTTGTAAACAATCTCAATCGTTACGAGGGACCATACCCCCTGCTTAATGAGGCGGCGGTAAAACAGATGCTGCAAGCGAGCAGCGCCTCTAAAAATTACGCCAAAGGCTGGTTTGTAAATGCAAAAGGGACCTTTTGGCATACCGGCAGTCTGGACGGCACTGCCAGCTTTACAGGGACTACCAGAGAAGGTTACTGCTGGACCTTTTTATTTAATGGACGCGGCGATAACAGTCCCCAATTCTGGAAAGAACTCGATGCCCTGCCTTGGCATTTTCTTCAACTTTCCACGCCCTTATTTCAGGAAAGAAGTTCCATCTGATCCTTATGCTGAAGCGATTCTGGGATACTTTACCGGGCGTAAGGCGCTGGATAAACTTTTATATCAGCACGAAGAACTTATTACACAAATCGCACAATTAAGCGATGTACTTGAGAATCGCAATGACAGGAGAAATAAACCTGAATATCGTATTTATTCCGAAACAGATTTTAAGGAGATGCTGGAGAAAAGCAGCACCTTCTCTGCTCTGGCAATCCTGAACCAGATGCAATTACTACTTTACCAAAACCCCGAGCTGCAACTTCTCACTTTGGAATCGAAGCAGGCAGGGATTTTGCAGCCTTTGTGAAAACAAAAGACGATGGGTGACACTAGTAATTTAACAGGTAAAGAGGCCGCTGCAAAAATCAAAGAACTATATGAAAAAGCAAATGTCTGTCTTTTTGCAACCAATTTAACAAGTTTGCCAGTGTCTGTCCGTCCCATGCACTGCATCAAAGTGGATGAGGATGGATCACTTTGGTTCTTCAGCAGTAAGTCTTCCGAGCAAAACAGCCATATCCGAAAAGATCAGCATGTGCAACTTTTTTTCAGTAATAAAGATACCTCCGAATACCTTTCCCTTTATGGCAGTGCAGAGATTTCCAGAAACAAGAACAAAATTGAGGAACTTTGGTCCCCGCTTGTGAAGACCTGGTTTTCAGAAGGAAAAGATGATTCGGATCTAAGTTTGATTTGTATACGTCCCGAGAGTGGGTCTTATTGGGATACACAAAATAACCTTATTCAGATGCTTAAAATTGCTGGAGGAACGGTGATTGGGAAACCCCTAGATAACGGCTTACAGGGACGAGTGAGTCCCTAATCAGCTCTGCTCGTCGCAGCACTTTTGTACAACTCCCTCACAAAATCGGTTTTAGATGCAATGGGTAAGTTAGCAATAATTTTCTTGTCTAAAAAATTGGCAGTTGGGGCCAGGAAACCTATTTTTGTGGGTCTTAAAACATTGTCATGGCCAATTTTGATTTGATCATGCCCAAAATGGGCGAATCCGTTGCAGAAGCTACTATTATCAAGTGGAGTAAAAAGGAGGGGGATCACATTAAAATTGATGAGACCGTTCTAGAAATAGCTACGGATAAGGTGGACAGTGAAATACCTTCTCCTTTCGAAGGCACACTGGTAAAGTGTTTATTTAACGAGGGGGACGTTGTCCAAGTAGGAGCAGTCATTGCTGTCATCAGTAGCGATGCTGGCGCAGCAGTAGCCGCACCTGCCACACCGGAAGTGAAAGCTCCTGAAACAAAGCTCGTCGCCGCAGAAGTGAGCAGCAGTGTCGCCAGCGCAAACGATTATTCTGCAACTGATAAATTCTATAGTCCTCTAGTAAAAAGTATTGCGAAAGAGGAAGGCATCAGTCTTTCTGAACTCGATACAATAAAAGGTACTGGTCAAGATGGCCGCGTAACCAAAGGCGATATTCTTGCTTATTTACCAAACCGCTCAAAAACAAGTTCAGCAGCACCAACAACCTCTGTCCCAGAGGTTCGCAAAGATGCTAAACCTGTTGCTGCAGGCGATAATCAGGTGGTCGTTAATCGTCCTTCTGTCTCTGTGGGCGGAGGAGATGAGATCATTGAAATGGATCGTATGCGCAAAATCATCGCCGATCACATGGTCATGAGTAAGCATGTTTCACCGCACGTCACTTCTTTTGTGGAAGCGGATGTCACTGCACTGGTTCAATGGCGTGATAAAATGAAAAAAGAATTTGAGAAACGTGATGGCGAAAAATTAACCTTTACTCCCATCTTTATCGAAGCAGTTGCCAAAGCGATTAAGGACTTCCCAATGATTAACATTTCAGTTGATCAGACTGGAACTAAAATTATTAAGCGCAAGAATATTAATATCGGAATGGCTGCAGCCCTTCCAAGTGGAAACTTAATTGTACCAGTCATTAAAAACGCAGACGAAAAAAATCTGCTAGGAATCACCAAAGCTGTGAATGATCTTGCGAGCCGTGCACGGGCAAATAAATTAACACCAGATGAAATACAGGGTGGCACGTTCACGCTCACCAATGTCGGTAATTTTGGAAACGTGATGGGTACGCCTATTATTAATCAACCACAGGTTGCCATTCTCGCAGTGGGGGCCATCAAGAAAAAACCGGCCGTTATTGAAACGCCGGAAGGCGATATGATTGGTATCCGTCAATTTATGTTCCTTTCATTAAGCTATGATCACCGTGTTGTAGATGGTTCACTTGGTGGCAGTTTTGTTAGGCGTGTGGCCGACTATCTTGAGAAGTGGGATGTTAACCGTACCGCATAAAAAACATTCTTAATAAAGTTAAAGGGGGGATTTGTAGGAATTCCCCTTTTTTTATTGGCAGTCCCAATCTGGAAAGGAATTTGGAGCCCTACGCTGAATTTCTGCACTCCTCCTTCTGTTGGACTTTTACCCTATACTTTTCTAGCAGTAAAACCCCTTTTTTTCTGCGCATGCCTGCCGTTATTATGACCGACATTAGTACGCTGATCTAAAATAATCTGAAACGGAAATGGAACAGGCGACTTTCAATCACCTTATGAAGCTCACTATTGAAAAATGGTTTGCTGGAGTAATCAGCTGCAGACTATTCTTGTCGATGAGCGTCCGCACTTTAATAGTAGTCGTTTCTGGGGGAAATTTGATGGCAATACTCAGGAGATTGAGGAATCTGGTGCTCATCCTCTGTTTATCCAGACCATACCTATCAGCGCCTTGTTGAAGATAGTCGACCTGCTCCACTCTTTCATATCTCCGTAATTTCACTCGCACCTCTTTCGCCAAGTCCTTGACACAATGTACTTACCGGCGGACAATGACCTTTCCCCCTTACAGTTTTTCAGCAGAAAGAAAGGCGTTCAAAATTAAGGTCTTGCACTGCGCTAATTTTAGCAAACTAAGGTGGAGGTGTCGGATACAAATCAGTTCAAAAACTAATAAAATTCATGCTTCAGCGGCGGTCAGGCAGGCTCTCAAAAAAAAGATAAACCCCCCGTATTTACTGGTGAAAACTGAGCAGCGGTACTTTTGCAGAATAGACCAGTCGCGCCGTAATTCCCGTTTCAAAAAGTCGGCTAAGCAATCCGTGCTGATGGGGATGAAAAATTACCAAATCAGGATTATGGATTTGAACGTAATGCTCGAGTCCATCTGCTACGTTTTTAGATCGGACAATTTTTACTGTGTGTGGAAAATCCTTCAGACTATTTGCGAAATGCCACTTCAGCGCTTCCGTGGATGCGGCATCCTCGGTTAGTGGCAGAACACATAAAATTTCCAACTGAGCTTTTAAGACTTCACAAAGCTGGCGCACAATGATAAATGCCGCAAAATCTTCGTAATGAGTCGGGTCAACAGCAAACATGACGCGCTCTATGCGGGAATAGTGAGTGTTTTCAGGAATAACCAGGACAGGCACCTTTAATTCATGAATAGCATCTGTAACAGTGCTACCCAGAAAATGTTTTTTAAAGCCCGAAGCGTTGGCAGATATACCCAGTATCACGAGATTGATTGATCGTTCCTGGACCAGCTCTGCTATAATGCCTTCAGTGGAACCCGCTTTAGCAACACACTGAATATCGCCTTTAAAATTCAAGTCATTTTGAAGCTCCCTCCGCAAATCCTTGAGTGCATCCAGCGCATACGTTTGCATTTCCGAAATAACTGTCAATGGGGCCATGCTATCATATCCTCCCATGGGCAAAGAGAAGGCATTAGCCAAAATGATTGAAGCATCTAAGTGCGCTGCCAGTTTTGCGCCATAACGTAATGCATTATTTCCAGAGATAGAAAAGTCAGTGGCGATAAGGATTTTTTTCATCATTTTTTTATTGTTTACTATAATACACAGGATCGCCATGAAGTGGCGCTATGTCGCGCTTGAATCGGCTTAGCAAATCGGTCTCTTCTTCCGTCACCGGCGGAAAAGCAGCAGCCACTTTTTCTATTATACTCAGAAAGGCGGCTTTTAAAGCAGGGCTGAGATAATGACTATTCAAACGCAGCCCATTCATACCCCATTCATAACTCTCAATCGGTTTAGGGTGCTGCCGGTCGAGCAATTGAAAAATAATGTGAGAGATATCATACTCATAATGATGCCTCTTCAATTCTTCTGCCACAATTTCCTCCAGTCGCTTTCTCTCCTCGCGCTGTACTACTCCATCGGCTGCTGCAACAGCATATACTATCTCGCCAATGGCGTAATGCAGACTTTCATGTGGACTCATTTGTATAGTATTAATTTTAATAATATGAAGGTACAAAATCTGAGCCTGCCTT
>CALPON020000017.1 GCA_943325195.2 Sphingobacterium thalpophilum | reverse complement strand
ACCCATAGGGCCGTCTTCCTGCACGCGGCATGGCTGGATCACCCTTGCGGGCATTGTCCAATATTCCTTACTGCTGCCTCCCGTAGGAGTCGGATCCGTGTCTCAGTATCCGTGTGGGGGTTAATCCTCTCAGATCCCCTACTGATCGTCGCCTTGGTGAGCCGTTACCTCACCAACTAGCTAATCAGACGCATACTCATCTTTAACCGCCGGAGCTTTCAAATAAAACTGATGCCAGTTCTACTATTATGGGGTATTAATCCGGATTTCTCCGGGCTATCCCCCTGTTAAAGGCAGATTGTATACGTGTTACGCACCCGTGCGCCGGTCGCCAGCGATATTGCTACCCTGCTGCCCCTCGACTTGCATGTATTAAGCCTGCCGCTAGCGTTCATCCTGAGCCAGGATCAAACTCTCCATTGTAAAAAAAAGTTTGTCCTTTAAGATCCATTACCATTGCTGGTAACTTCAATTTGCTATTGCTCATTTCATATCTTAAGGACGTTATGTTGTCTTTTGCAACATCCCTCAAGGGCTAGTTATAGCTATATGCCATTCTTCACAGAATAACATAATGTGTGTTTGTTCGTAATACTTCTTATAATCTCTCCTAAAAGAAATTATGGAACTTCTTACTATTATTGTTTACCAATCTTTTCAATGAACGTCATCTCTATAAAATAAAAATGTTGAACTCTAAATAGTGTACCACACCATTCGCATTCTTCACTCTCAAACTATCAATGCTCTTACAGAACGTTTCCCTCTTACCTTCCCAGTTTTCCGTTGAAAACCTTTATTCGTTTCGGGGGTGCAAAACTACAACTTCTTTTCTTAACCCGCAACTATTTTTTTATCTTTTTTAAAAAAATAAGCCTTTTCTCCTTTTCAGCCGCCCAAACACCTTCTCCAGCGCCAGTCTAACCTAATCATTCAAATCATCTACTCAAAAAACGGGAGGGCAAAGATACTAACTCTTTATCGCTTCAACAAATTATTTAGCGTGTTTTTGAACTTTTTTTCCTTTTGCCTTGACTATCAGGCCAAAAGGAAAACTTTTCCTCCCTCTACCCGCTCTTAAAGGCCTTCGAAAGCCTCCGTTTCCCCTCCTCTCTTTTGGGTAAAAATCGCCATCAGGTAAAAACTAACTGAAAAGTACCGCCAGTTTTGGTTTAAATTTGAATGAATTTTAAACGAAGTCAGACTTATGAGCGGTGTCAATAAAGTAATCTTGGTCGGAAATATTGGGAAGGATCCAGAAATACGCTATATGGACGGGAATATTGCCAAAACAAGATTCTCATTAGCTACTACGGAAGTTTTTAAAGACAAGAACGGTGCTCGCAGTGAACAAACCGAGTGGCACAACGTCGTTATGTGGCGCACAATGGCGGAAAATGCGCATAAATTACTTTCAAAGGGCATGCAAATATACGTGGAAGGTAAAATCCATACGAACAACTGGACCGATCGGGAAGGCCATAAAAAATCAGTCACAGAAATCGTGGCTGAACATTTCATCCTCCTGCATAAAAAAGATTCTCCTTCGTCGGGTTTTACCGGTGCCGGAAGTGAGTCCTCAAAACCAGAGGATGGGTCATCTTACTAACAATTATTTTCCTTCCAGACTTCGCATTCATCCTTTTTCTATTTTCGCTACATGAAAAAAATATTTTTCCTTTTGGCTACCGGTCTGTTAGCCTTTCTATTTAGCCATTGTGATGATGAAGACATCGCCTACTCGCCTAAGCCACGAGGATATATCCGTATTGACTTTCCGGAAAAAAAATATAAAAAAATCGAAACCAATTGTCCATTTGACTTCGAAATTCCAGCCTACTCCCAGATGAATTTAAACGCGGGGAAAAACGCGGAGCCTTGCTGGTACAATGTAGTGTTCCCCGGCCTAAAGGCAACACTGCACCTGAGCTATAAACCCGTAAACAAAAACCTAGCAACCTATCTCGATGACGCACATGAAATCGCCAACAAACATCAAATAAAAGCGACGGGACTAGATGAAATTGCCGTCGTCCGTGACAGTGCTAAGGTATATGGACTCGTTTTCGACATTGCTGGTAATACAGCATCTTCCGTCCAGTTTTATCTAACCGATAGTACAAAACATTTCCTGCGCGGATCCCTCTACTTCAATGCGGTTCCCAATGCAGACTCACTGAAAATTGTGGTGGATTTTCTGAAGAAAGATATTCTTCATCTAATTAACACCGCTAACTGGAAGAATTGAGAAAAAATTATTAAGGCTGGCACAAAGAATAAACTAGCACTATTCAAGCAGGTTCTTCCTGCAAATAAGGCAGCTCCAAAAAAACGACCTATTTAATTAATCATTAATCCGAACAGATCTAAATTTAAACTGAAGGCTTTTCTAATTGACAATGCGAAGTAAATTACCATCAAAGGTAGTTCCATATGCGCGCAGAGGCCAGCTGGCGCCCTTGCTCACTGCACCATCAAATATACGCCAATCGGATTTACTAACCGTGTCGCTTAAAGTAAAATTATCGCTTTGCACATAAACTTTGGCTAATTTATTATCGGGTAACACGGAACTTGTGCGTTCAATCGCCACAAACTCCTGTTCCGACTTTCTGTAAACTACGATGCCATTAATTCCTCCATCAATATACTTCCATCCACCAACAGACTGAATTTGGAAATTTAGCGGGTCGTTCGGGTAAATACTGAGTGCCACGGGTGCGTATGGCACAGGATTATTATTCTGGGGCTGCGCTTTCTTTTTACATGCCACAAAAAAAACAATTAAAAAAAGTGCAGCAAAACCTATTGAAAAACTTTTCCTTTTCATCAATGCTAAGATAACAAGTAACTCATGATATCAACGTTAATTATTATAAAATAATTCCAAAAGAGATTCGAACCCAGCCTAAATAAGTACCTTTATTCACTCATTATAACGACTGTGCAAGAAGAAAACAACGAAAAACAATTACCGACCTTAGGAAAAAAAAACAATCCTTATTTACCCTTTTTCTTTGCATTTGCGCTAGCCGCAGGTATAGCAATCGGTTACTTTTTCACCTTTCGTAATTCACCTGAAAGTGCTTCGGGCTTTCATTCCAAGTCAAATAGCCGCATTAATAATTTGCTGGATTATATTGAAATGCAGTATGTGGACACTGTTAATCGCGAAAGTATCGAGAATAAAACGATCGTCGCCATGCTTAAAAGTCTCGATCCTCACAGCGACTACATTCCGGCTGCGGATTTCAATGCAGTAAATGAACCACTCGAAGGAAACTTTGATGGCATTGGGATTGAATTTAATATTACTAACGACACCATTCGCGTGGTGAATCCTATTATCGGCGGACCATCGGAAAAACTCGGCATCAAGGCTGGCGACAAAATCATTGCCGTCAACGCGAAACCGGTCGCTGGCGTAAAAATCAGCAATAAGCAGGTCTTTGATAATCTGCGCGGCAATAGCGGGACACAAGTGCGGGTGCGCATCATGCGGACCGGACAAAAAGCACCACTAGACTTTGACATTACAAGAGGAAAAATCCCCATCTACAGCATTGATGTAGCCTACATGTTGCGACCAGATATTGGATTTATTAAAATTAGTCGCTTCGCGGGCACAACCTATGAGGAGTATCTTTCAGCTTTTAATACCCTTTCCAAAAAAGGAATGAAAAAACTAGTGCTCGATCTACGCGGAAATGGTGGTGGATTCTTAAAGACAGCCGTTGATCTCGCAGATGAGTTTTTATCCAAAGGACTTCAGATCGTTTACACAGAAGGTAAATCGCATCCAAAAAAAATATATACGGCCACTACCAAAGGTGGTTTTGAGGATCGTAAACTAGTAGTATTGATTGACGAGGGAAGTGCAAGCGCCAGCGAAATCGTTGCAGGAGCTTTACAGGATAATGATCGTGCTACAATCATTGGCAGGAGAAGTTTTGGCAAGGGTCTGGTGCAGGATCAGTTGGATCTACCGGACGGATCGGCGGTTCGATTAACGATAGCACGTTATTACACACCAACAGGAAGGTGTATACAAAAACCCTATGATGGTACTTTAGATGAATATTATAACGAAGAGGTTGAGCGTTTTGCACACGGTGAACTCTATAATGCAGACAGCATAAAGCAGGATAAAAGTAAAGTTTACAAAACACCTTCTGGAAAAACAGTTTATGGCGGTGGTGGAATCGTACCCGATATTTTTGTACCTCTTGATACTTTGAAATTCAGCACTCTGGTTAATCGCATCTACAGTAGTGGTCTGCTAAATAGTTTCGCGTTTGAATATGCAGACTCACACCGAAATGAATTATTTAAAAAATATAGTTCGGCACCTCAATTTGTGAACGCATTCCAACTTGGTTCATCAGAACTGAGTGCCTTAAGAAGCTATTTGTTTGAAAAGAAAGTAAAAACAGAAATTACAGGAAAAGAAAATGGCTTATCTGTTTTACTAAAAGCAATGATTGGTCGCACACTCTTTGATAAAGATGCCTACTATCCAGTGCTCTACTCAAGTGATAATTCGATTTCCAAAGCGATTGAAGTTTTAAATAAATAATCGCTTTCTCTACTTATTTATCTGACTAAAACTACCAGCCCTGAAAGCTGCTTTTTTAGACCGTTAGCAGTCGTTAACTCAATCTGCCAGCTGTAAGAGTCGGCGGGGCATTCGGATCCGTGAAAGGTCCCGTTCCAGCCCTCAGAGCTATCTGTTGTATAAAACAATTCTATACCCCAACGATTATAGATTTTCAGAGAAAAAAACTTTGTTGAACGGAGTACTGCACTGAAGTTATCATTTCGTCCATCGCCATCGGGCGTGAATGCGTTAGGAATGTAAAACGAAAAGTCAGGTTCCACATTTATACTTTTAACGACCGTATCGGCACAATTGAATTCATTCCTTACCACGAGCGCAACCTGAAAAGTTCCTGGCATAGTGTACAAGTAAGATGCGTTTTTTGTGTTAAAATTTTGAACACCATTGTCGTTAAAAGACCAAACAAAATCAGAAAGGTGATCTCCGGAAGATTTATTTTTAAAAACAACTTCGTCCTCATTTTCGACCGGATTCTGGGGAAAAAAAGAGAAATCTGCAATGGGCTTTGGGAAAGCGTTAACGGTGTACTGCAGTGCACTGGTGCATGAGGTAGCTGCATCCCGCAACTGGCAGTAAATAGGTATTGCCCCCGTCTTCTGAAAACAGTAATTAAAATCGACACCGCTGAATTTTTTTCCTTCAATTACAAAATCAGCTACCGTATTTTTAGAATAAGGTTTAAAATTAAAATTGGTACAATGAGGTAAACAGATGCTCTGTGGAACGAAATCAAAATCACCTTCCGGTAGTTTCATGACTTCAACTGTATGTAAAGTGCTATTCGCACAGGCATTAGTTCCTAGAACAAGTAATGTAAACGTCTGAAAACTATTCAATGGCTGGGGCAGAAAAAATACTCTTGGGCCTTTGCCAGTTGTGCCTCCAGGGCCATACCAGTATTGCTCTATCCCCCCGCTTCCGACCAGAATGATGCTATCAGTTACACACACTTTATTTTTCTGAACACTGATTAAGGGGATTGGCAATGGAAGCACGGTAATGGAAATCGTCTTTGAAGTAGTACAACCATTATTTAATGCCACAATAGTGTAGATCTGATCAGCTAAAGGCTGAGCTAAAACCTGTGTCCCGCTGCTTGTATTTAAGCCTGAGGAGGGAAGCCAGCTGAATGTACTACCAAAACCATCAGCATTTAAAAGCACGCGGTTATTCAGGCAGATGGTAGTGCCTGAGGGTGAAACCGAAAAAGAAGGTAAGGTCTTTACAGTAATGGAAATAGGAATCTGCTGAGAAAAACAGCCTTTATCAGAACCTATCAGCGAGTACGAGGCATTCGTTTGTGGAGAGGAAATCAAGGTTGCGCCATTATTTGATATCTGACCGGCACTGCTTCCAGGTGACCAAAAATAATTAGTTGCGCCTGACGCAGTAAGAGTCACACTTTCCCCCAGACAAATAGCTGGAGTATTTGAAATCACTGTTAACGGCGGATTGCTAATCACTATAAAAGTAAAAGTTTTTATGGTGGAACAAACTCCATTAGTTCCAGACAGACCAGCCGTATAGGTGTTGCCGTTACTACCCAGCAAAGTTATTGGCTGAAGATAGAATTGCGATGAACTGGAACTCACTGAAAATTGATTCGATGCGCTGAAAGTATACGAAGCAGCACCAAAGGCACTAATGGTGAGTGTATTCACAGAACCACTATAGGGAAAATTACAAATGCTGTAATTACTCAGACTAAGATTAATTGTTGGTGGTGAAATAATCTGTAAATCTGTAACAGCTGAATTGGTGCAGCCTGCAGGAGAAGTGGCGATGACGGTATAATTACCGGATGAGGTAATCGGAGGGTTTGCTAAGGTCGGATTCTGAGAATTTGAGTAATAGCCGGACGGCCCTACCCAATAATAAAATGCGCCGGCAACACTCGCTGCCGTCAACTGCACGGTTTGGGTATTACAAATTGTACCTCCCGTCGCAGCAACAGCAGGAAGGGCTGTGACGAGCAATGTAGCTGTGTTTCCGCCGATACAGCCCTGGGCAGAAACAGCTGTGACACTGTACACACCTGAATTTAATAAGGCTATACTTTGAATGGTATTGCTGTTTGCAGAGGAGAGGTAGTTCCCTGGTCCTGACCAGCTATAGCTTACAGCGCCGGAAGCAGAAAAAATAAAATTACTTCCATCGCATTGCGGTGCATTGTGCTGGATGATTGGATTTGGTAAAGAAAACAAAATGATGGAGGCGCTGGCAACCGAGGTGCAGCCGGCAGCAGAGCCAAGCAAGGTATAACTTGAATTTGAAAGTGGTGCAGCAGAAAAAGTGGCACCCGTAGAGGAAGGACTTGCGGGCGCCAGCCAAGTATAACTTGTTGCGCCTGATGCCTGCAAGGTAGCGGCAGAACCCGGACAAACAGAAGCATTACTTACACTCAATGAAGGGCTGCTTATAAAACTGAGACTAATACTTTGGGTCCCTATGCAATTATTACTATCCCATACTGTCACCGAATAAACATGAGGTCCGGCAATTGACTCTGACACAGTGCAAGATGAGCTGGTAATGCCCGGATTCCAACTATAACTATATGCAGGATTACCACCACTTACAGAGCAGGTGAGAACGATTGAATTGGTGCAACAGGCCGTGGGCGATGTGGCCGACAGGAGAGGAGAAACAGGAAGGGGCTGCGTAATTGGTAGGATAGAATTAACTTTACAGGCAGTCAAAGCATCCGTTACGGTGACAGACCAACTACCCGCTGTTAGATTGGAAGGATTTTGCTGGGTGAATGTAAGGATGCCGTTGGTCCACAAATAACTTTGGTTGCCTGAACCCCCGGCTATGCCAGTGATTGTGGCAGTCGCATTATTTCCACCAAAACAAGTTGGATTAGTAAGTAAGGAGATACTGGCAGAAAGAAGTGAAGAGGGCGCCAGATAAATAGGTACCGAGTACGTATAATTAGCCCAGGCGTCCCGAACTACTACCGTATGATTGCCGGGTGTAAGTGCAGATGCAAGGGTCCCCGTCTGATTAGAAGGTAGCCAAGTATAGGTGAAAGGTCCGACTCCAGAAGCTCCGGTGAGAGTGGCTGAGCCAAGACTTGCGCAGGTTGCCGCTGAGTTGGTATAAGTCAGACACTGATCGTTGATGATGACAGGCTGCCGTATCGTGTCTGTTCCCACACCACACGCATAATAAACATAAAGCGTCACTGTAAAAGTGCCATTGCCCGAAAAATTGTGAACCTTGTTAGCAGTGTATGCGACGTTATTAGCGCCTGAAAGCGGATCTCCAAAATCCCAAGTATAGCCACTAATTGAATTGGTAATAGCCGTGCAAGTGCTGGACAAGATGGTCGCATCAAACATGGCCCCGTAGCAACCATAAGAAGAACTTACAGAAACAAAAAAAGGATTTGGGACCACTTTTTTATAGAAGTAACAACCAGGAAAATTCGGTAAGCCAGCCGAAATGGAAGTAGGAAGAAACTGATGAACACCTGTTGCAAAGCCGCATGCCGCGCCGCTATTATTGGGCGAATTTATGACATGGCAACTCGTAGTAGTGGTATTGTAAGTGATGTATATTTTATCGTTGGTCGCTAGCTGAAAACTTCCAAAAGCTGCATTCTGTGCGTGAACTGATATTGAAGAGGAAAGGATAGCTGGCAAGCTGCCTGCGCACAAATTAAACTGGAAGATTCCATTAGCAGCGGATGTATAGAGTTTACCTCCATCCGGCGAAAATTCACATCCGTAACCTAATGTGCTGTTTTGAATCGTATTAAATCCATATGTCTGGCCAGTCGCATTATCAAACTCACCCAGATACACGATGCCTCCCACATTCATCGCAAGTTTACGTCCGTTTGGTGAAACTTTCATTTGCGAAAAGCCGCTAAGCAGTGTTGGGCCGGCAAAACTTGCCACCGTATTGCCAGTAATGCCTGTTGACGTTAGTAGAAATGCCAGAAAACAATTCGTACTGCGCATATGAGAGACAATCCACCAATCAATGCCATTACAATGCCTGGTAGCACTTAGCATCTCGGTTTGAGGATCTGCGCTCAGCACTGCATTTTTTGTGGTCACAGAGCCATTACCTGCAGAAAGACTAATATCTACAATCGAATAATTTAGATTGGGAACATTCAGGATATTATTCCCAACATTGGTAAATATATAATAAAGGGTAGAAGAGCCAGGCAAGGGAATAATGAGGCACGACTGGCTGGTAGAATTATGACCGAGCAAACCTGTACCATTCGCCATTGTTGCATGATTCCTGTCCCACACCGTTACACCATTTGTGTAAAACAAAAGATTTCCACTTCCGTCCGCAATACTCGCGCAGCCTTCGGGTGTACTCATAGAACTGCCCGCAAGCGTTGAGGGTGGCACAGTTAAAAAACTTAAACCTGTGCCATTTCCGAAATACCACTTTTTATTCCCGTTTTGCGCATGAATCACAAAGAGAGAAAAGAAAAGTATTAGATAGAAATTACACCTTCGAGTGGTCTGCACGTTGACGATAAAAAAATAAAAAATAAGAAGAACTAAAAAAGAAAGTTACAAATAAAAAACCATTTGTGCATCGCCTAATTTGACCAAAGAATAATCCGTCACTTCTACTTTCTTTTCAAAAAATCGGTGGAGAAGGGGCCAAAAAAAAACCGTTCCAGATAAGAAACGGTTTTTTTAAATTTGAGAAAGATTGATTATTCGCCAGCACTCTCGCTGCTACTATCCGTAGTAGGAGCATCCGTCTTTTTAGGGGCAGTTTTTTTACCACCACGACGTCGCGCTGCAGGTTTAGCTTTTTCTGCGCCACCTTTTTTGTTAACCGAATAGATTTCGTTGAAATCAACCAGTTCGATCATTGCCATTTCAGCAGCATCACCCTGACGGTTACCCGTTTTGATAATGCGTGTATAACCCCCGTTACGTTCTGCAACCTTCACTGCAACTTCCTTAAAAAGTGTGGTAACAGCTTCCTTGTTTTTCAAATAACTGAAAGCTGTACGACGGCTGTGAGTTGAGTCGTCTTTACTTTTAGTAATCAGCGGCTCTACATAAGTTCTGAGCGCCTTTGCCTTAGCTAGAGTAGTAAAGATGCGCTTATTCTCGATCAGAGCGATCGCAAGATTCATCAGCAAAGCGTGACGATGAGCGGTTTTTCTACCTAAATTATTTATTTTATCTCCGTGTCTCATTGTAATGAAATTTTATCGTTTGCGAAACCTATCAAAGTTCTGCAAAACTGTTTTTAATCTTTATCTAACTTATACTTTGCAACATTCATTCCGAATTGGAGTGACTTAGATTGCACGAGGTCTTCCAGTTCAGTCAATGACTTTTTACCAAAGTTTCTGAATTTCAAGAGGTCGTTTTTATTGAATGAAACAAGTTCTCCCAAGGTCTCAACATCGGCTGCTTTCAGGCAATTGAGAGCGCGAACACTCAAGTCCATATCAACCAATTTAGTCTTAAGTAACTGGCGCATGTGAAGACTGGTTTCATCGAACTCTTCCTCGTTGCGTTTTTCTTCAGCATCCAAAGTGATTTTCTCATCAGAGAAAAGCATGAAGTGGAAAATCAGAATTTTTGCGGCCTCTTTAAGAGCATCTTTCGGATGGATAGATCCATCGGTGATGATGTCAACGATTAGGCGTTCATAATCCGTTTTTTGCTCAACACGATAGTTTTCAATCGTATATTTTACGTTTTTAACCGGTGTGTAGATAGAGTCAATAAAGATAGTCCCGATAGGGGCGCTATTTGACTTATTTTCTTCAGCAGGTACGTATCCACGACCACGCTCAACGGTAAGCTCGAGTTTAAGGCGGACAGACGGGTCACAATTAAAGATTACCAGATCCGGGTTAAGGATTTGAAAACCATTCGCATATTTCCCGATATCACCAGCGGTAAATTTGTCGGCACCGGAGAAGTGAACTGTAATTTTCTCATTATCGTGATTATCAAGTTGTTTTTTAAAACGCACTTGTTTCAGATTTAGAACGATTTCAGTCACGTCCTCTGCAACACCTTTAACGGTTGAGAATTCGTGATCTACTCCTTCTATTTTAAGGCTTGTTACAGCATATCCTTCCAAGGACGAAAGAAGAATCCGTCTCAAGGAGTTTCCTATAGTGATACCGAAACCAGGCTCCAGTGGTCTGAACTCGAACTGACCAGTTGTTTCAGTTGAGTTGATCATGATAACCTTGTCAGGTTTTACGAAATTTAAAATAGCCATATGTACAGATATGTTTAATTTAAAAAAATGATTAATTACTTAGAGTACAATTCCACTATCAACTGCTCCTTAATGTTCTCAGGAATCTGTGAACGTTCAGGACGAGAGAGGAATTTTCCACTAAGACTGCTTTTATCAAAATCGAGCCAAGGATGCTTATTAACAGCACCGGCAACGGAATTTGAGATAATTTCGAGCGCTTTTGATTTTTCACGAACACCCACCACATCACCTGGTTTTAAGGTATAGGATGCGATATTCACAACCTGACCGTTTACTGTAATGTGCGCGTGAGAAACGAGCTGACGTGCACCGCGACGACTTGGAGCGATACCAAGACGGTACACCACATTATCGAGGCGACTTTCGATTAATTGCAACAATACTTCACCAGTAATACCGTGTGAGCGCGCTGCTTTATCAAAAGTCCTTGCGAATTGTTTTTCAAGAATACCGTAAGTATACTTAGCTTTCTGCTTCTCCATTAGCTGGATCGCATACTCAGATTGCTTCGTACGTTTCTTAGTATTTCCGTGCTGCCCCGGAGGGTAGTTCTTTTTTTCGAGCGCTTTGTCTGCTCCGAAGATCGGCTCTCTGAATTTACGAGCGATCTTTGATTTAGGTCCTGTGTACCTTGCCATTTTAAATAATTGTTTTTTATGGCTGAGTTTTTTTACTTTATTCTCAGCCGGTTATTATTTAAGTTATGAAACCTTTAGAATCATAACTCCAAATCTCCACCGACAAGGAGGAGACTGGCCTTTTGTTATTTGATTAAACGCGGCGGCGTTTTGGAGGGCGGCAGCCATTATGTGGCATCGGTGTGATGTCCATAATCTCAGAAACTTCAATGCCATTTGCGGCAATTGTTCTGATGGCGCTTTCTCTTCCACCACCTGGTCCTTTAACAAATACTTTTACTTTGCGTAAGCCTGCTTCGTGGGCTACTTTAGAGCAATCTTGCGCTGCCATTTGTGCTGCGTAAGGGGTGTTCTTTTTAGATCCACGGAAACCCATTTTACCTGCACTGCTCCAGCTAATTACCTGTCCACTGAGGTTAGTGAGTGAAATAATGATGTTATTAAACGTAGCGCTAATGTGAGCTTCACCGATTGCCTCAACTTTTACAGTGCGTTTGCGGGTCGCGGCTTTAGCGTTGTTAGCGCCTGATTGTTGTTTTGCCATTTTATCTTATCTGAAAAAATTTACTTATTACTTGGCTGCCATTTTCTTGTTGGCAATGGTCTTCCGTTTACCTTTACGGGTACGCGCGTTTGTCTTAGTGCGCTGGCCGCGGGTAGGCAGACCATTACGGTGACGAATTCCACGATAGCTATTGATATCGGTAAGACGTTTGATGTTCAATTGGGTTTCCGAACGCAGCGCTCCTTCAATTTTGAAGTTATTATTAATATGCGTACGGATAACGTTTTGCTCGTCATCAGTCCACTCGCTTACTTTCTTATCCTGATGAATACCAGCATCATTCAGAATTTTTGCAGCTCTACTGCGACCGATTCCGTAAATGTAGGTCAGGCCAATTACACCCCTTTTGTTTTTTGGTAAATCAATACCAGCTATACGTGCCATTCTCTTTTAATATAATGTTAAAAAAACGTTTTCAAAGATAAAAATTACTTTTGTCTTTGCTTGAATTTAGGATTTTTTTTGTTGATTACATAGAGTTTCCCTTTGCGGCGAACAATCTTGCAATCAGCGCTTCTTTTCTTGATGGATGCTCTTACTTTCATGTCTTTATTTTAATTTCTATTTACCTAAAATTCACTGGCCTATTTATACCTGAAGGTGATCCGGGCCTTTGTCAGATCGTATGGACTCATTTCCAACTTCACTTTATCGCCTGGTAAAATTTTGATGTAGTGCATCCTCATTTTACCGGAAATATGTGCTGTCACAATGTGTCCGTTTTCAAGTTCAACCCTGAACATGGCGTTGCTCAGTGCTTCAACAATGGTTCCGTCAATTTCTATATTCGATTGTTTCGCCATTTCTTATCCTTGCTGCACCATCATCGCGTTAGCGCCCCTGCCTTTGATTCGTCCTGACTTCATCAGACCATCATAATGACGGTTGAGAAGGTAGGTTTCAATCTGTTGCAGCGTATCTAGTACCACACCTACAAGGATAAGGAGGCTAGTACCACCATAGAAATCCGCAAATGCACTGTTGATACCCAGCTTTTGCGCAAATGCCGGCATGATTGCTACTCCGGCAAGGAAAATAGACCCCGGAAGCGTGATACGACTCATCACGAGATCAATAAATTCTGCTGTCTTCTTACCGGGCTTTACACCGGGAATAAAGCCACCATTACGTTTCATATCATCGGCTAACTGGTTTGGATTAACCATGATGGCCGTGTAGAAATATGTAAAGAGGATAATCAGAACTGCAAAAATAAGATTGTACCAGAAACCGTATCTTTCTGAGAATATACCACCACTCGTCCCGGAAAAACCAGAAATCGCGGCTGGGATAAACATAATCGCCTGAGCGAAGATAATCGGCATCACACCGGCGGCATTCACTTTCAGGGGAATGTACTGACGAACACCACCATATTGTTTGTTTCCGACAATTTTCTTAGCAAATTGCACGGGGATTCGACGCGTACCCTGCACAAGCAAGATACTGCCAACAATCACAAGAAGCAGGATGACAATTTCAATGAGGAAGATAATCAAGCCCCCGTTACCCGCAGTGCGGGATTTAATTTCTGATAAAAATGCAAAAGGGAGGCGGCTGATAATCCCGATCATGATAATCAATGATATACCATTCCCAAGCCCTTTATCTGTAATTCTTTCTCCGAGCCACATTACAAACATGGTACCAGTAACGAGAATAAAGATAGACTGCATCCACCAGAAACTTGTCATTTCAGGGAAAGCATTGGGAGCAGAAGATTTGATGGAAGCAATATAACCAGGAGCCTGCACAGCCGTCACCAGAATGGTGAGGAAGCGCGTATACTGATTAATTTTCTTTCTTCCACTCTCTCCTTCTCTTTGCAGTTTTTGAAAGTACGGCACTGCCATACCCATCAGCTGAATGATAATGGAGGCCGTGATATAAGGCATAATTCCAAGACCAAAAATAGACGCGCGAAGGAAAGCTCCACCGGCAAACATGTTGATTAGACCTACGATACCGCCAGACTGGTTAGAATTACTGGCAGCTGCAAGAGCGTCCACATTTACACCAGGCAGTACAACGTATGACCCCAGGCGATAGATCAGCACCAAGCCAAGAGTCACCAGGATTCGTTGCCTGAGCTCCTCGATGGTCCAGATATTCCTGAGAGTATCGATAAAACGCTTCATATTATTTAGCTTCCGTTACGGTTCCACCTTTTTCTTCAATTGCTTTTTTAGCAGTTGCTGTAAAGGCGTGTATTGTGATGTTTACTTTTGCTTTTAATTCGCCGCGACCCATAATTTTAACGAGGTCATGTTTGTGAGCGAGCCCATTTTGCACCAAAATGTCCATATTGACTTCTGTCGCATTGATTTTCTCGATCAGTCCCTGAATGGTATCCAGGTTAATTCCACGGTATTCAACGCGGTTAAAGTTCTTGAATCCAAATTTAGGCAAGCGACGTTGAAGTGGCATTTGACCACCTTCAAAACCACGTTTACTGGAGTGACCAGAACGGGATTGCGCACCTTTGTGACCGCGGGTAGCTGTTCCACCACCGCCTGAACCTTGTCCACGACCGCGACGGTAATTTGATTTTACGGAACCAGCTGCTGGTTTTAATGTGTTTAATTTCATTGTGAATTTTATTTTATTTTATGCAGTACCGAAGAGGCAATGCTTAAATATTTTCTACTTTTAAAACGTGTGCTACCTTATTAATCATTCCATCGATAGCGGGATTGCGATCCTTCTCTACAGTGCTGTGGGTCTTACCAAGGCCAAGAGCGATTAGTGTAGCTCTTTGTGAGGGACTGCGTTTAGCAATGCTTTTCACGAGTGTCAGTTTTACTTTGCTCATCTCTATCAATTTTAACCGTTAAACACATTTGCGAGTTTGATACCACGCTGTTGAGCGATGGTAATTGGATCACGCATTTTCATCAAAGCATCGAGGGTCGCTTTTACCACGTTATGTGGATTACTAGAACCTTTTGATTTAGCAAGAACGTCGGTCACCCCTACACTCTCCAAAACTGCACGCATCGCACCACCGGCAATTACACCAGTACCGTGAGCAGCAGGCTTAAGGAATACGCGAGCGCCACCAAATTTGCCTTCCTGAGCATGTGGCACAGTCCCATTAAGGACAGGCACTTTCACCAGGCTTTTCTTAGCATCTTCAATTCCTTTCGTAATTGCATCAGTCACTTCATTTGCTTTACCAAGTCCCTGACCAATAACACCTTTCTCATTTCCTACCACAACGATGGCGGAGAAACTGAAGTGGCGACCACCCTTAGTTACCTTCGTAACACGGTTGATAGCAACCAGTTTATCTTTTAATTCAATATCGCTAGATTTAACGCGCTTTACTACTTCTTTTGACATCTTAATCAGTTTTTAGAAATTTAATCCTCCCTCGCGAGCACCCTCAGCAAGTGATTTTACACGACCATGGTACAAAAAGCCATTACGATCGAAAACCACTTTAGAAATACCTGTTGCAAGAGCTTTCTCTGCGATCAATTTTCCAACCATTTTCGCCTTTTCAGACTTGTTAACTTTTGCTGCTGCAATTCCCTTTTCAACTGAACCAACGGCTACCAGGGTCTTACCCCCTTTATCATCGATTAATTGTGCGTAGATTTCAGCATTGCTGCGGAATACACTCAGGCGTGGCGTCTCAGGATTACCCTTGATCCGTTTGCGGAGCTTTAATTTTATTTTTGTTCTTCTCTCTTGTTTGTTGAATGCCATCTTTCCAATTTTTTGAAGATGATTAATAAATATGTGAACTAGGCCTGCTTTTTAAAAATTACTTCTTACTTGCAGATTTACCAGCTTTTCTTCTCA
This sequence comes from Sphingobacterium thalpophilum, assembly GCA_943325195.2. Classification (GTDB taxonomy): domain Bacteria; phylum Bacteroidota; class Bacteroidia; order B-17B0; family Aurantibacillaceae; genus Aurantibacillus. The sequence continues at coordinate 18,573 of CALPON020000017.1, read as the reverse complement.
GAACCTCGCCAGTAAACTTGATACCTTTACCTTTGTATGGCTCAGGTTTGCGCAGACTGCGGATCTTAGCGGCAACTAGGCCGATCAGTTGTTTGTCTGCACTTTCCAGAATCACTTTCGGATTCTGACCTTTTTCACTTGCAGTTGTAACTTTAATCTCTGCAGGAATATCGAAGGTAATATTATGTGAATAACCCAATGACAATTCCAATAGTTGACCTTTATTTGTAGCGCGGTAACCCACACCAACCAATTCCTGTTCGGTCTTAAAGCCTTCGCTGACACCTTTCACCATGTTTGCGATGAGTGAGCGGTACAAGCCATGAAGAGCTTTGTGACGTTTCTGATCAGTCGGACGTGTAACCAAAATCTGATTCTCTTCTACGGTTACAGTAATATCTGTATCAACCTTTTGGTTGAGTTCGCCTTTTGCACCTTTAACGGTTACATTTCCGTTACTTACCTTTACCTCTACACCTTTTGGTAGGGCGATCGGGTTCTTTCCAATACGTGACATGTCGTTCCTCCTCTAGATTAAGAAATATAACATAAAACCTCACCACCAACGTTTAGTTTCTTAGCTTCCTTATCGGTGATCACACCTTTAGAAGTTGAAACGATGGCGATGCCTAATCCATTTAGTACGCGTGGCATACTTACTACACTGGAATACTTACGTAAACCTGGTGAGGAAACACGATCCAGCGAACGGATAGCAGAAATTTTTGTAACAGGATGATATTTCAAAGCGATTTTGATTACGCCTTGTTTGTTACTTGTTTCTTCAAATTTGTAATTGAGAATGTACCCTTTTTCGAAAAGAATGCGGGTAATTTCCTTTTTAAGATTGGAAGCAGGAACTTCCACAATGCGGTGATTTGCCTTGATGGCATTTCTTACACGCGTCAGGTAATCTGATACTGTATCTGTCATTTTTTTAAGTTTATATGTTACCCCGTCTTTCGTTCAAAATCAACGGGATAATTATATTAAACAATTATTTATTTTTTTTGAGGGGGCAAATATACGATAATTTGCTGTACCTCCAATTTTATTTTTGTTTTCTTTTTGCCACCACGCAAAAGAAAAGCTTACCAGCTGGATTTGGTAACGCCCGGGATCAATCCGAACAGAACCATTTCGCGGAAAGTGACGCGACTAAGTCCGAAATCACGCATGTAGCCACGTGGACGACCTGTCATATTACAACGGTTCCGTACGCGAACTTTAGAAGAGTTGCGCGGCAGTTTTTGAAGTGCTGTCCAGTCGCCTGCTTTTTTAAGTTCTTCGCGTCTTACCGCAAATTTTTCCACTAAGTCCTTACGCTTGACCTCACGGGCCTTCATTGATTCTTTTGCCATTTATTGCTTCTTTTTGAAAGGAATACCAAATTCAGTTAATAATGCATGTGCCTCTTTATCAGTTGGCGCACTTGTCACAAAGGTAATATCCATACCCTGGATTTTGCTTACTTTGTCGATATCGATTTCTGGGAAAATGATTTGCTCAGTTACACCTAGGGTGTAGTTACCGCGGCCATCAAATCCTTTATCGTTCACGCCCTTGAAATCACGGATACGTGGCAGAGCAGCGGCGATTAAACGATCCAGAAACTCATACATCTTATCCCCACGAAGCGTAACGCGTACACCAATCGCAACACCTTTACGAAGTTTGAAATTGGAGATATCTTTTGTCGAGTAGGTAGGAACGGCTTTCTGTCCGGAAATGGTACTCATTTCTTTCACTGCCGATTCAATCATTTTTTTATCAGAAACTGCATCACCGATACCCTGGTTGATACAGATTTTCTTCAGTCTAGGAACCTGCATAGCAGATTTGTACTGAAATTGTTTCTGCAAAGCAGGAATCACGTCTGCAGCGTACTTTTCCTTTAAGCGGGGTTGATAAGTTGTTGTTGCCATTATTTCAATACCTCCTTAGTTTTTTTAGAGATGCGCTCAATTTTCTGAGTTTTCTCATTGATAATGCGACCCACACGAACAGTCTTACCACCTTCTAACAACATGAGGTTAGAGATATGGATAGAACCTTCTTTTTTAGTGATGCCACCGTTTGTATTTTTGGCGTTAGGTTTTTCGCTTTTGCTGATCATGTTTACACCTTCAACAATAACGCGCATTTTCTTAACGTCTATCGTTACGATCTTTCCTTGCTGACCCCTGGCTTCGCCTGAGATCACCTTAACAGTATCGCCTTTTTTTAATTTTAATTTCGACATGTTTAATCTCTATTTAAAGCACTTCTGGTGCCAGTGAAATGATTTTCATAAATTGCTTATCACGCAGTTCGCGGGCCACTGGTCCGAAAATACGAGTGCCACGGATTTCATCTGTTGCATTTAAAAGAACAACCGCATTGTCATCAAATCGGATATAAGAGCCATCTGCACGGCTGATTTCTTTTCTGGTGCGCACGATAACGGCCTTACTTACAGTTCCTTTTTTCACATTACCACTTGGCATTGCGTGTTTAACAGTTACCACTACTTTATCACCAATAGATGCATAACGCTTTCTGGTACCACCCAGTACGCGGATAACCAATACTTCTTTGGCACCACTGTTGTCAGCTACTGTTAATCTTGATTCATTTTGTATCATCTTGTAATATTCTTAATACGATTAACAAATTATTTCACTTTCTCCAGTACTTCCACCAAGCGCCAGTTTTTGGTCTTACTCATGGGACGTGTTTCAGAGATTTTCACAGTGTCTCCAATGCTGCACTCGTTTTTCTCGTCATGAGCAACAAATGTACTGGTCTTATTCACGAACTTACCATATTTCGGGTGCTTTACTTTACGCATAACCGCCACAACGATGCTTTTATCCATCTTGTTGCTTTTTACGACACCAACTTTTTCTTTTCTTAAATTTCTTTCCATGATTCAGAAGCAATTACTTTGCTGCGTTTTTACGATTATTGACTTCAGTTAACATCCTGGCGATGTTCCTGCGATTGATCCGAATTTTGGACGGATTTTCTGCGGGAGAGATGGTATGATTTAAGGTCATCTTGTTTAAATCAGCTTTCTCAGCGGCAATCTTTTCCATTAAATCCTGGTCAGATAAGCCTTGTATTTCTTTAGTTGCCATTTTTCTTTTTTTTAATTATGCACTTTTCAGTGCCTCGTTATTAATGAAAGCGGTGTTGTTGCTTTCCGCTCCACCCTCTTCTTAATTAAAGTAACGGTTTAATTAAAAATCAGTGTTGTTAATTCAGTTTTTTACTTCGTAGCAGCTGCTTCCACGTAATCTCTGCGAACAATGAACTTAGTCACGATCGGCAGTTTCTGTGCGGCTAGGCGAAGTGCTTCTTTTGCAACTTCCAGTGGAACACCTTCGGCTTCAAAAATGATTCTTCCGCGCTTAACAGGTGCCATCCAGTATTCAGGAGCACCCTTACCTTTACCCATACGTACCTCAGCAGGTTTGGAAGTTACGGGACGATCCGGGAACACACGGATCCACACCTGACCTTCACGTTTCATAAAACGAGTGATTGCGATACGGGCAGCTTCAATCTGGCGACCTGTCATCCGGCACTCGTCCATTGCTTTAATACCAAATGAACCAAAGGCTAATTCATGGCCACGCTTCGCGTCGCCTTTGATTTTCATTTTGTGTGATTTTCTATATTTCGATCTTTTCGGTTGTAACATGACCTTGAATTTTTTTCGGTTCTAAATTATTTATCGTCTTTTCTAGCTCCTGGTCTTTTCTTTCCAGCGAATTTAGGACGATCATCTCTTCTATCTCCCCTGTCTCCAGCGGATCCAGGACCTTTTTCTTTGCTCAGACCAGCATTAGGAGAAAGATCGCGTTTTCCGAAGATTTCTCCGCGGCAAACCCAAACCTTTACACCGATACGACCGTAACTGGTGTGTGCCTCTGCGATTGCATAATCAATATCAGCACGCAGGGTGTGGAGTGGTGTCCGTCCCTCTTTATATCCTTCAGTACGCGCCATTTCAGCTCCACCCAAACGGCCAGAAACCTTAATTTTGATACCTTCAGCGCCCATACGCATGGTAGATGCCATTGACATCTTTGCTGCGCGGCGGAAAGAGATACGACCTTCGATTTGACGAGCGATACTGTCAGCAACGAGACGTGCATCGAGTTCAGGACGTTTAATTTCGAAAATATTGATTTGAATTTCTTTAGTAGTCAGTTTCTTTAATTCTTCTTTCAGTTTATCAACCTCTTTTCCACCCTTACCGATAATGATACCTGGGCGGGCCGTGTTGATTGTAACAGTGACAAGCTTTAAAGTACGCTCGATTACGATTTTAGAGATACTGCCTTTAGCAAGACGAGCTTTCAAGTAGGAACGGATTTTGTCGTCCTCAACCAGCTTATCAGCATAGTCATGTCCGCCAAACCAGTTAGAATCCCATCCTTTGATGATTCCTAATCTAATACCAATTGGATTTACTTTTTGTCCCATTTCTTCTTAACTATTTTTTGTATCTAAAACTAACGTAACGTGATTGGTGCGCTTTCTGATCCGGTATCCACGACCCTGCGGCGCAGTGCGCAGACGTTTTACCATCAAAGCGCTATCTACGTGGACATCCTTTACAAAAAGGGTCCCTTCGTCAGCGCGCTGTTGGCTTTTAGCCTCATAATTTGCAATTGCAGATTTGAGGAGTTTTTCCAAACGACCAGAAGCTTCACGTGTGTTAAACTTCAGGATATTAAGAGCCATGTACGCATCTTTACCTCTTACCAGATCTGCCACCTGACGCATTTTGCGTGGTGATGTCGGGCAGTTATTCAGTTTCGCGAAATACGAGGTCTTATTTTCTTCTTTGCGCTTTTCAGCGACTAATCTTTTTCTTTTTCCCATGGCTAAGATTATTTCTTGTTATGGCCAGCGTGACCTTTAAATACGCGGGTTGGTGCAAACTCTCCCAGCTTGTGTCCAACCATGTTTTCCGTAACATAAACGGGAATAAATTTCGCACCGTTGTGTACTGCAAAGGTATGCCCAACAAATTCTGGTGGGATTGTAGAACGACGGGCCCAAGTCTTGATTGCTGACTTCTTACCGCTCTCATTCAACTTATCCACTTTACCTTCTAGGTTGTGGTCGATGAAAGGGCCTTTTTTTAATGATCTTGCCATTTATTTATTTGTTTTTGTTTTGAATCCCAGTTGAGCCGGGACCATTAAACGTTAGTAATTATTTCTTTCTGCGTTCGATGATGTGTTTGTTGGACGCTTTTGCTTTGTAACGTGTCTTGTAGCCTTTTGCAGGGATACCTTTACGTGACCGTGGATGTCCACCTGAAGCGCGCCCTTCACCACCACCCATAGGGTGATCAACAGGATTCATCACGACCGGACGTGTACGCGGACGAACACCTTTCCAGCGTTTTGCACCAGCCTTACCTAAAACCTCCTGATTGTGATCAGGATTAGATACTGCGCCAATAGAAGCTTTGCAAGTAATTAGGATCATGCGCACCTCGCCTGAAGGCATTTTGAGGATTGCATATTTACCATCGCGTGCCGCCAATTGTGCATAAGATCCAGCACTACGGGACAGAACGGCACCTTGACCTGGACGAAGTTCAATATTATGAACGATTGTACCGAGTGGAATTTCGGAGAGCAAAAGCGTATTTCCAATTTCAGGTGCAACACCTTTACCGGAGATTACTTTTTGATCCACCTTGAGACCTTGCGGAGCAATAATATAACGCTTCTCACCATCTTTGTAGAAGATAAGAGCGATACGAGCCGAACGATTTGGATCGTATTCGATGGTCTTCACTGTTCCTTCGATGCCATCTTTATCGCGTTTGAAATCGATTGCACGGAGCACCTTTTTGTGTCCACCACCGATGTAACGCATGGTCATTTTACCAGAATTGTTCCGTCCACCAGAACTGTAATTTGGTTTTGTAATGAGGCTCTTCTCAGGTTTGCTCGCTGTTATCTCATCGAACCCTGAGGTAATCTTATACCGTAATGTCGGAGTAAGTGGTTTATATTTTCTTAATGCCATTTTTTTTAATGTTTTTGGTTTCGTGTTTCGCGGAGCGTTTTAACGCTCCTCAACAGTTAACCCAGTTTATATACTAGCGTAAAAATCGATCGCTTCACCTTGTTTCAGGGTAACGATTGCTTTTTTGTTACGGTTTACGCGACCAATGGCCATACCACGGGTGGTGTTGCGGGTTTTTACTTTTCCCACATATTGCTGAGTATTAACGCTATCAACTTTTACGTTGTACATCTTTTCAACAGCAGCCCTGATCTCCAATTTATTAGCCTCTTTTGCTACCACAAAGCCATAGCGATTTAATTTTTCGGCTTGGGCGGTCATCTTTTCAGTGATGATTGGCTTAATTAAAATATCCATCTTACTTGTTTAAAATTGTTTCAATTACTTTCACTGAACTTTCTGAGAGAATCAGACTTTCTGCATTTAAAATATCATAAGTATTTAAATCAGAGGCCTTTACGACTCTTGCACCCTGAATATTACGGGAGGACAAATATACATTTTTGTTTGTATCAGGCAACACTAAAAGTGTCTTCTTATCCGCCATATTCAAGTTCTTCATCAAATCGATGTAGTTCTTTGTTTTTGGTGCTTCAAAATTAAAGTCTTCCAGAACGGTGATTGCATTATCCTTCGCCTTGTAGGACAGGGCGCTAACTCTTGCAAGTGCCTTCACTTTCTTATTCAATTTAAAACCATACTCATGTGGACGGGGACCGAAAGCACGACCACCACCTACGAAGAGAGGAGATTTCATTGAGCCGGCACGGGCACCACCGGTACCTTTTTGACGTTTTAATTTCTTAGTAGTACGTGATATTTCAGCACGTTCTTTGGATTTATGTGTACCCTGACGTTGGTTAGCAAGATATTGCTTCACGTCAAGATAGATACAATGATCATTAGGCTCTGCAGCGAAGATGGCATCCGAAAGGTCCAGTTTCTTGGCTGTTTTTTTGCCGCTTATATTTATTACTTCTACTTGCATGACTATTTCTCGATTAAAACGTAAGACCCTTTAGCACCTGGAACAGACCCTTTAACAAGGAGAATGTTTTTCTCAGGCATAACTTTCATCACCACGAGGTTCTGAACTTTCTTGCGGTTTCCACCAAGACGTCCCGCCATACGCCGACCCGGCATAACGCGTGAAGGATCTGAGGAAGCGCCGAGTGATCCAGGAGCTCTTTCACGATCATGCTGACCGTGAGATTTGTTGGCGTGACCTACCCCGCTGAATCCATGACGTTTTACAACACCCTGAAAACCTTTACCCTTGCTCGTTCCAACGACATCTACGAAATCGCCTTCTGCAAACAAATCAACAGTAAGTACATCACCTAAGGTTCTTTCTTCAGTGAAATGACGAAACTCAACTACTTTACGCTTCGGGGTCGTTTTTGCTTCTGCAAAGTGACCCTTCATGGCTCCTGACGTGTTTTTTTCTTTTTTCTCGTCGAAAGCCAACTGTACTGCTGAGTAACCGTCTTTTTCATTGGTTTTTACTTGCGTTACAACGCAAGGACCTACTTCAATTACTGTGCATGGCAGATATTTGCCATTGGCATCGAAGAAGCTGGTCATTCCGATTTTTTTACCAATTAATCCTGACATTTATTCTATTATTTATTGTTTATTATTTATTTACTATTAGCCCAGTCGCCACTGGTTCAGCCACTAAACCTTAATCTCTACCTCTACTCCACTAGGAAGTTCGAGTTTCATTAACGCATCAACTGTTTTGCTGGAAGAGCTGTAAATGTCTAACAGACGTTTGTAGGCACACAATTGAAACTGATCACGCGCTTTTTTGTTAACGTGTGGGGATTTCAGGACGGTGAAAATCCGTTTGTTCGTAGGAAGTGGAATTGGACCATTCACTACTGCGCCTGTTGCTTTAACAGTTTTAACGATCTTTTCTGCGGATTTATCCACTAGGTTAAAGTCGTACGATTTTAATTTAATTCTGATTCTCTGGCTCATATTTAAAAGAACGTCTATTTTTTAAACTTTTTCTGCTTTTCCTTTTGCTTTAGAGATTACATCTACCGCCACGTTGTTTGGCGCCTCGTTGTAATGACTAAATTCCATTGTTGAAGTTGCGCGACCTGAAGTCAGTGTACGTAATTGTGTTACATAACCGAACATTTCGGAGAGTGGAACTTTTGCTTTGATAACCTGTGCATTACCACGGGTATCCATTCCTTCGATCTGACCACGGCGACGGTTTAAGTCACCTACCACATCACCCATGTTTTGCTCTGGAGTGAGGACTTCGACCTTCATGATCGGCTCAAGCAAAGTTGGCTTACATTTAGGAAGTGCTTCACGGTAGGCGCTACGCGCGCAAATTTCAAATGAGAGGGCATCCGAGTCAACCGCGTGGTATGAACCGTCAGTTAAAATAACTTTCAGTCCCACCAAAGGATATCCAGCTAAAACACCATTTGATAAGGAGTTCTTAAATCCTTTTTCAACTGCAGGGATAAATTCACGGGGAATATTACCGCCGGTAATTTCATTTACGAATTGTAAACCACCTGTTTTGGATGTATCGTATCCCTCATCAACAGGACTTAATTTAAATTTGATATCAGCAAATTTACCACGACCACCAGATTGTTTTTTGTATACTTCACGGTGTTCAACACTTCCAGAGATGGCCTCTTTATAAGCCACTTGTGGGGCGCCTTGGTTAACCTCTACTTTGAATTCGCGTCTTAAACGGTCAACAATAATTTCAAGGTGAAGTTCACCCATACCGGCGATGATTGTCTGTCCGGAATCCTCGTCCGTTTTAACACGGAAGGTTGGATCTTCTTCAGCCAACTTATTAAGACCCACACCTAAGCGATCGAGGTCACCCTGAGTTTTCGGCTCAATGGCGATGGCGATTACCGGTTCAGGGAAGTTCATTGCTTCGAGAACGATCGGATGTTTTTCATCACACAGTGTATCACCGGTGCGGATGTCTTTAAAACCTACCGCAGCACCGATATCACCTGCTTCGATGAATTCGATTGGATTCTGTTTATTTGCATGCATCTGGAAGATACGGCTGATTCGTTCTTTATTTCCTGAACGTGTGTTCAGTACATAAGAACCTGCATCGAGGCGACCAGAATAAGCACGGAAAAAGCAGAGACGGCCCACGAAAGGATCTGTTGCGATTTTAAATGCTAATGCTGTAAATGGTTCAGAAACATTAGGACGACGGATCACTTCTTGTTCCGTATCCGGGTTGATTCCTTTTGTGTTTTCTTTATCGAGTGGCGATGGCATTAATTCCATTACCAGATCGAGCATTGTTTGTACACCTTTATTTTTGAAAGATGAACCACAAACCATTGGTACAATTTTATTTGCAAGACAAGCTTTACGAAGTGCATCTAAAACCTCACGTTCAGTGATTGTTTCAGGAGCATCGAAAAACTTCTCCATAATTTTATCATCAAATTCAGAAACTGCCTCAAGCATTTTTTCACGCCATTCGTACACTTCATCCTTCATGTCCTCAGGAATTGGAACTTCTTTGTAAGTCATTCCTTTATCTTCCTCATTCCATACCATTCCGCGGTTGTTGATCAAATCGACCACACCCGTGAAGTTATCTTCAGCACCAATAGGTAACTGAAGTGGAACCGCGTTACCACCGAGGATTTCGCGTGTTTGCTTTACTACGTTGAGAAAGTCAGCACCCTGACGATCCATTTTATTTACGAAACCAATCCGGGTTACGTTATAATTATCAGCCAGGCGCCAGTTCGTTTCGGATTGTGGTTCAACACCATCAACAGCGGAGAATAAGAACACCAAACCATCAAGTACACGCAGGGAGCGGTTCACCTCAACGGTAAAATCCACGTGACCCGGGGTGTCAATAATGTTCAGTTTGTATTTATTATCGCGGTAATTCCAGAAACAGGTTGTCGCAGCAGAGGTAATGGTAATACCACGCTCTTGCTCTTGCGCCATCCAGTCCATTGTTGCTGCACCGTCATGTACCTCACCAATTTTGTGATTAACACCTGTATAATAAAGAATCCGCTCTGTTGTGGTGGTTTTACCAGCATCAATGTGAGCAGCGATTCCTATATTTCTTGTATAACGTAAGTCCATTTCGGTAATTAGAATCTAAAGTGTGAAAATGCTTTGTTGGCTTCAGCCATCTTATGAATGTCTTCTTTCTTTTTGAAAGCAGCACCTTCTTCTTTCGAAGCAGCAACGATTTCACCAGCTAATTTCTGAGCCATTGATTTTTCGTTACGTCTGCGTGAATAAGAAATCATCCATTTCATGGCCATAGACACTTTGCGGTCAGGGCGAATCTCTGAAGGAATCTGGAAGGTTGAACCACCTACACGACGTGAACGCACCTCAACCTGAGGGGTTACGTTGGCAAGTGCTTTCTTAAACACTTCAAGACCATCTTCACTTGTCCGTTTTGCAACGATACCAATGGCATCGTGAAAGATGGCGGAAGCAGTATTCTTCTTACCATCGTACATCAGGTTATTTAAAAAACGGGTTACCAACACGTCATTATAAATCGGGTCTGGCAACAGGACGCGCTTTTTTGCTCTGGCTTTTCTCATTGTATACTATCTCTACTAATTACTGATTATTTTTTCTTTGCTGGTGCAGCTGCACCCGCTTTAGGACGTTTAGCTCCGTATTTTGAACGTTGTTGTTTACGTCCCTCTACACCCGCCGTATCAAGACTTCCGCGAACGATGTGATATCGAACACCTGGAAGATCTTTCACACGACCACCGCGTACAAGCACAATCGAGTGCTCCTGAAGGTTATGACCTTCACCCGGGATGTAAGCAATTACTTCCTGTTTGTTAGTCAAACGTACCTTCGCCACTTTACGCATGGCAGAGTTAGGTTTCTTGGGCGTAGTGGTATATACCTTTGTACATACGCCACGGCGTTGTGGACATGAGTCCAAAGCGGCCGATTTACTTTTGTTGGTCGGTTTAGTGCGACCTTTTCTTACTAATTGCGATATTGTAGGCATTTCAATCCTTTGAATTACTTGATTTTACTGGTGTTTCAGCTATTTCCCCATTTTAGGGAGGGCAAAGATACTGAAATAATTTGTATCTCCAATTCTTTTTGGGCAAATATTTTTGATAATTAAGGCTTTAGGCCTGAGATAGATCAACGAATTGATCAAAAATCAAATTCTGAGAAATTTCACAGGGTCTTAAATACCGGAATACATATTCCAAATAAGGGGAGATTGAGCAAAAACCTTTCAGAACGCCAAGTTACCGTTTTTTGGCCATTAAATTGGTCCAAAAAAACAGCGACGGCTTTCTTTTCTGAGAATTGTTAAAAATTGCTAAAAAAGTCTAGCTGCGCATAAATGTCCATTCACCCAGCTGTTCGGATTTTTTGACTTCCAGGTTTTTGCTAAAATTCAAAATATGATCTAGGCAGTGCTTGGAAGGCTCAGCAGTTGCCAAGTGACTGTGATCTTCTCGTTTTTTTGGGGCTTGGGTGTTTAGAAATTCTAATTCAGGAGTAGATGTTGTCATCATAGGCTAACTTATTTCTTCTTCGTTTCAAGTAAAACGGATGAAAGCCTGATTTATTGTTTAAGTAGCTGAATGCTTATTAATTCACCAGATACTGCTTTTTGCAGAGTGGATTAAGCGCCAGTTTCGGTTTTCGGTCCGAGCACTTTTAGTTTTAACTATTGCTCTCCGGGCATCTCGACAGCTTTTACGGACTCGCCGATGCCTATTGGCTTGCAGATTTACAGCGGAGATTTCAGTAGTTAACACAAGCACAAAGCCCCAACCTTTCGGTCGGGGCTTTGGCTCTCAAAAACTAAAAACCCTGGCGAGGTATTTAGTTGCCCGCTTACGAACACGTTCGTTACGGGAGTGTGGCAGCTCGTGCGGACTATTTAAAGTCCAGCAGAATTACTTTTTGCCGTCGAGCTTATCTTTCAGGTCAGACAGCGCGGAATAGTCACCTAAGGTGGTTTTTTCCTGGCTATCTTTTACCTTTTTGATTGCTTTTTTCGCATCATCTGAATCTGCTTTTTTAGATACCTTATCGGCACGTTTAGCTTCTTCTTTCACTTCTTCGTGAAGACGAGCGTGAGAAACGACGATGCGTTTCGCATCCTTGCTGAATTCAATTACTTTGAATTCTGCCGTTTCATCTAATTTTAATGTACCGCCGTCTGCCTTCGCGAGGTGACGTGCAGGACAGAAACCTTCTACTCCGTATGTTAAACCAACGAGAGCGCCTTTGTCGTTTACAGACGTGACGGTTCCTTTGTGGATAGAATCAACGGTAAATACAGTTTCAAAAACATCCCATGGATTTTCTTCGAGTTGTTTGTGGCCGAGGCTGAGACGACGGTTTTCACCATCAATTTCCAGAACGGTAACATTCATTTTCTCACCCACTTTACAGAATTCGCTTGGGTGTTTGATTTTCTTGCTCCAGCTCAGGTCAGAGATGTGAACAAGTCCGTCAACACCTTCTTCTAATTCAACGAAAACGCCGAAGTTAGTGAAGTTACGAACTGTACCAGTGTGTTTAGATCCTTTGGCATATTTCTCCATGATCATATTCCAAGGATCAGGAGTTAATTGTTTCATACCTAAGCTCATTTTACGCTCTTCACGATCTAATGTGAGGATTACCGCATCGATTTCCTGACCGATTTTCACAAATTCCTGTGCACTGCGTAAATGCTGGCTCCAGCTCATTTCACTTACGTGAACAAGTCCTTCAACACCAGCAGCGATTTCAACGAAAGCGCCATAATCATTGATTACAACTACTTTTCCTTTAATTTTATCGCCTACTTTCACTTCTTGAGAAAGTGCTTCCCAAGGATGTGGTGTTAATTGTTTTAGACCAAGTGCAATACGTTTTTTATCGTCATCAAATTCGAGGATAACTACTTGAATTTTCTCGTCTAATTTCACGATTTCTTCAGGGTGATTGATACGTCCCCATGATAAGTCAGTGATGTGGATAAGTCCGTCAACACCGCCTAAATCAATGAACACACCATAAGAAGTGATGTTCTTAACAGTCCCTTCAAGAACCTGACCTTTCTCTAATTTAGAGATGATCTCACGTTTTTGAGTTTCAAGTTCTGCTTCGATGAGTGCTTTGTGCGATACAACAACATTTTTAAATTCGTTGTTGATTTTTACTACTTTAAACTCCATTGTTTTACCAACGTAGATATCGTAATCGCGGATTGGTTTCACATCAATTTGTGAACCTGGAAGGAATGCTTCAATGCCGAACACATCAACAATGAGACCACCTTTTGTGCGGCATTTAACAAAACCTTTAATGATTTCGTCATTTGCAAGGGATTCATTAACACGATCCCAGCTCTTACCTGCACGTGCTTTTTTGTGTGATAGCACTAGCTGTCCTTGTGTATCTTCTGCTTGGTCAACAAAGACTTCAATGGTGTCGCCTACTTTCAAATCAGGATTATAACGAAATTCTGAAAGAGGAACAACTCCGTCAGATTTGTATCCAATGTTGACAACAACTTCGCGGTTGTTTTTTGCAACAACCACACCTTCGATGATCTGAAGATCAGTGATGGTGCTTAATTTCTCTCCATACAATTCATCCAGCTTGGTTTTTTCTTCCGCTGTGTAATTGTCTTGTTTTTTTCCGATTGAGTTCCAGTCAAAATCGGGATTTCCGGTTACCGGGGCTTTTTCTGCCATGTTATTTTTTAATTGTATCAGACTGATAAGGCCGGTCTGAGCGGTTAAACTTAAATTTTTGTGTTTTAAGCCTTATTTAAAACAGGACCACAAATATACTTGAAATAAATCGTTGCAAGAGTGTCGTTTATACAAATTAAGACATTGTTAATCAGATAGTTAATTAATTTAACATAGTGACGGAACGATCAGGCCGGCTGCGGGCTAATGCGTCAATAAGTATCGAAATGCCATGAATCAAGGGGCTTTTACCAGGGACTGCGTCAGTGGTAAAGGCGTGTGAAGTCTTTCAGACTTCTGTACTGGAAGTTCCCACAAAGCTAGGCCGTGCAGCGATAAGTGATATTGAGGGTAGACCCAAGTACAAAGGAGGGCAGAGCTAGCTTTGGTTCAATAACTTTTAGACGATGTATGTGATGTCTTTCGAAAGGCATGGTATACTGTATTTTGTTCTTTTTATGGTTGTTGAAAGCTGTTCACGAGGAACTCCGGAGGAGTTCAATACCCCTTACCTGAGGCAGAGCCTCAGGTAAGGGCGACTAACCGGTTCCCACAAGCCTGAAGGGCTTGACGTATCCATGGTTTATCTTTCAAAAAGTAACACTCATTACTTTCAGAAAAGAGTTACCCCGTATTCAAGCCCTTCGGGCTTGTCTTCATCGTGAACAGCATTTACCACGGACTGCGTCCGTGGTAAATGTGTGTGAAGTCTTTCAGACTTCTCTGCTGAAAGTTCCGGCAAGGCCTTGGACGCGGTTCATGGTAAAGCACTGTTAAGTCTTTCAGACTTCTCTGCTTGAAAATTCAAGGAAAGCCCTGGACGCGGTTCATGGTAAAGCACTGTTAAGTCTTTCAGACTTCTCTGCTTGAAAATTCCAGGAAAGCCCTGGACGCGATTCATGGTAAACCACTGTGAATTCTTTCAGACTTCTCTGCTGAAAAGTTCCAGGAAGGCCTTGGACGCGGTTCATGGTAAAGAAGTGAGATGTCTTTCAGACTTCTTTACTGAAAAGTTTTGGCAAAGCTCGCCGTAAAAGCAGAGTCAATTGCTTCTAAAAGGTAGCCGCGAAATCATTTAATTTGCTTCAGAATTTCCAGCAGATAGTCCCAGAATTTTTGAACGGAACTGATTTGCGCGCGTTCATCGGGAGAGTGGGCACCAAAGATATTTGGACCGAAGGAAATCATTTGGATATCAGGATAATTTCTGCCTAGAATGCCACATTCCAGTCCAGCGTGGACGGCACTGACATTTGGTGCGTGGCCAAACTTTTGGGCATAGAGATCGGACATAAAACGGACCAGTTCTGAATTTGGAAGAGGTGTCCAGCCGGGATAGCTTCCCGAGAATTTCACGGCAGCGCCGGAAAGTTCAAATACTGCAGCAACTGCATTTTGCAAATCTGTTTTTTCAGAATCGATGGAGCTTCGACCGAGGCACTGTACCTGAAAGTTTCCCTCTTTTAATTCAACGCGTGCCAGGTTATTGGAAGTTTGCACTAATCCGGCAATATCGGGACTCATGCGGTAGATGCCGTTTGGACAAGCATATAATGAGCGTAGAAAATTAACACTAAAAGAAGAGTCCGCGACCAGATCGGCGGCAGGAACTGCCCTGCAGCTGCAGTCTAAAGCAGGATCGGTAAAGTGGAATTCTTTTTTGATTTGTTCGGTCAGCACCGCGATTGTCTTTAGAATGTTTTCGTGGTCTGATTTTTTCAAAGTGACCTCTGCAGCGGCTTCGCGAGGGATTGCGTTCCGAAGACTTCCACCCGTAAAAGAAGCTAGTTCGATGAGTTCGCTTTGGCAAAGGGTAAGACAAATGCGTGCGAGGATTTTATTTGCATTGCCTCTACCCTTCTGAATGTCCATTCCCGAGTGCCCGCCGGTTAAGCCACTGACAGAGATGCGAAGTCCTTCCCTCTCCGTTGTCTTTTTTTGCAGGTAGTTCCCAGATGCGGTGATATCAATACCTCCAGCGCAACCAATCGTCAATTCGGTATCTTCTTCTGTATCTAGATTTAGAAGGATTTTTCCATTCAGAACGCCCCCTTTTAATGCCAACGCACCGGTCATTCCGGTTTCTTCATCAATCGTAAACAGCGCCTGCAGAGGGGGGTGTGGAATGTCTTTACTCTCAAGAATAGCCATGATCGCGGCTACCCCTACTCCATTATCCGCGCCCAATGTGGTCCCTCTTGCTTTGACCCAGTCTCCATCGACGAACATGTCGATACCTTGTTTCTCAAAATCGAAGGCGGTATCTGCGTTTTTTTGGTGGACCATGTCGAGATGACTTTGGAGTACGACCGGCGTTTTATTTTCCATACCCGGCGTAGCGGGCTTAGAAATGATCACGTTACCGGCATGGTCAACCAGGACGGGTAGTCCCAGACTTTCACCAAACTCCTTTGCAAACTGAATGACCCGTTGTTCTTTTTTGGAAGGACGGGGAACTGCGTTCAGATTAGCGAAATTTTTCCAGAGGTTGGTGGGTTGCAAGTCGGTGATTTTCATAAGCGATAGAATAAGGCTACAAAATTAGCTTTTAATCGGGAAAGGCAGTGCTTGTATGCGAGAAATAAGGTAGGAGGAGTCTTGGGAAAGATTCAGGAAGAGGGATTGGCTGAGAATTTTGACAAAAGATGATTTGATGAGTGGAAAGGCGGCAGCATATTGTATTTCTATTAACATTCTATAATTTATAGCAGGGATCGGCCGCTCGATCTGTTATCTTTACTTTATGAATACAAATCTAGACGCCAGTGAGGAACATCTCAGTCCGACAGACAAGGATGTAGAGCGGGCGCTGCGTCCCATTGCTTTTGAGGACTTCAGTGGTCAGCAATCGGTGGTGGATAACCTACGGATTTTTGTCGCAGCAGCCAAGCAGCGGAATGAATCGCTGGACCATGTGTTATTGCATGGCCCTCCGGGTTTGGGTAAGACCACTTTGGCGCATATTATTTCGAATGACCTTGGTGTGAATCTGCGCGTGAGTAGTGGTCCGGTGTTAGATAAGCCAGGTGATCTGGCGGGTTTATTAACTAATCTGGAGCCCTTTGATGTTTTATTCATTGATGAGATTCACCGATTGAGTCCAGTTGTGGAAGAGTACCTCTACTCTGCCATGGAGGATTACAAGATTGACATTATGATTGACAGTGGGCCGAATGCGCGTTCGGTTCAGATTAAATTAAATCCGTTTACATTGGTTGGTGCAACCACGCGGAGTGGTTTGTTGACGGCACCATTGCGGGCTCGTTTTGGCATTACGAGTCGTTTGAATTATTACGATAGTAAGGTATTAACAGGCATTGTGCAGCGGAGTTCGGGGATCTTAAATGTTAAGATCAGTGATGAAGCTGCTTTTGAGATTGCGAGAAGGAGTCGCGGCACACCGCGGATTGCGAATGCGCTGTTGCGGCGGGTACGTGATTTTGCGCAGATAAAAGGGGATGGTGATATTGATATTGCTATTGCAACGTATGCTTTAAAGGCATTGAATGTGGATAAGAATGGTCTCGATGAAATGGACTTACGAATTTTGAGTTGCATTATTGATAAATTTAAGGGTGGGCCGGTTGGTATAACGACCATCAGCACGGCTGTGGGAGAAGAGAGTGGTACGATAGAAGAAGTGTATGAACCCTTTCTCGTTCAGGAGGGATATATTGTCCGCACCCCTCGTGGGCGTGAGGCCACGGAGATGGCGTATAAGCACCTCGGTAAAAATCCGATACAGCGCACGGGGACTTTATTTGAGGACTAGCCTTGCTTTTTTATTTTTTGTTATCCTTCAGCGATTGAAATACTTATCTTTATCCCTGTATGTTTCATTGGCTTTTAAGAACGATTCCCCGTCCCCTATTGATTTGGTTCAGTATTGGTTTCAGTAAGGTTGCACCTGTTCTTTATTATGGGCAGCGTTATGAAGATCCGATTACTGGTGCGACTTATCGTAAATTTTTACCTTACGGTTATGGTGGAAGAGCTAAACGAAAAAATGTGCTTTGTCCTGGCAGCCTCTCGCTGGAGCGCCACCGGTTGCTTTGGTTGTATTTGAAGCAGCGGACTAATTTTTTTACTGTGCCTCATAAGATGCTTCATATTGCGCCGGAACAGTGTTTTTATAAATTATTTAAGGCACAAAAGAATTTGGATTATACGACCGGGGATTACAATAGTCCCATTGCGGATATACATTTTGATTTGCACCAGGCGCCATTTGCTGACAATACCTATGATGTGATTTTTTGCAATCATGTGTTAGAGCATGTGGAAGATGCGGATCAGTGTATGCGGGAGTTGTATCGGATTATGAAGCCGGGGGGTTGGGGTATTTTTCAGGTGCCTTTGGATACTGCGCGGGAGAAGACCTACGAAGACAAGTCGATTACAAGTCCTGAGCAACGTGAGCTACATTTCTGGCAGAAAGACCATGTGCGTCTTTTTGGTTTGGACTACAAGGATAAGTTGACGGCAGCTGGCTTTAAGGTAAAGGCAGATGATTTTGTAAACACATTAACACCGGAGTTGGTTGATCGGTATCGTTTGCCTGCGGGTGAGATCATTTACTTTTGTGAGAAGTAGTTCCTTTTGTTAGGGTTTTTTGTCTTGCATTGCGCCAGGGATGGAACGGCCTGTTTGAGCTCCGAAAAAACGATGTTTCGGGTGTTTCGTGACAATCGTTTTTGCGAGCGAGTAGTGACAGCCCGTTAAGGCGCCCCAATTTACTTTGTAATGCGTTCGGAATAAAAGTCGCTTAGTTTTTTTGTGATGAGTTTGTTGTCATATTTCGTTT
>CALPON020000016.1 GCA_943325195.2 Sphingobacterium thalpophilum | reverse complement strand
TATTACAGCCAACGCCGACCACTGTGCCTGTATTAAACATGGTATTGATCCCCGCTTTGGAGTGATCGCCCATCATCAGTCCGCAAAATTGAAGTCCTGTATTAAGCGATTTTCCCATCGCGTAGTTATAAAGTTTTACAGGACCGTAATTGTTTTTCAGATTACTGTTATTGGTGTCTGCACCAAGGTTACACCATTCGCCAAGGACAGAATTTCCCAGAAAACCATCGTGTGCCTTATTACTATAGCCGAAAATAACACTGTTACTCAGCTCCCCTCCTACTTTGCTATGTGGCCCTACCGTGCTGGCTCCGTATACCTTTGCGCCTAATTTTAATGTACTATGCTCGCACAAAGCAAAGGGTCCTCTTACCAGTGCACCTTCCATTATCTCCGCCTCTTTTCCGATGTAAACCGGACCAGCAGTTGTATTCAAAACACAGGCTTCAGCTTTAGCACCTGCTTCCAGAAAAATTAAATCTCTGCTACCAACAACGGTAACGGAAGGACTAAGCGGTTGCGAGCTCCGTCCGGTGGTAAGTGATTCGTAATCTGCTGCTAAGGCCTCCGCATTTTTTTGAAAGATATCATAAACCTGTTCAAGCATCAAAACCTTTTCTGTCAAGACTACTTTCTTTAGAAACCGTGCGGACTGAAAATCTGCCACTGAACCCCTGAGGGCCAATAAGCGGTCCCCCCAATACAAGGCTTCACCGGGCTGCAGTGCCTTTATTACTTTTGCAAGAGAACGGTCTGCGCAGAGATTGGAGGCAATAACAATCTGATTAGTTGTTTCTTTAAGTGCATACTTTTGACTCAGGTAAAGCTGTGTTTGATAAGAGCAGGAGGCCTGAAGGAGTGTTTCCCATTTTTCCCGAAGGTTTAGAATTCCGATTCGGATTTCGGAAACGGGACGCGTAAAGCAGAACGGGAGTAAGTTTTTCCAGTTCTGTTCATCGTCAATCAGCACAATATTCATAAATTATTTGCTTGGCTTGGTGATCTTGAATTCAGTACGGCGGTTAACCATGTGCTCTGCATCGGTGCAATCAACGCCATCTGCACAATTATTTAATAATTTGGCTTCGCCATACCCTTTACCTTTCAGACGTTTTCGGTCGACGCCTCGGCTGACAACATAATCAACTGCTCGCTGTGCACGTTTGTTGGAAAGCATCAAGTTGAATTCGTTGGTGGATTGACTGTCGGTATGCGAAGAAATTTCCATCAAGAGTTTTGGATAATCCTTCATTGCATCCGCCGCCTTGTCTAAAATAGCACGAGCGTCTTCATCAAGCTCCCAAGAGCCGAAGGGATAATGGATATTCTCAACGATGGTAATGCTCATTTCAAATTCGCTTTCTCCATCCTCCTCTTTGCCCTTGGTTACTTTCAGCGGTTTCTTTCGGCCGTTTTTCAATTCACCGAGTTTTAACCACGGATCACTCACCTCGAATTCACCCATGCTACTTTTATCGATTTCAAGAATTTTGAATTCAAACTTTCCATTAACACCTAATTCCACAACTTTATAAACACGTCCCTTGGCATCAGCAATAAAAATCTTGCGAACACCTTTTAGATGCGGATCCTTTTCATCTGCGGAAAAAATATATTTCTTTTCTGTGGAGAGATTCTTGAAAGTGAACTTACCATTGTCCGCGGTAACCCATTCGACCTCCTCGCCCCCATTCTCTTCTTTGACCTTTACTCTAATGTTAGCGAGCGGTTTTTTATCCTGATCGTACATGTACCCGTATAGACCCATGGCAAGGCTCATTTCCTCCAACTCCATTTCCTCAATCACTGCTTTATCCGCCGCCAGAATTTTAAAGACAAACTTTTCCTTTGCTTTATAAAAGGAACGGATTTCTTTACCTGCACGGTTGCTGAGCACAATCTTGGTTCCTTCCGGTAATTGAATATCCCCTTCCTCAATGGAAACGACATAATTCTTATCACTTGGAATATTTCTAAAGGCAAAGGAACCATTTTCATTGGTGGTTGTTTCTTCCATCACCTCCCCTAATTCGTTAACCAGCTTTACCTTCAAGTTTTTTAGCGGTTTCTTTCCATCCTGAGATACAGTTCCTGATAGAACAAGGTTACCGTCTGGCGTAAGTTCAGGCAGGGCGCCAGGCTCATAAGGTAGGTTTTTAAATACGAAACGGTTGCCTTCAAACTTTCCACTGACCCTTTGGATGGTAGAGTCCTTTGCGGCAAGATAGAAGCGGGCTTTACTTTGCAAACTAGGATCCGACTCTTCAATGGAGGTCATGTATTTTTTATCTGGATCAAGGTTTCGGAATTCAAAATAACCTTTCTGATTGGTGAAGGTACTATCCAACACCTTTCCTTTTTCATCGAGTAGGAGCACCTTTTTTTGTTTTGCCTTATCGGCAATGTTTTCACTCAAGAGTACTGTACCGTCAACTGAAGTCAGCTTTTTTGCATGGAATCGGTAGTTGTAAATATCATCACTACCCTTACCACCCAAGCGATTGGAGGAAAAATAACCAGTGCTGTCATTCAGAAAAGTAATTCCAAAATCGTCTGAGCGACTGTTGATACCGGGTCCTTCATTTCGGTCGATTACCCATTTTCCTTCCAGTTTACGGGCACTGAAAACATCTAAACCGCCATAACCAGGCAATCCATCGGAACTAAAAAACAAAACCCCATCCTGACGAATGGAAGGAAACATTTCATCGCCTGTTGTATTAACATCGGGACCCAGGTTTATTGGAGCCTCCCAGCCATCGCCTTCCCGTTTGCACATCCAAATATCTTTACCTCCAAACCCACCAGGCATATCACTGGTAAAATAGAGGGTGTTATTGTCCTGGCTAATACTAGGATGAGCAATGGAATAATCGTCACTGCTCAATTCCAGCGGTTTGATTTTTTTCCAACTTTTTGCAGTACCGGCAGCCGTGTAAATCTTTGACTGATTAACAAAATTACGTTTGTTAACATAGCTCACCCGCGTAAAATATAAAGTAGTGCCATCAGCACTGAGGCAGCCGGGTCCGTCATGATATTCAGAGTTAACAGCATTTGAAAATGGTTTTTCCTTTTTTACAACATTCCCCTGAATAGGGGCTTCATAGAGATTTAGGTAGGGTTGGCCATTATAGTCATTCCGCTCATAACCAGTAAAATCGAAGCGGGCACGTTCGGCAATGAATAATAATTTATTCTTGAAAACGTATGGTGAAAATTCGGAATTACTGGTATTGATCGCCTGTACGTTTGTAACGGTGTATTCAACCGGACGATTCATGTTGGTCTGAATTTCTGTACAAAAACGCTTGGCCCTTCTGGCGGCCTGATCTTTCGGATTTAATTTCAAATACGCCGAATACTGTTCTGCAGCGAGATCATATTTATCATTGATTTTTAGAATCTGAGCATACTTCAGATAAACCTCTGACGGAATCTCAGGCGATAATTCCAGCGCTTTTGCGTAGGAAACTTCTGCCATGGTGAAGTCATACAGCGCTTTATAGCACTCGCCTAACCTCAGGAGCGCATGCTGGCTGCGTTCAGGTGATTTATTTTTCGCCTCCTTTTTGTATATGGGGAGCGCTTCAAAATAGGCACCCCGGTCAAAAAGTTTATCCGCGTGCGATTTTTGTGCAGCAGCTCCTGCCACAAAAGTTAGCAAAGCACAGAGGACAAGCGTTCTAAGTATCTTTGCCATAGTTTATAAAAAACGTGGATTAATCATTTTTGCCTTACTGCCACCAAAATCATAACCAAACATCGCTTCAAAGCTGGAGCCTAATCTTGTGGCTGCCTGCAGACCTGTATCGTAGGATAAGCCAATCCGTAACTTCTTACTGATGCAATACTGCGTTAAGAGGCCGGGACCAAAGCCCATTCTATAAAAGGCGCCAACCCAAAATACTTTGTGGACAAAAAAGTTGATGTTCAAATCTGCATTAAATGTTCCGTCCACAAACTTCAAAAGTGCGGTTGGAGCAAAAAGGATGTTATCGTTGATCTGATGAGAATAGCCAGCACTAACAAATAAATGGGTGCGTAGACGATAAGAAAACTGATTGTTAGATAACGCCTGATAAGTGTAGACGGTAGGATTATTCAAATGCGAAGCACTGACGCCAAGAAAAAAAGAAGGTGTTCTAAAATACACGCCCCCATTAATGTCCAGTGCTCCTGTGGTCTGATTACTAAAGAACTGGCTTGGAGCTTCAGAAACATTCCAGTCAATCTTGGCAAAATTGAACTGATAGCGATTATAACCGGCATTCAGTCCGAAGGAGAGCTTTGCAGTGCTGCTGATCTTGAGTAAATACGCCACATTCCCGTATATACTCGTCACATTGCGTGGTCCCATGATATCATTTACCAGGGTGAGGCCCAATCCTAAATTTTTTCGCAAGACGGGACCATGCAGACTCAGGCAGGTCGTTTTAGGTGCCCCATCGAAGCCGACCCATTGCTGACGGTTGGCAGCAACCGCACTTAAATTATCACGTGAACCAGCATAGGCAGGATTAATAATCATCTGATTAAACTGGTAAAGGCTATATTGGGGATCCTGCTGCGCATGCAGGGAACTTGCAAGAACAAAACAGAATGTAATTCGCAAAAATTTATTCATCGTTTAGTTTTTTATAAGTTCCACCCAACCCTTAATAATGGAGCCAACACCATCATTCAATTGAATAATATAAAAATAGGTACTCGAAGGCAATTTATCGAGTGCATCTGCATCAGGCCAGTTCTTTCCTTCTTTCGCCATATCATAGCCATCTACATCAAATACCAAATTCCCCCATCGGTTAAATATGCTTACATGGTTCTTGGGAAATTCTTTAATATTTTCAATCGTAAAAATATCATTCGTTCCATCATTATTTGGACTTATACCGCTAAAGGGCTTGACGATGCATGGTTGCGTGGCGTTGCGGATAGTAAAGGCGAGACGAACGGTATCTAATTTAGCGACGCCTGCATTGGTAGTATAGTCAATGGCCACTTTAACGCTGTAGGAGCCGGCTTTCAATGTGTCGATGCGGTCACACGTATTATCAGGACAAACCGATGCGGGCGTCCATAGGTATTTCGCACGGTATTTACCTACAGTAGTCGTTAAGGTCAAGGCGATAAAGGCATCATCTGCTTTGTCTAGGCACTGAATATCCTGATAAAGAGAGGTGACGCTGAAACCACCGGGACTAACAATTTCCGGTTGAAGAAAGCCCTGGGTGATCATATAATTGAGAGTACCTAGGCCTAAGGAAGCGGTAAAAGGTTCTCCCACATTGTCGGTCAGCCAGTACCCGGAAGTGCCAATAGCGCGATGGCCACCCCCAGCATTCAGAACATTTGGCGAAATAGTAGGACTGACCTGTGCTCTCGCACTCAGACAGAAAAAAAACACCGTCAAGCTGGAAAGCAGTTTAAAAAACCTCATGTTATTGATTAAAAGTTGAAATCAAATGTCCAATCCAGTAGTAATCGCCGGGAAAACGGCTAACCGTTATTTCGGTCATGTGTCCGTTGGAAAAAACATCACCAAAGATACAGCGGAAATACAAAATATTATCAGTCGCACTATACACCTGAGTTGTACCAATAATAATATTGTTGAAAATCTTATTAACGGTCACACCAGCGGCATTTACTCCGGAACAATGGCAGATTTGATTGATATTACCAGTAGATCGTGTAACTTGAATGCCTCCCGTAGTTGCTTCTGTTTCAAAAGTAATATCCGCTGTACGGGCCAGTGTAACGACCGAATTAAATGCGGTACTGTTAACACGTCTGTAAATCATGCCATTTCCACCAGGATAGTAGGGTGCCTGCGTTGTGCCAAGTTCTGTCCCCATCTTCACGCCGCCAAACACTCTGACATCTGCAGGTGCTGTGGCACTGGTGCCCACAAACACATTGCCATTTGCAAATGTTTGCCCCAAATTAGTGTGATTGCCTGTGATGGTCGCATTTCCTGTGACGGAGGCGCTGCCCACAATGGAGGCATTTCCACCAATCAAGGTGCTGCCAGTGATGATGCTGTTACCATTCACATGGAGGGCGGCGGCTGGACTACTGAGTCCGATTCCGACAAAACCCTGAACTGCCAAGCCCTCTGCAGGCGCCTGGGTTCCTGGGGCGTAAGAAGACCCAATTACCATTCCATTGCTGGAACCAGCATAACCTCCAAATGCTGCAATTGGCGAATTGCCAGCCAGGTCATTGGTGATTTGCAGACGATTGCCAGCAGCATCTAATTTTATTGAAAAGCCAGAACTTGGATTTAGATTTTCACCGAGACTGAGAAGGCCACCAAAAAGGTTACTGTTGTCTCCACCTGTGATCATCACTTGATTATTAAAGGCCCCTGGACGTCCAATTGTTAAACCGGTTGTGGAAGAATAAGAAGGAGCGATTCCAATTACTAATTGTCCCGTGTTGGTTAATGTCGCACGAAGGGCTGCGGCGGTCCAGAAGGCTAAAGATCCGGTTGTGTTATCATACCGGAGTCGTCCCAAACCATGATTGGCAGTTGTTCCAAATCCTAAATCCGAGATATTAGATGCGCCGGATAAGATGGAAATACTGCTATTGCCTGCCGATTCTACTTGCAGGTTTTCTGTCGGAGCGGATGCACCAATTCCAACCCGGTCGGTGCTATTGGCGAGGGTGACCGTATTCACGCCCTGCAGCCACGGTGTCAGGGAAGAAAGACTGATAGAATTGGAAGCAGGACCGGAAGTGATGGTACCATTATTAAAAGTCAGTAAGGGCGCCACGACAACTGCATTTGGACCGGAGCTCAAAACTCCTGTGGTGTTGACATATGTAAAAGGCGCCACGCCGACACTGAAACTAGCGCCATTTGTTGACACAGTGGCGAGTCCCGCTGCACTAATGCTAGGTGTTGGTATATTGAGGGTAAAGTCATTGAGGCTGGTGGATGTTAAACCCGCTGTTGTTCCAGTTTGTGTTAAGGCGATGCTGGTTTGCGGCACGGTAATACTGAAAGTATTTGCAACCGTTGAGGTCGCAATCGTTACCGCACCCAAGCCTGTAAGCGTGGGCGCTGGAATATTAATATTCACGCTATTGGTTCCCGATCCGCTTACGCCGGAGAGGCCCGCACTGCTGGTAGTGGTGATTTGCATAAAGGGGACATCCACCACGAAGGAATTGGTGACAGGCGTGGTCACAATCGCGTTGCCAGTGCCGGTAATAGTCGGACTATCGGCAGCCACTGTGTAATTAGGATAGGTGCCGATGATTTGCACCGCACCTGAATTGGTAAAACTAGGCGCAGGGACATTCACTAGAAACGAATTATTACCCACTGCGGTCACACTGGCAATGCCGGTAGCAGTCATACTGGTGGGGGGAGGGCTAGAGAGTTGAAAAGTATTCTCCCCTACACTGAGAATGTTGGTTGTAGGGGAATAGGCTGCGGGGACGTTATTTGCAAGAAAACTGTAAGGTACACCCATAATTTGCTGCGTTCCCAGAATTGAAAGATTGCTGCCGCCAGTAATATCCATGGCTACTTCCAGATACAGTTGTGCTGCATTCCACACCACGCTGCCTAGATTGGCAGAAAGCCCAATCTGTGTCTGTATGAGTCCGAGGGAATTAGTCGTCAATGACTGTAGCTCCGTATACACCAGGGTGCCAGTTGGAGAACCTTTCAAAATCTGAAAACGGATACTGATAGGCTGGTTAATAGTTGGGGCTCCATCAGTACCGCGAACAATCCCCTGATAGTTAATTAATTTTGGCGCCTGTCCAAAGACAAGGGAAGCCAAAAATAACAGCAATAAAGTAATTTTAATTTTCATCGGTTCTCTCTGTTTTAATTATCAATTAGTTAATTCATTTTATCTTCTTCGATACTTCAACCATTATCAGGCTTACTCAAATCTGATTCAGCTTGGATGGCCAGCGCGCACGTACACGGCAATGTCACTAAGTCCCGCTGCCCCAATCCATAAATTTGCCTTATTTTGGAGGGCAGTTGAGCAGTAAAAACAACCTGTTTTTGAGGTATTATCCAGACGATTCGCTGCTAAATTCAGCCTTGCTGTTCGGGGTAATCTGCCTGGCACCTGCAACTTGCTGCCGGTATTCGCATTCTTCTGAGGAACATTGACTATGAAAGAATTAAACACGAATGGATTCCTCTTGGCTATGCCGCTGAGGCAATCCGCTTTTCCGAATTGCTCCCGCTCGGCACCGCTGTAACGGATGACCGATGCTGTTTGCGAAAAGGCATATATTGGTATTTCGCTGATAATAAGAGTAGATAAATACTTCATTATAAAGGTACTACTTTAAGAGTATGCTCACTGCACAAGCCGAAGGTATTCGTTACCAGAGGCAAAGGAGAACTGCGGACCTCTTTTTCGCTGAAATACACAAGTGCGGGGCCTACTACCGATAGGCGAATCTTTTCTAAACAAATTTTTAAAATAATTCTCATAAAAATCCTACTCACTCCAATCACTAGGAAAAGGGTAAACCCCATTCAATTGAGATAATAACACTAACAGCTATAAATAAAAATAAAAAATGCGCTAAATTATCAGAATTAGTTTCGAAGTGGCTAGCAAATATAAAAAAAATAAGTGTCACCGCGCACAGGGTAGAGAAATATATCGTAGCACTTGTTCAGCTAGAAAACCCGAACATAAAAGAGGTGCTAAGTGGCTGACTACCTGAAATTAGCCAATTTTGCTCCAATTTGGGCGGTTATTCTGAAGGCTGCGGAGTTCCTCTTGATAAACTTTGTTTTCGGGGAGAATTAAGTCCATATCCCTTTCTAGAATAGTTTGTGCCGCCTGCCGGGCCATCATTAAAATCTGACCATCCTCTGCCAGATTTGCCAGTCGCAGATCCGTGACCCCGCTTTGTTGGGTGCCTTCTAGATCGCCGGGTCCCCTTAACTTGAGGTCGACCTCACTGATTTCAAAACCATCGTTGGTCCGGACCATGGTTTCCATGCGCAAGCGGCTGTCAGCGCCCAGCTTCAAACCGGTCATTAATATACAAAAGCTCTGATCAGCCCCCCGCCCTACCCGTCCACGCAATTGATGCAGCTGACTTAAGCCAAAGCGTTCGGCACTTTCAATAATCATCACACTGGCATTGGGCACATTCACCCCTACTTCAATCACGGTCGTAGCCACCATCACCTGCGTTTCCCGGCGGATGAAGCGCTGCATTTCAAATTCTTTTTGCTCGTTCTGCAGTTGACCATGTACGATACTCACTTGGTAGTGCGGCGGCGGGAATTCGGTAATAATGTGATCGTAACCCTGCTGAAGATTCTGATAATCCATTTTTTCACTTTCGGTGATGAGTGGATAAACAATATAGACCTGACGACCGAGGGCAATTTGTTCACGCATAAAACCATAAACCCTTAAGCGCTGGCTTTCGGTGAAATGCATAGTCTTTATAGGTTTTCGGCCGGGAGGTAATTCATCAATGACACTTGTATCCAGATCGCCGTATAGCGTCATTGCCAGGGTGCGAGGAATGGGTGTAGCCGTCATAATCAACATATGCGGGGCGGTCGTATTTTTCGCCCGCAGCCGCGCTCTCTGAGCCACGCCAAAGCGATGCTGTTCATCAATGACCACCAGCCCCAAGTTTTGGAACTGCACACTATCTTCAATCAAGGCATGTGTTCCAATCAGTATTTTTAGGTCGCCACTCAGAAGGTCCCGGTGAATCACTTTTCTGGCCTTCGCCTTTACAGAGCCAGTCAGCAGGGCAATCTGCAGGCCTAAAGGGTTTAAAAGGTCTTGAAATGTCTGATAATGTTGTTGCGCAAGGATTTCGGTGGGGGCCATCAGACAGGTCTGAAAGCCATTGTCCAGGGCCAGCAGCATAGTCATCAAGGCCACTAGGGTTTTTCCGCTCCCGACATCCCCCTGAACCAGGCGACTCATCTGATGTCCCGAACCCGTATCTTGACGAATCTCCTTAATCACTCTTTTCTGCGCCCCGGTTAGTTGAAACGGCAGGTGCTCTGCATAAAAATCATTGAAGAGTGGGCCCACTTTCTTAAACACAAAGCCTTCCACATCGCGGTTGCGGACCTTGTTGAGTCGCAGAAGACGGAGTTGCACATAAAATAATTCGTCGAATTTAATACGAAATTCTGCTTTTAAAAGATGAGCTGGACTATCGGGAAAATGAATCGTCTGAAAGGCTTCAAAACGCGGAAGCAGGCGATACTGCGCCATGACCTCATCACTTTGATTCTCGCTGAGATGCTGTGGTTGAAGCTGAAGGAAGAGCTGTTTTTGGGCTTTGCGAATGCCTTCACTGTCCATTCCTCTTAATTTCATTTTTTCCGAGGTATTGTACACCGGTTGCATGGCCGAGAGTTCCGACAGGAGCTGCGGCGTTATCACCTCGATTTCTGGGTGCGCTAAATTAAAGCGGCCGTTAAAGACTGAGGCTTTTCCAAAGACAAGGTACTCAATGCCTAATTGTAATTTTTGAGCCATCCAGTTATAACCTTTAAACCAAACCAACTCGATGACCCCGGTGCGATCCCTGAAAATAACAACCAGGCGCTTCGCTTGCTTGGTTCCCACAATTTCGATGCTGTCGATGACACCTTGTAATTGCACAAAGGGAAGGTCGTCGTGGATGTCGCGCACACTGATAATGCGACTGCGATCTACATAGCGATAGGGAAAGTGCAGGAGCAGGTCTCTGTACACAAAAATGTTCAGGTCTTTCTTCAACACCTCGGCCCTTTGGGGTCCAATTGTTTTAAGATATTCGATTGGCGTGTCCAGCATTTGTAGCGTTGGCCGAAATTACTACAAGTTGCCTGTTGAAACAATTGAATTTTCCACCATTGTGGGTTCACTGTCCTGTTGTAATTTTACAACATGCGACGCATCTTGTTGATTATACTGTTTTTTGGCTGGAGAATGTCTCTTCAGTCGCAGGTAATTGATACCCTCGCTTTGCTTTTCAAAAGTCAGTACAGCATTGATGCGCGACTAGAATCGCGCAACAGTTTTATCGATCACCAACTGGTCAGTGTGAATGGTACACGTCTGGGCTTATCCTTTGCTCGTAAATTTAAACTGGGCATCGGCATTAGCTGGTTGAACTCCGAGGTCCGCAGCCTGCGCTATACACCAGAAAAGCCGGACTACCTAAAATTTGGTTACGTAGATTATTACCTAGACTATGTGTTTTATAAGACTAAGCGCTGGCAGTTGAGTGTGCCGATACAATTAGGTACCGGTGTGAGCTGGTACCAGCAAAACAAGACGTATTCTTTTAAGGACAGCAAAGTCCCGAAATACTTCCTGTTCCTATATGAACCGGGTATTTCCGTACAATTTAAAGTTTTTAAGTGGGTGGGATTTGGCACCGATGTCGCCTATCGTTTTACGCTACCTAATAACAGAGACGCGGCCAGACAGCTGAGTTCTCCTACTTACAGCTTTAAACTGCTTTTTTGGTTCGATCAACTTTTTTATGATGTTTTTCCGGAATCGCTGCTTACGAAGCGCTTCGGACCTTCCTACTGGTAATCAGAGCTTCTCCGCGATTTTAACCGCCTCATAGCATTTGAGGTCCCCAGCCATACCGAGGAATTCAGCATCAATGTCCACTAGACCAACTTTCTTCACCTGCTCTTTGGTTAGGGGCTTACCCAGCTGCCAGCGATCTTCAGTTAGTTTCAGTTCGATGTCCTTATTTGCAATTAACTGATTGAGCTGCTTTTGGGTGAGGAACAAGACACCTACCTCTTCGTCTTCGCTCTCTGGAATCAAAAGGGTACCAACGAGTTTCAGTTTAGGAACTTCGGGTTTGTATTTAAAATCCAAGCCGCTTTGGGAGTTGATCTCAATATATTCTATATCTGTGATGTGAATTTCGGCCATCTTATGTAAATCTAAGTTTTTGCAATTTTAAGAAAAATAGGCGCCAGAAGCAATTAAAAGTTTTTAAAAAAAGTGGATTCATTGGCTTTTTTTAACGTGTCGGGCTATTCAGCGGCTTATCCCCCGTTCAAAAGGCTAAATGTAAAGGTAGTACCTTTTCCAGCCTTGCTTTCTACACGGATTGATTTTCCGTGTGCTTCAATGATGTGTTTAACGATAGCGAGTCCCAGTCCTGTTCCACCTTGTTCGCGACTTCTTCCTTTATCTACCCTGTAAAAACGCTCAAAGACCCGCAGCAGATGTTTCTCATCAATTCCCACCCCGTTATCCGTCACCTCAATAATCACATCGTCATCTAGATAATTGAATGAAATCCTAGTGTTCCCATTTTCGTTACAATACTTAATACTGTTGGTAATCAGATTGACCAATACCTGGCGGATACGGAATTTATCTGCTTTTACGAGGACTGGCTTTTCATATTTACGGGCCAATTCAAGCCGTGTGTTTTTCTTTGCGGCTTGTAACTCAAGCGCACTGTATATTTCACGCACCAGATTGGCGATGTCAAAGACATCAAGATCTAGCTCCAGTCCGCCACTTTCCAGCTGCGTAATCGTTTCTAGATCATCAATGATGCTGATCAAGCGGTCTGTACTTTTCTCTGCGCGCTTAAGGTAATCCATATTGATACTCGGATCTTCTAGGCCGCCGTTAATCAAGGTGTCTATATATCCCTGAATATTAAAGACAGGCGTCTTTAATTCATGCGACACATTTCCAAGATATTCTTTACGATAGCTGTCCAGATTTTCAAACTGGCGGACCTCTTTTTCACGTGTCTCAATTAAAAAATCTACCCGTTCTTCTAAGAGGGCAATGCCATCCTGTTCTTCAAGCTGGTTCCGTTTTTGGGGAATTTCGTTGTTTAAAAAGCGAGAACGTATTTTCTCGGTGAGGAGATTGATATTATGGGTCACATCTACATAATAAAAATAATAGAGCATCAGAAAACTTATAACAAAAGCAGCAAAGGTGGAAAGAAACACATAATCACTTTTTAGATTATAATGTCCAAAAAAATTAAGGAGCAGAAAACAAATCAGACAGACTAGGGCATTCAGCAGGCCAAGACCAAAAATGCGGGATGATATTTTTCTTCTTTCTTTTTTCATTGTAAACTGCTAAGGTACAGAATACAATGTTATTGTGAAATCAAATAACAAGCACTTCACAAATGATGACCACGTTTTGCCGATAAGCAGCTCCTTTCAGCTGATTCGAGACGCAGAAAACGGCCTATTTGAAATTGGCCAAAACAGCCTGCTCATCTAACTTTGCAAAGTAATTATAGTAGGGATAGTTGCTACCAGGATTTGACTGAAGATGAGTGGCGAGGACCCTAAGAGCTGACACGGTGGCCTTCAGGCAAAAGTCGCTTTTCGTTTTATTCAAGCAGTTTGTGAGAATGAAATGAAGAAGAAGTCCACAAAAAATCCCGGGGCAGTTGCACCGGGATTTAAAATAAAGAAGTGAATAGAAATTATTCAGCAAGGACAATAATTTTATTTTTAGATATCTCGACTACGCCCCCTTTTACAATGAACTGCTGTTTCGCATTTCCGGCATCGGTTAGTTCCACTGTTCCGGCAGCGAGCGTTGCAATCATAGGTGCATGGTTATCTAGCACACCAAAATGACCGTCCGTTCCCGGGAAATAGGCATACTTGACTTCACCATCGAAAAGTTTTTTATCGGGGGTTATAATCTCTAAGAGCATTTTCTATTCTTATTATTAATTGCTTATTAATTGGCTTCAGCCAGAATCTTTTTGCCTTTTTCAATGGCCTCTTCAATTGTACCAACGAGGTTGAAAGCCGCTTCCGGATACTCATCGACTTTACCTTCGAGGATCATGTTAAATCCTTTGATGGTATCTTCAATGTCTACTAGCACACCTTTAAGACCTGTAAACTGCTCTGCCACGTGGAATGGTTGTGAGAGGAAACGTTGAACACGACGAGCGCGACTTACAACGAGTTTATCTTCTTCACTTAATTCATCCATACCGAGGATGGCGATGATATCCTGAAGTTCTTTATAACGCTGAAGAATCAGTTTTACATTTTGAGCGCAGGTATAATGTGCATCACCCAACACCTGAGCGGAGAGGATACGGGATGTAGAATCGAGTGGATCTACAGCCGGATAAATACCTAATTCAGCGATTTTACGGGACAATACAGTGGTCGCATCCAAGTGAGCAAAGGTAGTGGCTGGAGCTGGATCGGTTAAGTCATCGGCAGGCACATATACCGCCTGAACGGAGGTAATGGAACCTTTTTTAGTGGAGGTAATTCGTTCCTGCATCACTCCCATTTCGGAGGCAAGTGTTGGCTGATAACCCACAGCAGAAGGCATACGACCAAGAAGTGCAGACACTTCAGAACCTGCCTGAGTAAAACGGAAAATGTTGTCGATAAAAAACAAGATATCGCGGCCACCCTGTGCGCTGCCATCTCCATCACGGAAATATTCAGCCATGGTAAGTCCTGACAAAGCTACACGAGCACGCGCTCCCGGAGGTTCGTTCATTTGACCGAAGACGAATGAAGCCTGTGATTTTTCTAATTCTTTTAAATCTACTTTGCTTAGGTCCCAGCCTCCTTCTTCCATGCTGTGCTTGAAGGCATCGCCGTATTTTACGATACCGGACTCAATCATCTCCCGCAAAAGGTCATTACCTTCACGTGAGCGCTCACCAACACCTGCAAATACAGAGTAACCAGAGTGGCCCTTTGCAATATTATTAATTAATTCCTGAATCAATACGGTCTTACCTACACCGGCACCACCGAAAAGACCAATTTTTCCACCTTTGGAGTAGGGCTCAATCAGGTCAATTACTTTGATACCTGTAAAAAGAACTTCTGTTGCTGTAGAGAGATCTTCAAAACGTGGCGCATCAGCGTGAATAGAACGCCCACCATCATTACTTACGGTGTTGATACCATCAATCGCTTCTCCAACAACGTTGAACAAACGTCCTTTTACTTTGTCGCCCGTAGGCATCTTGATGGGAGCTCCTGTAGAGGTTACTTCCATACCGCGGTATACACCGTCGGTAGAGTCCATCGCAATGGTGCGAACCATGTCCTCACCAATGTGTTTCTGTACTTCCAATACGAGTTTTTGACCATCACCACGAGCGATAATCAATGCATCCAGGATATTCGGTAATTTTCCGCCTTCTGAATCGAAACGCACATCGATTACTGGACCAATAACCTGAGCAATTTTGCCAATTTGTGTAGACATGAGATTAAAATCTGTTTTTTTTACGCCCGCAAAGATAGTGCTTTTATCTTAATTTTTGAACAAAAAAGGAGTATTAATTAATGGGTTTTCAACACCACTAACTGGACAAAGGCTTTCGATCGAAGTAATCGTCATGTCCTGCTGCCCGCGGGGGCTCTTTTTTGTGCACACGAATCTACCCTGTCAGCGGAGTTTCTTCTCATTTCCCCATCTATTTTCCTTAACTTTAAGCCCGTGCTGGTTATCGAGAATACCGAATACTTCAGAATTGAAAAACCGACCATTGTGACCATCGGGACATTTGACGGGGTGCACCTTGGTCATCAGAAAATCCTGCAACGTCTCTCGGAAATCAAGGCTGAGACTGGATTCCAGACGCTCGTCCTCACCTTTGAACCACACCCCCGAAAAGTACTTTTCCCCGAACAACGGGATTTACGCCTGCTGACCATGGTGGATGAGAAGCTGGACCTGCTTCGTTCTTTCGGAGTGGATGTGGCGGTCGTTTATCCTTTCAGCCGTCAGTTTTCGGAACTAGCATCCGATGTCTATATCCGTGAGATTCTCTGTTTTCAGCTCAAAACCCGCAAACTCGTCATCGGTTATGATCACCGTTTTGGTAAGGGCCGCACAGGCGATATCCGCGTCTTACGCGAGGCGGCCACGGAGGATGGCTTTGAAGTGGAAGAAATCAGCGCGCGGGACATTGACAGCATTGCCATCAGCAGCACTAAAATCAGAAAAGCACTGGAAGAGGGAAAACTG
This sequence comes from Sphingobacterium thalpophilum, assembly GCA_943325195.2. Classification (GTDB taxonomy): domain Bacteria; phylum Bacteroidota; class Bacteroidia; order B-17B0; family Aurantibacillaceae; genus Aurantibacillus. The sequence continues at coordinate 18,468 of CALPON020000016.1, read as the reverse complement.
GATCTGGCAGCGGAATTTCTTGGTCACCCCTACTTTCTGAACGCACAAGTGATTCAGGGAAAACAACTGGGAAGAAGTATCGGCTACCCTACCGCGAATTTAAAAACGGCAAAAGAAAAACTAATTCCCCGCAACGGGGTCTATTTTGTTAGACTGGAGGTCGAAGGTAACTGGCATTATGGCATGTTGAATATTGGGACGAATCCAACCACAGACCGTGATGATTCTGTAAAAATTGAAGTACATTTATTTGATTTTGACCGTGACATTTACTTCCGTTCCGTCCGCCTTCAATTCATTCGCCGACTGCGGGATGAAAAGAACTTTAAGGGACTGGAGGAATTGACTGCAGCGCTGGATGAGGATAAAGAAAACTGTTTACAATTAATAAATGCACGATGAGGTATATTTTTGCACTTCTGATTTTATTGGTCGGCGGAGCGCTAAGCCCCCTGCGCTCACAATTATTGGATTCCCTCGAACTCGCCCTTGCGCCAGAGTATACGGACCTGCAAGCTGCTCTGGAAAATCCCTCCGCCGTTATCCGCCTCAGTCTGCGTAAACAAAAATTAAAAACTTTTCCTCCAGAAATCCTGGAATTAAAAAACCTACAATATCTTGACCTAAGCAAAAATTCGCTGAAGGAATTACCGGACTCCCTAGTACAACTAAAAAATCTGCAATACCTGATTGTCAGTCGAAACGGCTTACTAGCTTTACCCAAAAACATTGGCCAGTTTGCAAACCTCGTCCACCTCAATTTGAATCAAAACGAAATTCAGGTGATACCCTACTCCTTCGGCGATCTGGAAAAGTTGGAATATGCCGATTTGTGGAGTAACAATCTGGATTATTTTCCAGAATCACTTGCTAAACTAAAAAATCTGCGCTGGATGGATCTGCGAAACATCCTCATCCCTGCACAGAACCAGGAAAACATCCAGTCGATGCTGCCGGAATGTAAAATTTACTTCAGTCCTCCGTGCAATTGTTCTTGGTAAGAGTGATTAGTAAACAATTGATTCTTAATAAGTTTGTCTGCCTGACTGAAAAGTCGGAGAGTTTAATTGGACCTTTCGGAAAAGTAAAAAGTGCATGATCATGAAGTTAAACAGAAATCTACTACTGGCTCTTTCTCTGTTGTTTTTTGCTATCAGTAGTAAAGCTCAAACCCGCGCTGTTCTTGAAGAACAGGCTTATGGCTACTTAGAAGCCCATAACTACGTGAAGGCCTATGATGCGTTTGATAATTTATGCGCCCGTTATCCTCAGGAGATGCTCTATCAATTTAATCTGGGCTATTGCTGCCTGAACTATCCCGCTAAAAAGATTCGTGCCATTGAATTGTTTAAAAATCTAAAGACCAATTATGCGACATTGGAGGTCGAAGCCTACCTGGGATTTGCATACCATCGCAATTACAAGTTCGACGAGGCAATCAAAACACTACGTCCCCTCGTTGAACTTTTAAGCAGTAGTAAAAAACGCGAAGACAAGGAATTATTAAGTCTTGTGGAAGTAACCCTTATGAACTGCGACAATGGTAAAACACTGACCAGCAACAAAGTCATTGCGGAGATAGAGAATATTGGCGGTCCGGTGAATACACCAGAAATAGAAGGTGTGCCGGTAATTACGGCGGATGAATCACTCATGATTTTTACCTATGTGGGTGAAAAAAGTACAGGCGGACGGGTAAATACTTCCCTACAATCAGACCCTAAGGGCTTACTATTATCTGATATTTATTTTAGTCGTAAAGACAGCAGCGGAACTAAATGGACAAAGCCAGAACCGATGAAGAGTCTAAACAGTATCGGGAATGATGCCGTAATCGCCTTGTCACCAGACGGAAACACTCTTTTTACCTTTCGAAGCGATAATAAAAATGAAGGGGATATTTATGTCAGTAAACTAAAAGGAAGCGAATTTGGTCAGCCAGTGCCCCTGAATGCGAATATTAATACACCGGACGAATGGGAAGGCTCCTGTTCAATTTCGGCAGATGGTAAACAATTGTACTTTGCCAGCAGTCGTGCCGGTGGCTTTGGCGGGCGCGATCTCTATGTCAGTGAATTGCTCAACGGAGACTGGGGTCCCGCTGTAAATCTGGGACCGAAAATAAACACGAAGTACGACGACGATGCCCCTTTTATTCATACCGATGGCATTACTTTATTCTTTAGTTCGCAGGGTCATCTCAGCATCGGTGGCTATGACATTATGTATACAATTAAGGAAGGAACTGACTGGATGGTCCCGCGGAGTATGGGAATTCCCCTGAATACCGTCGAAGATGATAGTTATTACGTAATCAATTCAAAAGGAGATAAAGGTTTTTTTAGCAGTGGACGGGATGCGAAAGGCGCCCAAGGTGATCTGGACATCTACATGGTGACACCCGGTATTTTAGGTGAAAAGCCAGTAGTAGCCTTATTAAAGGGTGTTGTTTATGGAAATGACAAACCAATTGCAGCAAAAATTGAAATAAAGAAAGTGGGGACCACTGAAAAATTGACTGCTTTTAATGTACAGTCTGAAAATGGAAAATACCTGACGGTTCTCAAACCGGGATTCAACTATCAATTGGAAGTCAGTGCGGATGGTTTTACATCTGTTTCTGAAGAATTTGATATCGAAAAGCTGGGGACTTATCTAGAAAAAGTAAAGGACTTTTACCTGTACACAGCGACCATTGTGCCAAGTCCCACTCTCGCAAAAACAGCAACTATTGTACCAACAGCAACTATAGCAGCAAGCTCGACTAGTTCACCAGAACCGGAAAAAGTTGCGACTGCAACACCGACGCTGGCTCCTGAGCGAATGAAAGAAGAGGTAAAGGCAATAGAACCTGATCCCCTAATGGTAACGGCTAAAAAGGGCGCGGAGAAAAAGAAAAACAGCGCGTCTGCGCCTGTTAAGAAGGATATGACGGAACCTAAAAGCGAAAACTGCAGTTCGGTCCTTGGCAATCTAAGCGATATTAAAGGTAAATCGCTCAATGACGAGGAAGTATACAAGGTCTTGCTCGATCGCATGGGTAATTATTGCGCAGCCAATATTCGTTACACGGTGCAGATTGGTGCTTATAAACATCCCGCAAAATTTAAAACAGATAAGCTTAAGGATCTAGGGAAAATTACTTCGGAAACCTATCCCGACAGTCTCACCCGGTTTATTCAAAACGAATTTATCACCTTGAATGTCGCTGAAAAAAATCGTCAGAAACTCATTGCGCGTGGCTTGAAAGATGCGTGGATTATTGCCTTTATTGGAGGTAAACGTTATACGCTGGAGGATTTAATCATGGTAGATTTCCTCGGACGCCCCATTAATTAAGAAGGAGATGCGCCTTATTAAAAAATCCCGTTCGTATTGAACGGGATTTTTTTTGCTGGTGTTAACCGAATTGCGTCACGTCTTCGGCAGAAATTTCTTTCCCGCCCAGAATAATAAGTCGTTCAATGACATTGCGAAACTGCCTGATATTACCCGTCCAGCTTTTATTCTGCAGTAACTGAATGGCTTCCACTTTTATTTTTTTTCGTCCCATTCCCATTTCCGTGCAGATGTTATCTAGAAAATACTCTGCCAGCAGCGGAATGTCCTCTTTGCGATCATCCAATGAAGGAACATGCAGAGGGATAACGCTGAGTCGATGAAAAAGATCTTCTCTAAAGTTTTCTTTCTGTATTTCTTTTTGCAGATCCTTGTTCGTTGCTGCGACTACTCGGACATTGACTTTAATTTCTTTATCGCCGCCTACCCGCGTTATTTTATTTTCCTGTAGCGCTCGTAATACCTTGGCTTGGGCACTGAGACTCATGTCGCCTATTTCATCCAGAAAGAGTGTACCACCTTCTGCCAATTCAAACTTGCCCTTGCGGGTAGCCACGGCGCTGGTGAAGGAGCCTTTTTCATGACCAAACAATTCACTTTCAATGAGCTCAGAAGGAATAGCGGCGCAATTTACCTCAATCAGGGGTCCGAAAGAGCGGTTGCTTTTTTCATGCAGCAGTCGCGCTACTAGCTCTTTTCCACTACCATTACTGCCTGTGATAAGGACTTTTGCTTCCGTTGGCGCTACTTTTTCGATGAGGTCGCGAATGTGCTGAATGCCGGCTGACTCGCCAATCATGGCCGTGAGTTTTCCAGATTTTTTCTTTAGTATTTTTGTCTCGGTTACCAATGTGTTTTTTTCCACGGCATTGCGGATAGCAACCAGTAGGCGATTCAGATCAATAGGCTTGGACAGGTAATCGTAAGCGCCCGTTTTCACTGCTTCCACCGCAGTTTCAATCGTGCCATGTCCGCTCATCATGATCACCGAGGTGTCCAGTCCTGCCTCCATTACTTTTTGAAGCAACTCCGTCCCGTCCAGTTTCGGCATTTTGATATCACTCAACACCACATCATAGGCATTTTTAAGAGCCATATTCAGTCCCATCTGTCCATCTTCCGCCTCCTCGACCTGGTGTTTTTCAAATTCCAGAATCTCACGGATGGAGCGGCGGATCGCCTTTTCATCGTCAATGATTAAAATTTTAGCCATAGTATTTAAATTCGTTTTGTATAAAATCGAGAAGTGCACCTTCTTTTAAACTATAAGAGGAGACCCTCATCTGGTTGATATTTAGACGACTAAGAATATGTTCGATCATTAGACAGGAAATGACCATCATGTCTACACGAATAGGTATGAGCCCTTTTATCTCCCCGCGTTGTTCAAGGCTTGAACCGAAAACTTTTTCAGTAATCTGACGGAACTGATCCATTTGAATGTGATAAGCTGTTTTTTCAAAAGAAAAAGGTTCTCCATTTAATTCCCCGCAAATCATTTCGACAATGGAATCAAAAGCCCCTGATGAGCCGATTAATTCCAAAGGCGGGTGGTCTGCAGCGGCAGTGAAGAGTGGCTGCAATTGCTGGTCCAAATGGGTACGGATTTTATTCTTTTCTTCTTCGGTAATAGGACTTTGGTGAGGAAACATTTCGAGCAGTCTGGCAGCACCCACGCGAAAACTTCTTTTCCAGAAAACACGGAAACGGTTACAAAGAATAAATTCATTGCTACCACCCCCAATATCCATAATGAGTGAAACGGTATCGGATAAATCCAGTGCGCCACGGTTACCGATATAGATCAATTCCGCTTCGCGACTACCATCAATAATTTTGATTGCAAGGCCCGTTGTGGTTTCAATTTCCTTCACAAACTCTAGACCATTGGCAGCATCCCGAATGGCAGAAGTAGCGAAGGCTAGTGTTTTTTCCACACCGTATTCAACTAATTTCGCCTGAAATTTTTTCATCGCCGACAGTCCCCGCTGATAAGGCACATCAGAAATATACCCTGCATTGATACTTCCTTCGCCCAGACGGACAGCAATTCTGTCATTGTGGAGTTTTTCGCATGTTTGTTTGTCAATCACACGTGTTATGAGAAGATTAAAGGTATTTGTCCCGCAATCAATAACCGCTACTATCATACATTAAAACAAGCTTTGCAGCCTCTAAATATAATCAATAAAAAAGCAGCACGAAGGTCCTTTCGACGTCTTTTTATCTGACTGGTGGACTAAGAGGTCTATTTAAAGACACATCCTTCGCCCCTCTACTTCCAAGGTAAAAAAAAATGGTCATACACAAAAATTTTCGGATGTTTTTTGGATAGCGCGCTGCCATCCTTGCTGCTGCTCTAAAAGTACTTTTCTTAAGTTTTTTAAGACCCGTTTTAAATTGCAGCCGTTTGTCGTAAAAATGCGCATTTATACTATCTTTATGGTTCCGACTCACATGAGAAAAATTATATTTCTGTTTCTGTTTATTAGTTCGCTCGGCCAAGTGTCTGCTCAGAGCGTTTTCTCTGCTTTTAGGGATGGTCAGCTATATGTTCAAGTTAATCCCGCTGCTATAAAAAACTGCATGGGTATAAATCCACGCAAACTGCGTGCGGCCGACTTTCCTTTTTTATCACGGCTAATTTCTACCTACCAGATCACACGGATTACGCGACCCTTTGCAGAAGCCTCAGACGATGCCCTGTTACCCTATGTACTGAAATTAGAATTCAATGCCATTTGGCAAGTTACTGCGCTGGAAGAAGAATTAATAAAAACAACAGAAGTGCGTTTCTGTGAAAAAGTTCCTTTGATGAAAACGGATGCAGTTCCAAACGAAGGCATTCCCATCCACCTCGCACAAGTAAATGCAGCCAACGCTTGGAATGTTTTTAATGGCAATTCCACTATAACGATTGCAATTATTGACAATGCGGTGATGTGGACCCATGCTGATCTGATTCAAAATACATATACCAACACGGCAGAGATTGCAGGTAATAATGTAGATGACGATAATAACGGGTATGTGGATGATGTCAATGGCTGGGATGCGACGGACTGGGATAACAATCCAGTTCCGACACAAACAGGCATGAGCCATGGGACGCACTGTGCAGGTATTGCAGCGGGGCGCACGAATAATGGTATCGGCATTGCTTCTATTGGCTGGAATTTAAAAATGATTCCTGTAAAATGTCAGACCGATAATGGCAGCACAACTATTGTTGCCAATGGTTACGAAGGAATTATTTATGCTGCCAAGGCCAGAGCCCGCATCATCAGTTGCAGTTGGGGTGGCAGTGGTGCCTCTTCCACGGAGCAGGCCATTGTAAATTACGCCTGGAATAAAGGGTGTCTTGTTTTTGCATCGGCAGGTAATGCCAATACTTCCGCCCAAAATTATCCAGGAGCTTATGCCAATGTGTATTGTGTCTCTGCTGTCAATACCGCGGATGTGAAGTCCTCTTATTCGAATTTTGGCTCCTGGGTCGACATTTCAGCTCCAGGAGATAACATCAATAGCACCGTGCCATACACTGGTGCCACACCGGCTTACATCCAAAGTTCAGGCACTAGCATGGCGACGCCACTGGTGGCGGGACTGGCGGGACTGATGTTGAGTAAGAGTCCCCTTATGACCCGAGCCAATGTGCTTAATTGTATCAGCACAACCGCAGCCAACATCTACAGTCTTGCGGGCAATGCTTCGTATGTGACCAGTAATCAGTTGGGAGCGGGACGGATCGATGCCTATGCCGCCATGCTTTGTGCGAGTACCTTTTCTGCTCTGCCGCCCGCTGCCAATTTCACTGCCTTTCCAAGGATGACTTGTCCGCTCACCGCCGTGCAATTTAATGACAGCTCACTTTACATGCCAACAGCTTGGAGCTGGACTTTTCAATCGGGCAGTCCTTCCACATCTACCTCCAGTAATCCCTCTGTCAGCTGGGCGAGTCCTGGTACCTACAGTGTGGCTATGACCTGCAGTAATGCTTTTGGCGCCAGTGCTGTCGTGACAAAGACGGCATATATCACGGTGGCGGGCCCACTTTCGCTGCCATTTGTAGAAGGATTTGAAAATGCAGCATTTCTTCCTGCCAACTGGTCTGATAAAAACATTGACAATGACCAGATTTTCTGGGCACGCAGGACCAGCCTCGGAGGTTTTGGAACCAGCACGGCCTGTGCCATTTTTGACAATTTTAATTTAAATGCAGCCAACGAGCGCGATGAGATGCGGAGTCCCAAATTTTCCTTCAGCAACGTGAGTTCCGCTCGTTTACGTTTTGATGTGGCCTATGCGCGTTATGATGCCACGTATAGCGACAGTCTGGAAGTCCGACTCTCCACTAATTGCGGCAGTAGCTGGAGCAGCATTTATTTGAAGGGCGGCACACAACTTTCAACCGCTTCGGATCTGACCACCTTATTTGTACCCACCAATACACAGTGGCGGCGGGACAGTATAGATATTACGGCATTGACGGCGGGACAGACCAATGTCATGTTTGCTTTTGTGAACCGTGGTCATTGGGGCCAGCCCATTTACCTCGATAATATTAATCTCGCCTTTCCAAGCCCCTCTCTGCAGGTCACGCATCCTGCTTCTGTGTGTGTGAACAGCGCGGTATCCTTCAGTAACGTCAGCCAGGGCGCCACTTCTTACTCTTGGAATTTTAGTGGCGCTGCCTCTGCAAGTTCAACAAACAGCAATGCCACCGTTACCTATTCCGCGCCTGGTATTTATACCGTTCTAATTCAGGCAGCCAATGGATCCAATTCAGTAAGCCTGACACGCACGGTCTCTGTCTCTTCTTATCCCTCAGTGGCAGCAGGCTCATTCACCATTTGCTCAGGGACTGCAGTAGGCTTGCTGGCAAGCGGTGCCTCTAATTATACCTGGAGCACAAGTGCAGGGTCCGTAGCCATTGGCGCTCTCTATAATGTGACGCCTTCTGTCAGCACTGTCTACACAGTAAGCGGTGTGAATGGCGTCTGCAGTGGAACTGCAACTGCCAGTATTTCGGTCAATATCTCACCCACTATCACGGCGGCCAATGCCTCCATTTGTCCAAACGCATCTGTCGCTTTGTCGGCCAACGGCGCGAGTACTTATAGCTGGAGCACTGGCAGTACAAATTCGGTCATTTCGGTCAGTCCCTCTACATCCACCACCTATACACTGACGGGTTACAATGGACTTTGCAGTAACACCCGAACGGTCTCCGTTACTGTCAATGCCGTGCCAGTATTGACGACCAATATTTCTTCCCCAAGCGTCTGCATAGGCGGAACCGTTCTTTTAACTGCTAGTGGAGCGCTAAATTATACTTGGACTACGGGTGCAAACAGCGCCAGTTTTGTGATGGTGGTAAATTCCGCCATCGTATTAGGTGTCACGGGCTCAAATGGCAGTTGTCAGAGCACTTCAACGCTGAACATCACACCTATTGCGCCCCCTTCACTTAGCATTACCAGCACTGCCAATTCAACGGTATGTGCAGGCACAACAGTCAGTCTCGTCGTCTTTGGTGCCAACACCTATACGTGGCTACCGGGTGGCATCTTGGGTCAGCAAAACACCGTGACAATGGCTAGTAATACTACCTTCACGGCTCTTGGCGCCAATAGCGGCTGCGTTCGTTCGCAGAGTGTTGCTATTTATGTCTGGCCTGCCATTTCGCTCTCGGTCAGTCCTGCAAATGCCTCCGTTTGTGCAGGCCAAAACCTCTCTTTGTCGGTGAGTGGCGCCAACTCTTACAGCTGGTCGGGTGGCTTTATCGGACCTGTTTACACTCTAAGTCTTACCAATACTGCTAATTTGACTGTGACGGGCTTCAGCAATGGCTGCACGAAGACAGCGACGATACCTGTAATTGTAGCGGCAGTTCCTCAGGTAAGTTTGAATACTAGCGCTGCAACCTGTCAGTCCCTCTGCAACGGTAGTTATACTGCGAATGTCAGTTCCGGCACCTGGCCTTATTCTTACAGTCTGAGTGCCGGTTGCAGCCAGTCGCTTTGCAGCAATTTATGTGCTGGACTGTATACCTTGCAAGTGAGCGATCTAAAAGGATGTCGCAGTAAAAGTAGTTTCAGTATCAGCGAGCCCGCTGCTTTAAGTAACTCCCTGTCGGTGACATCGCCAACATGTGGTAATTGCAACAACGGAAGTATTACCGTCCAGGTAAATGGCGGCACGCCGGTCTATAGCTACAGTTGGAGTCCGGCCGTTAGCACGGGAAGTGTGGCAATGAATTTACAAAATGGCTGTTATACGGTTCAGGTTCGCGATGGCAAGGCTTGTGAAACCAGCACGGTGGTTTGTCTTTTAAACACGACGGGAACAGATGCGCTTGAACTAGCGGGACTCAGCAGGATTTATCCGAATCCTGTTCAGCAAACATTTTTTATCGAAACAACAAAGCCCTTGACCTATCAGTTATTCAGCTTAACCGGACAATTGATTCAGAAAGGTAATTGTTTACCAGGTTTGACACAGGTACCAGTGGATGCCTTCGCAACAGGTATCTATGTGCTGAAACTCAGTGGAGAAACGGGTGAGGTATTCCGCAAAATTATAGTCGACTAAAGCCTAGAAAAATTTAGGAGCTGAGTTCAGAAATGAATTGAAAGTCCTGATCCTGCATGCAACGAAAGTGGCCTGCGGGACAACTAGAATGTCCGAGTTTGGAGCAAGGCCGACAAGGCAGGTGGTCAATTTGCCGGATTTGATTGGCGGCATTCGGAAGATAAGGTCCCATCCCGAATTCAGGAATGGTATTGCCCCAGATGGAAACGATTTTTTTATTGAAGGCAGAGGCCATGTGCATCAGTCCAGTATCACCCGTTACCACCCACTCCGCTTTCGAGATCAAAGAAGCGCTCTGCATGAGACGAAGATGGCCGCAGGTTTGCAGCACCTCGGGAAATTCTACCGCCAGTTGCTCCCCTATAGACTGATCTTCAGAGCCACCCATTAGGACAACCGGCAGAACAGCCCGTGAAATAATTTCACGTAACTTTTCAATTGGAATTTTCTTGGTATAATACGATCCCCCAATAACCAGTGCTAAGAAAGCTCGAGCCGGTTTGCCAGAGAGCGACTCGTAACTTGTTTCATCGGCAGGATCAATAAAAATTTCAAGGCCTTTTCCATCCTCTTTGACCTTCAAAAATTCGGCGGTTTTAAAATACCGCTCTACGATGTGAAGTGGTGGCAGCACCTCCCGCATTTTCAGATAGACAGCCGCAAACTTTTGAAGATTAAGTTTATTAAAAGAAAAAGAAGGAACAGCCAAAGCTCTCTTAACTTTAAGACTGCGAAGATTATGATGCAAATCCAAAACGTAATTAAAGTGTTCCGCTTTCAGAACATCATAACAAGTATCCGGCTCCTTTTTAAAGACGTGGATTTTATGAAGCTGCGGATGGTGTTCCAAAAGAGGAAGAAACTGTTCTTTTGTAATCAGATGTAATTCCGCCCCTGGCACTTGTTCTTTCAGACAACGCAGCAGAGGCGTCACCAGAAGAATGTCGCCAATGGAACTAAATCGGATGATTAGTATTTTAATTACAGACACGCGCTTTAAATTTACGCATTTAGCAATTCCTTTTTATCACTTTGTCTTTTCAGGTAGGAATTCAGGACAATGGCCAGTAAAATAATGAGGACACCTGCATAAAATGCGGGCTGCACTTCCCGATTTTCATTAAAAAATAAAATAGCCCAGATTATGCCATACACTGTTTCAAGATTAACGGTGAGTACAATGGTGTAAGGACTAATGTATTTAGCGAGGTCCACCGAAGTAATAAAAGGAAAAACGGTGCAAACAAGGCTGAGCAAAAGGAGGCCAATAATGGAGGGCTGATCCAAGATAAAAAAAGAAGCGTTAAAATTGCCGGTTGCCAGAATAAACACCGTGAGTCCAGCAAATGCTGCGCTGAGTTCATAAAAACTGATGATACCCGGTCGCAGTTGTTTCGATAACAATCCATTAAATACACCAAAAAGAGAGGATGTAAAGGCGGCAAGAATGCCGAGGATAATCCCAAGCCAGAAATGCGTTTCGATTGAAAATATCAGTGCAATGGCGCCAATAATAATTAGACCAATAACCACTTCATAGAAGCGCGCTTTTCTTTTATAAAAGATGGGTTCAATAATAGAACTAAAAAGTGTTCCGGTACTGAAGGCCACCATGGTGACGCTGATATTGGAAACCTTGATAGCGCCGTAAAAGGCCAGCCAATGCACCATAATGACGATGCCCACACCCGTTAGTTGCAGTAAGTGCTTTTTTGAAATTTTAAGTGCCTGTCTACTCGCCTTGAGATAAATCAGCATGGCCACAATGGTAATGAGAATGCGAAACCAAACCAGCTGCCAAACGTTTGCTGTAATGTACCGACCCAGAATTGGAGAAAAACCCCAAATAAAAACAAGGATATGTAAAAGCACATAGTGCCTGTTAAATTTCAATTGCATAGGACCTGCAAATATACAGTTTGCATCGGAGTCCGAACCGCAGAATCTGAAAGGGCCAGACAAGGTGTCTAACCTTGCTAAAATGGCTTGTGCCGAATACGCAGACAGCGCTGCTGCAGGGGGATGTAATTTAGACTGGATAAAACACCGCAAATGAAAAAACTGGCACTATTGGCGCTTCTCTTTTTGATGATTGATCATAGCTCAGGCCAAACCTCTGAACACAGGTGGAATATTGGTCTGCACGGCGGCGCTCTGCAATACCGAGGTGATTTAGGCAACGGGTTTTACCGTTTTGGAAAAGCCTTTTACGGAAATGCCGGCCTATCCCTGAACCGCTATTTAAATCGTCACTGGGACGCCTCCTTTCTTGCAACCCGGGGAGTCGTGGGCTTTTTGGGGGACTGGAATGAGGACCCGACTGTACCGACTCGTTTTCTTACCAACATGACCACCTTTAATTTACTTGCACGTTATAATTTTTTGCGGCAGGAGTCCTGGGCTCGCCCCTACCTCACCGGAGGCTTTAGCGCTCTGCAGCAGAGCGGTTCAAGCGAGACTTATGCCAAACGCGGAAAAGGTCTTGATTATTCAGTACCCCTTGGCGCAGGATTAAAATTTCAATTTGGTGATTATATTGGAGTCCAAGTGCAGGAACTTTTCTATCTAAATACCTTTGATGACATTGATTTCCAAGTAGGAGGAACCATGGACCTTTATCTACTGCACAGTGTAGCGCTGACTTTTAATCTTGGAAAATTAGGAAAACTGGGTGCAGAGCAGCCGCAGGGAGTTGGTGATAAAATTGATAAGTGTCCTAAAGTTAAACAGTATCGGAATAAAGTGCGGGGGGACGAGAAAGCAGAAAGCAAAGCAAAAAGTCAAAAAAGTAAGAAATCCAAAAAAGCTGGATGATTGAGTCGCTAGGAAAAAAACTGAATTACTGCCAACAAATCTGGCCGTCTCCCTTTTTTCTTTCATAACACAAAGCCACCTTAAGTAAGGAGCTAAAAAAGATTTGCGTGCTTTATGCTGCAAAGCCCTCTGCGACAAGTCTACATAAAGTTGCAATGTCTTCAACAGGCTCTATCTTCCTCGTTTTCAGTCCAAGCCATAAAAACGGATGGCAAACAGGGAATAAACTTTTTACTTTCCCCCGGTCGCCAAGGCGGTTTTTACTTCAAACGACTATTTTTTTAAAGGGGTAAAGGTCTTCCTTCTAATACAAGTCCAACTAACTGATGTTTTTTTACTAGTTTTATAGTAAAAGAAACTTCTATGAAAAAACTAGTAATACTTGGGCTCGTCCTTTTAGTGAATGCCATGCAAAGTCAGACCTTGGATGCCATTGTAAAAAAACACATTGAAGCCTCGGGCGGAAAAGAAAATTGGTCTAAGATCAAGAGTCTGCGGACCACCTGCAGCATGAAGCAGGGCGGCGGTGAAATTTCGATAGTCCTTTGTCAAGTCGATAAGCAGGCCTTTCGTCAGGATATTGAAGTGGCCGGTATGAAGGGCTATAATTTTGTGACTAAAACAGAAGGCTGGAGTTTTATGCCCTTTCAGGGGCAGACCAAACCAGAGCCCATGACTAGTGATGATGTAAAATCAGCGCAAGATGATCTGAATCTGCAGAATGAGTTCATTAGTTATAAAGAACTGGGTAAGAAGCTAGAGTTACTTGGGAAAGAAGACATTGAAGGGATGGAATGTTTCAAATTAAAGATGGTCAATAAAGACGGGCAGGAAACGACCTATTTTATGGACACTGAAAGTTATTACGTCATAAAGGAAGTATCGAAAATTAAAGCGAATGGAAAAGAGATGGAGAATACCAGCTCCTTCTCTAATTTTGAAAAACTACCGGAGGGCATTGTCCTTCCGATGGCCATTTCCAGTGACTGGGGAACAATGGATATTATAAAGGTGGAGGTCAATCCCGTTCTTGATAAATCACTTTTCCAAAACGCAAAATAATGAAAAGAACAGGTACCTCCTTTGTCGCCGGTCTGCTCATGTGGAGCGGCCTCGCTGCTCAGACGCTTTTTAATTCGGGTATGCTGGGCAGTATGGACGCCCGCCAATTCGGTCCCGGCTCAATGAGCGGACGCATCAGCGTCATTGAGGGTGTTAATGCCGATGAAGGAAAAACCCTTTTTGTTGGCACAGCGGGTGGCGGTGTCTGGAAATCGACTAACGGCGGAGCTTCTTATAAATCGATTTTTGACAAGCACTGTCAAAGTATTGGTGCCCTCGCTATTAATCAAAGTAGTCCCTCTATTGTCTACGTGGGAAGCGGAGAGTCTAATATGCGCAACAGTGTTTCTATTGGAGATGGTTTATACAAGAGCACAGATGCGGGTGGGAACTGGAAAAAAATTGGTTTAGACAGCACCGAACATATCAGTAAAATTGTGCTGGACCCCAAACAACCTGATATTGTGTATGTCGCTGTGCCGGGACCACTATGGAGCAATAGCAAACACAGGGGTTTATATAAATCACTGGACGGCGGTGAAACCTGGGAAAAAATTCTTTACATCAATGAAGAGACGGGAGTGGCTGATTTTCTGATTGATCCCATCAATCCCAATATTGTGTTTGCCAGCACCTGGCAATTTAGGAGAAAGCCTTATACATTTAATTCTGGCGGCACTGGGAGTGGTTTATTCAAAAGTACCGATGGCGGTAAGAGCTGGCGAGAAATCAAAAACGGTCTACCTGCTAAACCATTTGGACGCATTGCCATGACCTTAGCCCCTTCTGATCCAAAGAAGATGATTGCGATTGTGGAGAGTAAGGCCACAGGACTATATATATCTGAAGATGCGGGAGAAACCTGGAAGAGTCAGAGTGCGACCATGAACATTGTTGCACGCCCGTTTTATTTCAGTACGGTCGTTATTGATCCCAAAGATCCGCTGCGTGTTTATCGTCCTGCTTATCAATTTGCTTACAGCAGTGATGGTGGTTATTCATTTACAGATGCCAGCAGCGAAGGAGGCTGGGTGCACAGTGATATGCATGCCTTATGGATCAATCCCGCCAATACCAATATTCTCTATCTCGGAACAGATGGAGGGGTATACATGAGTGTCGACCGTGGGACGACCTGGCAATTCAATCATGGCTTACCCGTTTCGCAGTTTTATCATGTGGCTTATGATAGGAAAGAAACCTATAATCTTTATGGCGGTTTGCAAGACAATGGATCTTGGACAGCACCCAGTGCGGCACCAGGGGGAATTGGCAATGCCCACTGGAGTCGTGTGAACGGAGGCGATGGATTTTGGGTCGTACCCGATATTGATGGTCAGCATGTTTACAGTGAGTATCAAGGGGGACATATGTTCCGCACCAATTTGCTAAACATGAAATCTGAATACATTCAGCCTCAAAAAACAGCGAATGAAGAGAAGTTAAGATGGAACTGGAATACGCCCATTGTGACTGGCGCTGCTAATCCCAAAAATCTGTATGTAGCTGCCCAGTACCTGTACAAGTCCGTCGATCAGGGTAGAAACTGGAAACGGATTTCGCCGGATTTGACGACCAATGACAAGAAAAAGCAGGAACAGGAAGACAGTGGTGGTCTGAGTGAGGACAATACCAGTGCTGAAAATCACTGTACTATTTTCACCATGGCGGAATCCCCAATCGATGAAAACCTAATCTGGGTCGGAACAGATGATGGTAATCTGCAGGTCACCACAGATGGCGGAAAAACATGGACCAATGTAAGTGCAAACATCAGCGCTACAGGCATCGCCAAACAAAGCTGGGTCAGCAGTATTGAACCCTCCCGCTTTAATAAAACAACCGTGTATGCCACCTTTGAAAATCATATGTATGGCGATATGCAGACCTATGTGGCTGTGAGTTCAGATTTGGGTAAGACCTGGAAACGCCTTCAAGGCAAAGATTTCACTGGCTTTGCACACAAAATAAGAGAAGACCTAGTGAATAAAGACATGCTGTTTCTAGGGACCGAGATGGGACTTTTTGCCACACTGGATGGTGGACAAAACTGGTTTCGAATGAAGAATAATATTCCGGAATATGTCCTGGCGAGGGATATTCAAATTCACCCCACGACACATGATTTAATTATTGCCAGCCATGGTCGTGGTATTTTTGTGGTGGATGATATTCGTGCTTTACGTCAACTCAGCAAAGAAAAATTGGAAGAAGATGTTTACTTATATCCGATTTCGGACATCACCCTCAACAACGGAAAGTTTGGTTGGGGTGGGCCTGAGGTGAGCGGAGGCTGGTACACTGGAAATCCTGCCGAGAAACCAAGGATTACTTATTATCTGAAAAGCCGCCTAAATGCAGGGAAAGTGACAATTGATATTTTAGATGATAAAGGTCTGCTGGTGCAATCTCTTCCCGGCACGATCCGTAAGGGCATTAATACGGTCAGCTGGAACTTACGTGGCAATCCGCCGAAGGTCGCCTCTGGCAGTACGAAAATGGATGGCGCTGGATTTACGGCGCCCATGGTACTTCCGGGAGAATATACCTGCAGACTAAAAATAAAAGACAAAGAATATACGTGTAAATTTAACTGTGTACATGATGATAAAAATCCGGATCTGACCCTTGCAGATCGTCGTCTGGTCTACGAAAAGAGTATACAATTACAACAGTTGTACAACAAGATTAATGGTTCCATAGACACCATTAATAAAATACAAACTGTTTTAAAGCGGGACACTGTCGCTTTTTCAAAAAACAAAACCGCGCGTCTCTTTTACGATGACTTGCAGAAAGTTAAAGCGGAATTAACGGCAACAAAAAAACTTTCCATCTTTGCCGATGAAGAGCGTCTCCGTGAAAAAGTTTCGGAACTTTATGCAACGTTTTGTGGGATGGAATCCTGCCCCAACAACCTTCAACTAGAAGCCATAGAGGGGCTTGAGAAGGAATACAAAACGGGTGAAGAAAAATTAAAGAAAACGGTTAC
This sequence comes from Sphingobacterium thalpophilum, assembly GCA_943325195.2. GTDB lineage: Bacteria > Bacteroidota > Bacteroidia > B-17B0 > Aurantibacillaceae > Aurantibacillus. Next base: position 1,667 of record CALPON020000016.1, on the reverse strand, counting down.
TACCTATCTACCGAAGGTCAAACAACTCAGTCCAGTTAATTAACGCAAGGAGAAAAAAGAGACCAATCAACAAACTGATTTATACACCGACAACAGGTTAAGGCAGATGGAATTTGAGATTCTTTCTGCCTTAATACTTTTCAAGCTTATCCTGAATAAATAAATCGCGTGTGGCTGCGTGGATTTTGATATTGATTAAGAGTTCCGGACAGCCATTCGTTAAGGTACTTTCTTGGATTCTCCGAATCAATTCATAGACCTTTTCGGAAGGCCCTTCGACTACCGTTTCAAAGGGACAGACTTTGTAGATCAGTCCACTTTCTGCAATGAGAGCAATCGCTTTATCAATGATGGCAATCTTGTTGGTGGTATCGCCAATGGGCAAAAGCTGAATGGCAGCATTGATGATGAAGTTCATGACAAGTTTAAGTAATTTGAAGCTGAGATAAACGAAGAGACATGGTGTTAATCAAACCAGACAATGGTTTCTCTGCCATGGATTTAATGATGGGATTCATATCGCCAGAAAGTTCGACCCGGCAGGTGGTGTCACTAAAGATCACTTTTAAATTGAAATTAAAACGCGCCAAACCTTCGGTTGCGAAAAGCAGGTATTCATTTTCCTTTTTATCTGCAAGACGAATCTGTAGGGGTGTCATACCTTTGATGTCAAAGGAACAAGCATCACCCTTGTATTGAAAATTAGAAACCCGATCTTCCGGAAGAATGGATTCAAAGTTCTTAAAATCACTTAAAAATAAAAAGACTTGAGGGACGGAGGAGGCCGTTGTATGTTCCTCGCTATGGAGAGTAAAAGCGGCCACGGATTATTTTTTAAGAATCTCGTAGCGAACCAGATAAGAAGAACGGACTTTTATTTTCGTGAAAGCCAATGGCTCTTCCTGTTGCCGATCTTCGGTGATCATGTTCGCTTTCATAGCCCACATGCGCGTTTGCGCCGGACCCTCGTCGACATAATTTTCACTCTCTTGAATAAATAAGGCCGTTCCAGCCTGCTGACCGATCGCGTTAAGCAGATAATCTGCTTTTTCTTTCGCAGCCCTCAGCGCTTTAATTCTGTTTTCTTTCTGGAAATCAGCGATTTTTGAATTAGCCACCCGCTGAACAGAAGCATCATCTGCATTTAGTTTATCCAGACGCTCATAAACCTTTGCCAGCTGATCCGTCGTTGCTAATTTCAGCTGATAGCGTTTAGAAATGAGAACGTCTTTTTCTTTTCTGCGGATGCTTTTATAATCAGCATTTGCACTGCTTAGACTCAGGTTTGACAAATCAATCCCAATTTCTTTCAGATTTTTTTTCAAATCATTTTCCTGACGCTCGATTGTAATTTTTTCCTTTCCCTCCATTCGTTCCAACAACGTGATTTGCAGATAGATTTCATCTGGTACCACAAAGGTCTCTGATGTGCCGCTGATTTCGATAAAGGGACGGGTACTCAGATTATCCTGCGCTTGACCTAAGAAAGACAGCAGAAGGACCAGCGCCGAAAGAATTTTCTTCATTTTATTGCGTATTAAAAGCTTCACTCCAAGCAGCCGGATTGGTCCGCCAGTCTTGCAGACTCTTCAGATCCTTTTCATCAATGTATTCTTTTTCGAGCGCAGCCTTCACAAGGGTATCGTAGCTGGTCAGTGTTTCCACCT
>CALPON020000015.1 GCA_943325195.2 Sphingobacterium thalpophilum | reverse complement strand
CATGCGCAATGCAGGAAGGGTGATCAGTAAAGAAGAAATTGCCGAAAAAGTATGGGACGTAAATTTTGATACGGGCACTAACATCATTGAGGTATACGTGAGCTATTTGCGAAACCGTATCGATAAAGATTTTAAAACCAAGGTCATTCACACAAAAAAGGGAATGGGCTATATTTTCAGAGAAGAAAAATAGTATGCAAATCAGAACAAGACTTACCCTTCAATTTATTATTGTAGTAAGCCTAATTATTGCTCTCAGCTTTGGCATTATTTATTACTCTTCCAGTGTATACCGGCACAACGAATTCTATCAGCGTCTCGAAAGTAAAGCGAATGCCACGCTGGCTATGTTCCTGAATGACAAAAAACTGGACCCTGCCCTGCTCATTCTTTTTTACCGCGGTCAGAAAGATAAACTTCAACGCGAAAACATAAAAATTTTTGGAGGCCGGGATTCACTCTTATACAAAAACATCGATTCCAATCTTGTCCGTATCAGCTCGCAGATGGTTGCGGAAGTCCGGCTCAAAGGCAGGAAAAATTATTCCGAAGGGCCATTTGAAATTCTGGGTCTATCCTACCGACATAACAATCAAAATCTGGTCATCTTTACCTGTGCATTTGATAAGTATGGTTTCAGTAAACTGAATAATCTGCGCACCACCATGGTGCTTCTTTTTCTGCTAATTATTTCCATTGTTGCCTTTGCAGGTTGGGTTTATTCGGGTCGCGCACTCAAACCTTTATCCAATGTCATCAATAATGTGGAAGATATTAATGTGGAAAATCTAAACCAGCGGCTGACCACGAGTTCCAATAAGGATGAGATCGGCCGTTTGATTGATACCTTTAACCTGATGCTGGAAAAAGTGGAGCAATCGGTAAAGATGCAGCGTCTTTTTGTAAGCGGTGCTTCCCATGAGCTAAAAAATCCTCTGACCTCCATCACGTCTCAGTTACAAGTGTTGATGCTCAGCGACAGAAGTAAGGAAGAATATAAACTGATTCTGCAGTCTCTGATCGAAGATATTCGCCGGCTCAACAGAACCACGCTCGATCTCATTGAGTATGCCCGCTTAAGTTATGAAGGGGAAATTCAGCTTTCCGATATTCGTCTCGATGACGTCCTCTGGTCTTCACGCGATCAGTTTCAGACATCCAATCCCACCTGCCATGTCATCCTGGCCTTTGGAAATCTTCCGGCAGATGAAAGGCAACTTATTATTAAAGGAAATGACGCCCTATTAAAGGTCGCTTTTAATAATCTGATTGATAATGCCTGCAAATTCAGTTCAGATAATTCCTGCTGGATTAATTTTCAACTCAGTAAGAATGAATTATTAGTTTCCTTTAATGATAAGGGATTGGGTATGACAGAACAAGAAATGCTGTTAATTTTTGAACCCTTTTACAGAGCCAACAATACGGCCGAAGTCAAGGGACATGGAATTGGACTCGCTTTAACTAAAAAAATCGTCAAGATGCATGAAGGAAAAATCACTGTCGAATCCACCCCATTAGTCGGAACTGAATTTAAACTCAGTTTTCCGATACTAACCACGATTTAGCGAATTTTCTTGATGCGTTTAATCTCAAATTTTCCCTCTAGAAAATAAGTAGAGTAATCTCTTTTAATTATATCGATTAATGGCTGAGAGACATCTGGACTGCTTTTGATGGTTGCCGGAGAAACAATCATACAATCAATATCACTAAAAACGCGGGTGCGGACAACCCGTTCATAAACATCACCTTTTGAACCGGTTATTTTTCCACTCAGCGTGAAACGGTACTGATGTAACAAAGAATTCAATTCATTCCGCGCAATAGCGCGTAAATTTTTTAGAGACTGAAGACGGCGTTTTTCTAAGAGGTAATCTTCAGCTGATAATCGCGGGCTTTTAAGGTCGATGGTCGATATTTCATCCATCAGGAGCTGAATATGCTCCTGAAGACATTTAATCTTTTCCTGCTCTGACATTGTCTATTTGTGCTTGTGTGTGCAGCACTAAGTTAACATTTATCCCAAAAGAGTAAATTAAAGGGGCCTTAATTTTCTTTTGAGAGGGAAAACCCGCAAAAAAGCTTTGCCAGCAGCATTCTGAAAAGTGGGAAAAAGGCTATCAGTAATCTTTTTTTGGTAACTTCATCTGGATGAAGTCCTTCTTACTCCTAATTTTCTGCTTTACGCTGCAGCTTTCAGCCCAGAAACATGTATTTTATCTACATGGTCGTATTACCGAATTACAGGGTGCCAATGCTATTGAAACCACCAATGGTTATGGTCCCTACCTTTACCAGGCGATTCTCGACTCTCTTTCTGGGCGCGGTTTGCGGGTGCACAGCGAGCTGCGTCCAGCCACAACTGAAGTGGCGGATTATGCACAAAAAATCTGTCTCGAAATCCGCCAGCTGCTCCTTGCAGGTGTGCCGGCGCGGGATATTACTCTGATAGGCGCATCAAAAGGGGCTGCGATTGCAATGGCTTGCTCAGCCCTGCTTAAAAATCCCGAAATTCGCTATGTTTGGCTGGCCGGCTGCTGCGGGTCGACGGACCTGAATTACAGTGGAAAAATCCTATCCATTTACGAAAAGTCGGATAGTTGCGGTGCCTGCCATCTGCCAAATGAAAAAGATTCTGCGGCAATCAGCGAATTCAGAGAACTTGCCTTAAATACCGGACTGCATCATGGATTTTTTTATACCCCCCGCAACGAATGGCTGACACCTGCACTGAAATGGATCTTTTCAAACTAATCAGTTCGCATAAATTCGCAATAAATTATTTCGAAAACACCTTTTTTTGTACCTTTAAGGACCATGTTACCACGCGCAGGTTTATTGTTGGTCGTTCTTGTCTCGCTGTTGATGGCTTGCCGTAAAAAAACAGATGAGCCAGTACCAGAACCTCCAATAGTCACACAGCCTATTCCCCCCTCCTTTATTCCCGACTGCGGGGTGTTGCCTCCTGAACCAAAGCCTTTCGGATGGCAAGATTCCACTGCCGATGAAGAAAAAAATATTCAAGCCTACACGTTTAATCCGCAAAATCCTGATCAGATTATTTATATGACTGCCGGCTCAATCACCGGATTTTCACCCTTCTATAATCTGGATGTCGTCAGCGGTACAAAAAGGTTCTTAGGAAATGGTGGCTTTTTCCTCCCCTCTCTTAGCAATAAGGGGTGGATTGTATTCAGCACCATCGATAATAACATACTAAAAATAAAAGTCAACGGTGATTCTCTTAGTCAGCTCACGAGCGATTTCAAAAGTTTGGCGCCTCAATGGGATTATCAAGGTAAAGGATTCTATTACTTCAAGGAAGCCAATCAAAACGTGGGCTCTCAACTTGTAAAGGTCAATCAAGAAGGGAACATGGTCGTAGTCATGTTTCCCGCAGATATACCGCAATTTGCAGCATTTCATCAATCAGATCAATTAATCTATTGCCAGACCACCGGAAGTCTCGCCACCCTTGTGCAGCGTAACACCGCTACTCAGGTAGAACGGCCGCTCATTAGTGGGCCATTTAATGCAAAAACGGGAAAAGTTCATTTTAACAACCTCTGTGTGGACCTAACAGATGAATTTTGTTTCTGGTCCAATGATGCTGGTATTTTCCGTTGTCATCTGCCCAGCTTAAAGACAGATACCTTATATAAAAATTGTGATAATCGTATTTTTAACTGGCCACAAGTTAATCTTGCCACTGGCGAACTATGTTTTACACTCCATATCAAAAAGGTAATTGGACACAGTGTGATATTTAATGAATATAAGAGTATTCGGGCGGATAAAGCGGGCGGTAATGCACGTGAAATCCGAATTTTTCCCTGACCCATTTTGTGACTTCCTATGAAAAATAAATTATTAATTTGCTTCCTGATCATTGGTTGTGTTGCCTCTGCCCAGGTCATTCCTTCCAGTTGCGTGACCAACGATTCCATCCGCAACTTATTCCGCCCAGATGCGTCACGCCTAGCCTTGAGGCATACATATAAATTTGCGGAGACATACAGGGACAGTGTGAGAATTAATCCAATCCTCCGTCAACGTTACCAAGATGCCTTGATAGCCGTATACAATGCCACTGCCTTGCCTGTTTATGATTCGCTTTTTAACCTGCTCAACGTGCGAACGAATCCAGTACCGGAAATGAATAACATGAATGTTAAAGCCTCGCCTTCACTTTTATGGATGCAGGAACTCTATAACAATGTGCCTCCCACTTCAAGTCCCGTCATTAATAATCTCATGCAGCGCTTTAACATGCAATACACCTATCTGCAGGCTACACTGAGTGACGTTATACTTTTTCATACCGATACCTGCCTGAATTTGCCTGCGCAATCGCCCGTATACATCAGTCAGGGTGCCATTGCTGCCAGTCCGGAAACGGGTTATAATGATGTGCGAAACATTACAGATAGCCTGAATGCAGGTTTTATCCTTCTGAATTATTCATACGGCTGGGGCAGCTGCAGCGATGGCTGCGATATGCGAAGAACCTGGCAAATAAAAGTCTATAACGACTGTAGCGTAGAATATCGTGGTGCCACTGGCCCCTCTTTTTTTCTTGGATTAAACCAAGGGCAAAATAAAGAAGTTCCACAAATTGTAAATCCCGTGAGTCATGAACTTGTTATCAGGCATCTGGATGAGCCAACAGAACTTTCGCTGATGAGTGGTGAGGGACGGGTTATTTTAAAAATACGAACACATGCGGGTGAGACTATAAAGGTGCCAGAAACCGTGAGCCCGGGACTATATTTCCTAAAAATTGAAGGCTTAAATGGCTGCACAGTGCAGCGTGTCTTGATAGAATAATCAGACCTGTCTGACACGGTAACTATAAAGGGCGCCATTCATATAAATCAAATCTTCTTCTACCAGTTCATTAACTACTTTTATCCACAGTTCATCATTGGTGTCGCTGAACAGTTCTTTAAGCTGTTCCAGGCTCATGGACTGTTGCTTAAAGTGGGACAGCATTTTATTGCGAATCACCTGATAATTTTTGGGGCGTTTGGCAATGCAGACATCACAATGCCCGCAATCCGTGAAATTTTGTTCATCAAAATAGGCCAGTAATTGAGATTGCCGGCAAAGGTGTTCGTTGTTTGTGTAGGCGATAACAGAATCAATGCGTTGGCGCTGACGTTCTTTGAGCAGTGCATAGTTTTGAGGACTAAGTTCCAGATACCTAGCATCCATGCGACTCATGGTAAAAAAGAGGCGTGGCAATTCCGTCTGGGGACGATAATCCAGTATCCCTTGCTGATGGAGGAATTCGAGATACGAGACAACATTGGCCACTGAATTTTTTACACGATAGGCCAAATCCCTTTCCGTTATGGCTACAAACGAGTCGAACAAACCACCATAACTGCGTAGTAGGGTTTTGATTAAGGGTTCATATTTCGGTTGTTTTAATTCAAATTCATATAATTGTTCTTTGTTAAAAAGAAACATTAGTTTGGAAGGTTCAATACCCGCTTCCAACAGGGACATGTAATTCTCTTTTTCAAGAAAACGCAGACTGCTGTATACAATGCGGGCATTCAGATTATAACTCTTACAAATCCTGTCCATGTCCAGCTCCACCAGGGTGCCTTCTCCTGCCCCTACCGCTATTTGAAAATAGTTGCAGATGGCCTGATAGGAGCGTTTGATTTCAGCGAGCTCAGGAAAACCAGAAACAAAATCATCCTCCAATTTCTGGACATCTGCAGCTGTGAAGAGAACAGTCGAATAGGCGATTTTTCCATCTCTGCCGGCCCTCCCCGCTTCCTGAAAATAAGCTTCTAAACTTTCTGGTAAATCTAAATGTACCACGAAACGCACATCCGGCTTATCGATACCCATTCCGAAAGCATTGGTGGCACAAATGACTTGTGTCTTGTTGTTGATCCAATCCTGCTGTATTTCTTGGCGCTGATCATATTTTAAACCGGCATGGTAAGCTTCACTGGAAACCCCTTTCTGTTTTAAGAAACGCGCCAGTTCTTCGGTTCTCTTTCGGTTGCGCAGATAAACCAATCCCGTGCCGCCCAGATTTCGGATAATCTTCAAAAGGCGTTCAATTTTATTTTCTTCTTTCTGCACCACATAGCGGAGATTTCGCCGCTCGAAGGATTGCCGGAAGACCCTCTGCTTGGAAAACTGCAGCTGTAACTGAATATCTTCAATCACGGGCGCGTTTGCACTGGCGGTCAGCGCCAGAATAGCCACTCCAGGAAAGTACTGACGAATTTCCTTAATCACTAAATAACTAGGACGAAAATCATAACCCCACTGACTGATGCAATGGGCCTCATCCACTGCAATGAGTGTTACCGGCAAGTGGCCGATTTTTTGCCTGAATACCTCATTTTGGAGGCGTTCAGGAGACACATACAAAAACTGCACGTGACCCCGTGCAGCATTATCCAATGCAATCTCAATTTCTTTAAATTGCATGGCAGCTGAAATAGCTACCGCAGAAATACCCCGTTTCTTAAGGTTTTGTACCTGATCATTCATTAATGCCACCAGCGGAGAAACCACCAGCGTAGTACCGCCCAGTAAAAGTCCGGGCACCTGAAAACAAATAGATTTCCCACCACCGGTTGGTAATAAAGCCAGCGTATCGACCCCCTGCAAAGCGGACAAAATAATGTCCTCCTGCATAGGCCTGAACTGGTCATAGCCCCAGAATTTTTTTAAAATCGGACGGATATCTTCGCTGCGGTAGTGCACCAACAGCGAAATTGCTGAATTTTGCTGAACCTTTTAATATAATTAAATAAAACTTTGAAAATCAGCCAACTTGTCCCCACAAGTATTGAGTAATCAAGACAATTGCCGTATTTTGCGTAAAATTAAAAAAGAGTCCCCTGGAGCATTTTAAATTCTCGTATAAACAGCAGCTAAGTCTTTTATTCAGGCGGATTGTCCTCCTATATCTTCTGTATTTCATTGGTAGACTGCTTTTTTTTCTCGCCAATAAATCACTTTTCTCTGAGGTGGGCCTACTTGCGTTTTTATGGGATTGCTTTGCTGGCCTTCGGTTTGACACCTTTAGTATTGCCGTTTCCAACAGCCTGTTTATCTTGCTGTCTGCTTTGCCACTGGCGCTTTTCTGGCGGCCTTTCTATCAGAAATTTCTCTTCTGGCTTTACATGATAACCAATACCATCTTTCTGATTTTTAATCTGATTGATGTGGTTTATTATCCCTTTATTAAAAAAAGAAGTACTTCGGAATTGTTTCAGCAGGTGGGCGGACAAACGGATTTATCGCAACTCCTCCCACAATTCCTCCGCGATTTCTGGTGGTTATTCCTCCTTTTAATTATGCTGGTCCTGGGCCTAAAAAGTGCTTATCGTTCCATCAGAGCCCACCCGAATTCTTTTCCCAAGCAAATTCCTATCCTTAACTGGTTTATTTTCCTCCTCATCCTTACCCTTGCCACGCTGGGAATCAGAGGCGGTACGCAACGTGTGCCGATTGATGTGGTCAATGCAGGCAGCATGACTAAAATGGATGAAATTCCACTGGTACTAAACACGCCTTTTACCCTTATTAAATCCTTTGAGCAAAAAACACTCGCTGTCTTAAATTATTATGAGCAGGCTGAATTAGAGCGGCTCTACTCGCCATTCCATCAATACCCTTCAACACAAAAGAAAAAGGATAATGTGGTTGTACTTATTCTTGAAAGTTTTGGGAAAGAATATACAGGCATCGGGAATGCGCTTTCGGTTACACCTTTTCTGGACAGTTTAATGAATTATGGACTGGTGTTTACCAATGCCTTTAGTAATGGCACAAAGTCTATTGAAGGCATTCCCGCGATTTTAAGTTCACTTCCTTCCCTGATGCCTAATCCCTTTATTAATTCGCTATATGCCAACAATCAGCAGAGTTCCCTTGCCACGCTACTAGGGGAAGAAGGTTATGAAAGTGCCTTTTTTCATGGAGGAATAAATGGCACCATGAACTTTGACGACTGGGCCGCACTGGCGGGCTATCAGAACTATTATGGAAAAAATGAATATGCAAATGATCAAGACTTTGATGGCTTCTGGGGAATCCAGGACGAACCTTTTTTGCAGTTCTCTGTAAAAAAAATGTCAGCCATGAAGCAACCATTTCACACGGCTATTTTCACTTTAAGTTCCCATCATCCTTATATTTTCCCGGACAAATACAAAGGTCGTTTCAGAAAGACAGCACTTGAGAATTCAGAATCCATAGGATACGCCGATCATTCCCTGCGTCTATTTTTTGAATCCGCTAAACAACAAGCATGGTTTAAAAACACACTGTTTGTTTTGGTGGCAGATCATACAGGTATCTCCGATCACCCTTTTTATACCCATGTGGCGGGACTTGCGAGTATACCAGTTCTCTTTTACAAAGCTGACGATTCACTCAAAGGCCGCGATAGTCTCTCTTTTTCACAAGTAGACATCCTGCCCAGCATTTTAAACTATCTTGGCTATGAAAAAAAATTCTTTGCCTTCGGTGAAAGCTACCGGGATACCAGACGCGGTCATGATTATTTATTTGCCAATGGTTCTGTCTTTGCTTTAAGTGATTCCATGGTCTATGCCTTTACAGGTCCTAATATGCGGGAAGCCTATAATTTTAAAAGAGATAGTGCAACACAAGCGCAGTTACTGGGCCGTTATCCGACTTTGGATGAGGCGCAGTTTCGGGACTACAAAGCCTTTATGCAAACCTATCACGAGGTTTTAAATAACAATAAAGGTCGGATTAAAGAGTGATATAAAAGCGTAATAATAAGACGATATCTTCGTTAACGAGTAAGCGTGAGCAATTGATGAGTGGATTAGGAAACATACGATTATGAGCAGACTGCGAACGACAATCGGTCCGTATTTACTCTGCGTGCTATGGACCGTCTGCATTTTTTTAACCGCCGGAAATAGCTTTTCGCAGACGGCCTTTGTGCGTGGCACCGTAAAAGGCACTGATGGCAAAGCACTGGACAGAGTAAATATTGCGATTCGTGAAAAACCAACCGTGCTTGTTTATAGCGCAGAGGACGGTTCTTACACCATTGAAATTGAAAGTGGTAAAATTCAGACCCTCGTTTATTTCGATATCAGTCACAACCCTCAAACCTACACCGTGATTGCGGTAGACGGGCAGCTCATTCAGCATTCCGTTCAGCTCGAATTTAAAAATGATCTTAAAAGCGTAGACGTTATCGATTTTCGGAAAAGAGGTGAAGAAATTGTCGTGCTGGATAGTAAGATCTTAAAACATCTGCCAACTGTCGGACAAAATGTAGAAGACATCATTAAAACCCAGATGGGCGTCAGTTCAAATAATGAGTTAAGCAGTGGCTACAGTGTGAGAGGTGGAAATTACGACGAGAACCTCGTCTACGTGAATGATATTGAAGTGTACCGCCCTTTTTTGGTTCGCAGCGGACAGCAGGAGGGACTTAGTTTTGCAAATCCCAATATGGTGCAGAACATCAGTTTCTCAGCCGGGGGTTTTGAAGCCCGCTATGGCGATAAACTGAGCAGTGTGCTTGATATTACTTATCGAAAGCCGCTGCGTTTTGGGGGTTCTGCCAGCGCTTCCTTTCTAGGCGGCAATGCGCAGGTAGAAGGTGTGAGCAATAACCGCCTCGTGGCCTGGAGTATTGGCGCCAGATACCGTACCAATATCTACCTTTTGCGCGGCCTTGATACAAAAGGAGAATACAGGCCAAGTGCTGCCGATATTCAAAGTTTCCTGACCTTTGAGATTAACCCTAAACTGAAACTTGAATTTCTAGGAAACATTAATAATAATAAATACCTGGTTATTCCGGCCAACAGAACCACCGATTTCGGCACCGTGAAAGATGCCCTACGCTTTACGGTTTATTTTGACGGCCAAGAGCTGATGGAATATACCACCTATATGGCGGGGCTTTCGGCGACCTATAAACACAGTCAGCGGACCCGTTTAAAATTCATCAGCTCAGCCTACCGCGCCAATGAACAGGAAATATATACGGTGCAGGGGCAATACTTCATTGATCAACTGGAAGCAGATTTAGGAAAGCCTAATTTTGGCCAGGTAGCCTTTAACAGGGGTGTGGGGACATTCTTAAACAATGGACGCAATTACCTGCAGGCATCTGTGGTGAACTTTGAACACAAAGGCCTACACCTGATCAACAGAAATAATGAATTTCTATGGGGTGCCCGTCAGCAATTTGAAACAATTCATGACCGCCTGAGCGAATGGAAAACGGTGGACTCCGCTGGATTTAATGTACCCTACAGTCCAGATGAAATCATACTGACCGATGTCTATAAAACCCGCGTGGGTCTCGCCAGCGGCCGCTCCCAAGCCTATTTTCAATACAACCTGAATGCCGTGTTGAAGGACACCTCTCATTTAAAAATCACGGCTGGTATTCGCGGTAATTACTGGACCGTGAACGATCAGGTGGTTATTTCTCCCCGTGTCACCATTGCCTACCAGCCCAATTGGAAACGTGACTGGCTCTTTAAACTTAGCGGTGGTTTTTATTATCAGCCACCGTTTTACAGAGAGTTAAGGAAGATAGACGGCACTTTAAACACAACCGTCAAAGCGCAGCGTTCCATCCACACGGTGTTGACATCGGATTACAACTTTAACATGTGGAAACGTCCCTTCAAACTGATTATGGCCGCGTATTGGAAAGACCTGACTAGCGTTATTCCTTATGAGATTGACAATGTCCGCATCCGCTATTTTGCCAATAACAATACCCGCGCTTATGCTACCGGGGCGGATGTGAGGATTAATGGAGAATTTATAAAGGGTGTGGAAAGCTGGGCAACGATTGGTGTGCTGAGAACCTACGAATACTCGAAAGATAATATTCATTACGTGTATTACAATAAGGGGGGTGAGAAAATTATCAGAGGCATCACCTTCGATCAGAAACGTGTGGATAGTGTGAAAATAGATCCAGGCTACATCCCCCGTCCAACCGATCAAATGGTAACCTTCGGCCTGTTTTTTCAGGATCATTTACCTGCCTTTCCTGCTATTAAGTTTAACCTCAATCTGCAGTTTGGCAGCGGCCTACCGTTTGGCCCCCCCACCCATCAGCGCTGGACACAATTACTTCGCATGCCCCCATACCGGCGAGCGGACGCAGGTCTGGCGTATAATGCATTAAAACCGGACCGGGACAAGAGCAAGAAAAACTTCTTTAAGGGCTTAAGCGAGATGTGGCTGTATCTGGAAGTCTTTAACCTTCTTCAGATTCAGAACACGGTCAGCTACACCTGGGTGACGGATGTAACAGGTAACAAGTATGCGATACCAAATTATTTGACCAATCGCCAAGTCAATGTCCGACTGCAGGTGAAATTTTGAAACAACATTTTTAATTCATAGCGTCACTGTTCGAAGCATTCATTTTAGTGGTCTGCCAGATGGTTTGCAGGCCAACAAACCTGTCCTAGCAACCTTTTTGCACCTACAATGGCTGGTTACTAAAAAATCGTAATCCTGAGTTATTACTACAAAGCACCCGACTGAAATTCTTATCTTTGTACCATGTTATCGATTAATCCTAAAGACCTGAGCGTGCAGGTACTTCAGAAATATTTACAGAACGCCATTGCACCCCGGCCTATTTGTTTTGCAAGCACGGTAGATGCAGCAGGAAATCCCAACCTTGCCCCTTTCTCGTTTTTTAATTTATTCTCCAGTAATCCGCCAATAGCTGTTTTTTCGCCGGCCTATAGTGGTAGAACGGGTGCGCCGAAAGATACGCTGCTGAACGTGCGGGAAGTGCCGGAATGTGTAATTAATATGGTGAATTACGAGATGGTTCAACAAATGAGTCTCGCTAGCAGTCCATTTCCTAGGGGAGTCAATGAATTTGAAAAGGCAGCCTTTACGCCGCTTGCTTCTGAACTGGTGCGTCCTCCGAGGGTCAAGGAAAGTCCGGTACAACTGGAATGTAAAGTCATTGAAATAAAGGAATTGGGAAACAATGGTGGTGCTGGAAACCTGGTCATCTGCGAGATTGTGCGGATTCATATTTCGGAATCGGTGCTGAATGCCGAGCAACAGATTGACACCAGAAAAATCGATCTGGTAGCCAGGATGGGCGATAACTGGTATGTGCGCGCCACCGGTCCGGCACTCTTTGAAGTACAAAAACCCATTACCAGCATTGGTATCGGCATTGATCAGTTGCCAACGGCAATTCGCAACAGTCACATTCTCAATGGTAATAATTTGGGATTGCTGGCCAGTGTGGAGCACATTCCGGAAAAGATTTCGAATACAGCCACTGCAGCTGAAAAACTGAGCGAAGAAGAAAAACACCGCAAAGCTCAGGAATTACTTTCGGAAAACATGGTTGCAGCTGCTTGGCAGGTGTTGCTGGACTGAAGGAAAAACGGAGCAGCCAAGCCTAATTGTGGCTGTGAATAAATTGTTTCAAACTAGCGGCGTAAATCGCCGAGATTTGCCGCAAATTAGAACATTGGCGCAGGTTATGGCGTCACCAGAAGAGTAAACAATTAAACTATATATCATGGAAGTAATCGGAAACCTGAAATCGAAATTCGAAACGCAAAAAGTAAGCGATCGTTTTCAAAAACGTGAGTTCATTCTCACTACAGAAGCAAACACACCCTATCCACAACACGTTAGTTTTCAAGTAACACAGGATAAATGCAGCATGCTGGATCAGTTTGGTGATGGGGACGAAATCCGCGTTCAATTCAACCTGCGTGGCCGCGAATGGAATGGTCCTCAAGGCATTCGTTATTTTAATACCCTGGAAGCTTGGAGAATTGAGCGCACTGGAAGTGCTTCCGCGGCAGCGCCTGCTGCTTCACAATCTACTCAGTCCTCTAGTTCTGCTGATAGTGGACCAGTTTTTACAGCGAACTCAACCGATAACGACGATCTTCCTTTCTAAAGAAAAGGCATAGCAACAGAAATGAATGCAGGGCCAAACCGGTCTTGCATTCTTTTTCAGAGGGAAAGACTATTATGAAAAAAAAAGGTGCCAGCGCATCCGTTCTTCTTATCTACACTGGTGGTACCATTGGTATGATTGAAGATGCGCGCAGCGGAGAGCTAAGGCCATTTGATTTTAAAGCACTAACGAGTCAGATTCCTGAACTCACTAAGATCGATGTCCGCCTCTCTTCTTTGTCCTTCAACGAACCAATTGACTCCAGTAATATGCACCCGGTGGTTTGGACAAAATTAGCCAGGATGATTGCTGAGCAATATGAAAAGTATGATGGCTTTGTGATTCTTCACGGCAGCGATACCATGAGTTTTACAGCCAGTGCCCTGAGTTTTATGCTTGGCAATCTCCGTAAACCAGTGGTGCTGACCGGCTCTCAATTGCCCATTGGCGTGATTCGGACAGATGGGAAAGAAAATCTAATTACCGCCATTGAAATTGCTGCGGCCAGGTATAAAAATCAAGCCCGAGTGCCAGAAGTGTGCATTTATTTTGAATATAAACTGTATCGTGGTAACCGCACATTTAAGTACAACAGCCAGCACTTTGATGCCTTCCGCTCACCCAATTATCCGGCACTGGCTGAAGCAGGTGTGACCATTACCTACCATCCTTCCGCCATTCGGCTGCCTGGAAAAGGGAAATTACAATTGCAGGATAATCTGGAAAATGACATCACTGTTTTGAAACTTTTTCCTGGAATTAGTAAAAAAATCACCTCTGCTATTTTAAATACACCGGGAATTAAAGCGGTAATACTGGAAACGTTTGGTGCAGGTAACGCCAGCACAGAAGAGTGGTTCATCGAAGCCTTGCGAGAAACAATCAGTCGGAAAGTCATCATCCTAAATATCACCCAGTGTCAGGAGGGTAAAGTGATTCAGGGGATGTACGAAACAAGTAGTCAACTGAAAAAAATTGGTGTCATCAGTGGCGCGGATATGACTTTTGAAAGTGCAGTGACTAAATTAATGTCGCTACTGGGTCGAAAGTTGTCTGTAAAACAAATTGAAAAATACCTTCAAGAAGATCTCCAGGGAGAATTAACTAAATAATTATGAAAGTCTGTCAAACTATCTTAGAGACCATTGGGAATACGCCCTTGGTTAAATTAAATAAAATTACAAAAGATCTGCCCTGCGAGGTGTATGCAAAGGTCGAAACGTTTAATCCCGGAAACTCTATCAAAGATCGAATGGCGGTTAAAATGATTGAAGATGCTGAAAAAGATGGTCGTCTCAAACCGGGCGGTACTATTATTGAAGGGACCAGCGGCAACACTGGAATGGGACTAGCAATTGCAGCTGTCATCAAAGGTTATAAATGTATTTTTACGACAACAGACAAACAGAGTAAAGAAAAAGTGGATGCTCTCCGAGCCTTTGGTGCGGAAGTCATCGTCTGCCCTACGGATGTTGATCCGGAAGATCCCCGTTCCTATTATTCCGTTTCCTCACGCCTCGTGAACGAAATTCCTAACAGCTGGAAACCAAATCAATACGATAACCTGAGTAACGCACAAGCGCATTACGAACAAACTGGACCAGAGATTTGGGATCAAACCGACGGAAAGGTCACGCACCTGATTGCTGGTGTAGGCACAGGCGGCACGATTTCAGGTACCGCCCGCTACTTAAAAGAAAAAAATCCGTCGATACAGATTTATGGCATCGACACCTATGGTTCGGTCTTCAAGAAATATAAAGAGACAGGAATTATGGATAAGAATGAAATTTATCCCTACATCACAGAAGGAATTGGCGAAGATTTTTTACCAGCCAATGTAGACTTTAGTCTGATTAATCTTTTTGAAAAAGTGACGGATAAAGATGCCGCCGTGATGACCCGCCGGATTCCACGTGAAGAAGGTATTTTTGCTGGAAACAGCGCTGGTTCGGCGATGGCCGGTTTGATGCAGTTGAAGTCTAAATTCAAACAAGGTGATGTGGTGGTGGTTATTTTCCATGACCATGGCACGCGCTACCTTGGTAAAATGTTTAATGACGACTGGATGCGCGATCGCCATTTTCTTGAGATTTCTAAACCAAAAGCCATTGATCTTGTGGCCAGCCATAAAAACATGAAACTAGTTACCGTTGAAGAAGGTGCAACAGTGAGTGAGGCCTGGGACCTGATGAAAAAATACAATATTTCTCAAATCCCCGTCAAAAGCGGAAATGAATTTACCGGCTCCCTGAGTGATGCTTTTCTTTTCACAAAAGTACTTGAAAATGGCGAGGTGAAAAACCAAGAAGTCCGCTCCGTAATGCAAGCTGCTTTTCCCGTGGTCGGAGAAAAAGCACCAATTGAAGAAGTTAGCAAATTGATTACACGCGATAATAACGCTGTTCTACTCCGCGACATGGGTGGTAATGTGCACATCATCACCAAACACGATATCATTCAGGCGGTAGCCCGAATGTAAATCAGGATTTTTTAAATTTGTTTAATTTCAAATGAACCTTCTGCAAATAAATGCGCTGAACATTTATCTGTAGAAGGTCTTTACTGCCAGCCGGCAGACGAAGGAGCTGGTTGGTCCGATCGGGATAAATCGTGAATGCCTTCTCCCCTACTTTAATTTCTATTGGCACAGCAAACCCGGGAACTATATTTTCAAAGCGATATAGAAAGTCTACCTCATTTGAATCATTAATGGCAGAGATGGTCCAAACCAGCTTCGGGGAGGAGCGCTGATAAAGGTACTGATCAAAAACAAAATTCAGTTTTCTGCCACTCATGGTATTGCTCAATTCAATGAACTGCTGCGTGGTAGCCTGTCCCATTTTATGTTGCTGATAAAATTCACGTAGTAGTTTAAAAAACAAGGGATCGTCCGACAACACACAGCGTAGAGCATGTAAAGCCGCGGCGCCCTTCATATAAACATCCCCATCTTTATAGTCCCAGTAATGGACCTGGTCTGGGCCGATAACCGGTTTTCTATTGAGTATACTGTAATAAATCCCGTTCATGTACTGCAGATAACTTTCTCGGCCCCACTTGTATTCGTTGTACAGCGCTTCAGTATAGGTAGCGAAACCTTCATGAATCCATACCTCAGAAAAATCAGAAACGGAAACGGAATTGCCCCACCATTCATGTGCCGTTTCATGCACAAGAATATAATTAAACTTCGGGTTGATGGCTTGTTCAAAACCACTTCCATAGGCAATGGCCGTCTGGTGCTCCATTCCCTCGTAGGGACTTTCAATTAATTTATAAGTCTCCCCCTGCCAGGGATAATCCCCATACAATTTTTCATAAAAATTCAGCAGAGTATCCGTATACTGAAATACCCTCGGCACTGAAGTGGCATGTTGAGGCAAAACCCAGAATTGTTGTTGAAGCCGTTTACCTGAACTACTGAGATAATCACGTTCCTGTAACTGATAATTTCCAAGATAAAAAGTGAGATTGTAGACATTGATTGGATAGCGCGTTTTCCAATGAAAGCTGCTAGTCTTATCATCCGATCGCTTGTCCACCAGCACGCCATTTGAAACCACAGAGAGGCCTTTGGGGACGGTAAATTGCAAATCCGCACTGTCTGGCTCATCTGCCAGTAGCATCTTAACAGGCAGCCAGAGCTGGGCCCCATCTCCTTCACAGGCCACACCGGCCCATGGATTTCCATCTTTATCTTTTTTCCAAATCAATCCGCCATCCCATGGCGCGCGCCTGGCAATATGAGGAGCACCGTGATAATAAATGGTGAGGGCCTGTGCTTTTTCCTGCGATAATAAAGCAATTATTACCGCAGTACCTTCACGCTGAAAATTCAGAGGCCTATTGCCATCACTAATAGAGTCAATCGTAAGGACGGGATCCAGGTCCAATTGAATCTGATCCACGGGTTCCAGTAACCAAAAAGAAGTCTTCACCTGTCCTGCTATTGTTTTATTGAGCGGATCAATAGAAAGATTAAGCCCATAATGGTGCACATCAAAACAAGTACGACGGCTGTAGCTTGCGCCTAGCAAAGAGTCTTTGCGGGTAAAAGCCGGTGTCTTTGCAGCTTTCTTTGGTGTATGGTGATTTAAATTAACTCCTAAATGCAGACAGGATGAGAAGAACAATACGAAACCCAGACTGCCTAACAAAAACTTCATGATGGTTAAAGATACAAAACCTAGTGAACCGATTACCACCCAAAGGTCAGTCCGATCATATGCGAACTGCCGGGAATGGACATCTTTGAAAACGCATAAGAAAATGCAAAGCTTTTAATTTTGAGATTAAATCCGAAACTGATTGCACTGGCTCCCCGTTTTTCTGATAAGGTGTATTCTTTCTGGCGTCGGTAATTGTACGCGATGCGCAAATTAAAATTCTTAGATAAAACCACCTCTGTGCCCAAGGTCAAGTGTCTGAAAAGGTTATCGGTAAAGGTACCCGCCCGCTTTGAAAAACGCTGAAAACCTGATGAATCGGGGATTGCGGCGCTGCTGAAAGAATTTCTTTGTCCTCCAGTATCGATGGGACTCACATAATTCAAATTCCATTTTAATAACTGATCATAAACGCCAAAAATGCGAAAAGGCGCCCTACTCACTTTCTTGCTAATCCCCAGCTGTACAGTATTCGGAAGGGCTTCCTGTTGTCCCTTTTGCCCTGAATACGCAGTGTACATCCATCCAACATTCCGCGCCAGAAGTGAAAGTGTCAACTCTTGTGGTCGGTGGAAGACGATGCCAAAATCAATGGCATTGCCCACACTTTGGTAATTATCGTATTGCGAAATAATTGTTTTCAGCGCCACGCCTACATTGAAACTGGAATCAGAAAGTGCTTTTGCGTAGTGTAGGTTAAGCGAGAAATCACTTGCTTTAAAAGTACTTGTCTTTGTCCCCACTTCATCATAACCCTGAAATTCTCCATAATTAAAAGCCTGCAGACTCAAGGCGGTCATGCCGCGCTTTTTCATGGAGTAAGCATAAGCCAGACTGTAATAATTAATATCACTCAGATAATTACAGTAATTGAAAGCCGCCTGATTAACCATTCCCGAATTCAGCGATCCTGGATTGCTGTGTATCAGATTAAGATCATCACCCCAAATAGGCATTGTACTGCCACCGTTACCCGCAGCCCTAGCAGCCATCGGCAAATCCAGAAAACGAAAAGCCTTTGTGCCACCTACTTGCGCAGACAAGCCGGCAAAACAGAAAAAGCAGATGAAAAGCAGACAATTCTTCACGTTCAGGAAACGGACCATTTCACAAATTTATTGTGCAATTTACAAAATTAAAGACTCATCAGATCCTTTAAACGAACAGCCTGGCGTCTCGAAATTTCAATCTCTTTACCATCCTTCATTTTAACGTTTAAACCCCCATTAAACCAGGGTTCAATGCTGGAAACATAACTCAAATTAATCATGTGTCGTCTACTGGCCCTGAAGAATTGTTTTTCATTCAGGCGGGTTTCCAAACTATTCAGACTCCTGAGAATCAGCGGCCGAAAAGTATCAAAATAAACTCGGACATAATTGCCCTCACTTTCAAACAATCTAATTTCCTCAAGTTTGATAAGCCAGCATTTATCCCCATCCTTGATAAAAACAGTGTCCTGATCAGTCAGGGGACTTGTATTATCTGGACGGTTGGCACTGTCTTTAACCGACAGTTTTTTAATAGTTTCGGCAAGACGTTCTGGTTGAACCGGTTTTAAAAGATAATCAAAGGCATTGACCTCAAAAGCTTTGATCGCATGTTCATCGTGCGCAGTTATAAATACCACATCCACCGTCGCCGATATTTCTTCTACTAACTCCAAACCACTCTTTCCCGGCATCTGAATATCACAGAAAATAATGTCGGGCTTTAATTCATTGATTTTTTCTTTGGCAGAATTGGCATCCTGGCATTCTGCAATGATTTCAATTTCTTTATGAATACTGAGTAACGTTTTTAATTCTTGCCTAGCAAGACGCTCGTCATCAATAATTATAGCTTTCATTTGCGGCGTTTTATGACTTTACTCTCAAAGGTAAATGAATCTCTACGATAACCCACTCTTCTGCTTCTCGAATGGTAATACCGGCATTTTTTCCATATAAGAGCTCAATACGCTGGATGGAATTTTTAAAACCGACACCCGTCAGGGGAGTTTGTGAAATTAAATGGCCGGTATTGGAGACCGATATCTGAAGCTCCCCGGACCCGGTTGTAACACTTATTTGGATTTCCCCCGGACCCGGTAACCTTGAAATTCCGTGTTTAATGGCATTTTCAACCTGTGACTGAATCAAAAAAGGCGGCAGCAATTGAATGAGCGCCTCCTCACTGATTTCAATATTGAAATTCAGTCGTTCTTCATAGCGTATTTTTTCAAGATCGAGATAATCACGCACCAATTGTAATTCTTTTTCTACCGGTATTTCGCGGTCCTTATCGAGAATCAGCGTGTTGCGCAACAAGTTAGACAAGCGGGTAATGGCCACCTTTGCATTCGCGGGGTTTTCGTCAATCAGCGCCCGAATGCTATTCATACAATTAAAGATAAAATGTGGATTAAGTTGTGCCTTAAGGTGGTTTAATTCGGACTCCCTGCTGGCCGCCAGGTAACGTAAACTGTTGATTTCTGCCCGCCGGTAATTCTGAAAATAATGGAAGCCAAAATAAATGACATTCCACATACAAAACACCCCAGAAAAATTGAGAATGTATTCCGAACTGCTAATCAGGTTGAGATTAGAAAGATTAATACGCATCAGTCGCCACTGGGCGAGAATGATAAGAAAAAAAAGGACGCCTTTGATAAAGCTGAAAAAAACAATAAATAGTAATTGATAAGGTATTTTTTTTCTAAGAATATCGAGACCAATAACCAGACTGCGATAAACATGGGATATAAAAAGTCCGGCCAGTAACATCACAAAATAAATGATGTACTCAGAAAAAGTAGACTGATAATTTAGACCGGAAAAAATCGAATTAACCGCAATGTAGAAACTCCAGCCTATAAACTGGCAGTGCCAGTATATGTATTTCTTCTGAAGCAAGAGGACTAATTACTAATGGTCCAGTCATTTTCGAATTTACATTTATATTCGGGATCGAGACGTATATAGGTTATTTTCGATCGTCGCTTGATCCACTCCCGCACTAACTCTTTTTTTCTTGCTTCCATGGCCATCAGATTTATCTTCTGATAGTCGTCTTTCAAATTGGTACGGTGGGGGTCTATTCTATTTTTTAATCGCAACATGCGAAAACCGGGATGACCATCCGCTGCCGCAAATTGCATACTGCGGCTAACATCCCCTACTTTCATTGTATTTAGTGTCGCAATCAGATTTTTATCAATCTGACTCAAGACCTCATTGTCAAATTTTGTACTGGCGGTGGCGGGATTAATCATCAGTCCACCATTTTGTCGCGTCTCCGAATCATCACTAAATTTCTTCACTGCTTCTTCAAAACTAATGGTTAGGGCAGTAATAGCTGTGTAAATAGAATCCAATTGTTTTTTACTCCGCATATAGTCATCATTTGTAATTTTAGGGACGATGAGGATGTGTCGAACATCTACCAGCTCTCCCCTTCTTTGCACAAGTTCGACAAAATGGAAACCGTAGGCGGATTCAAAGATTGTACTTATTTCACCGTTTTTCAAGCGGAACATGACGGCTTCAAAGGCCGGGTCAAATTGTCCCCTGCCTATATTATTGTACAAGCCTCCTTCCCGCGCTGATGCAGGATCTTCACTATATAGACGGGCCATGGTACTCATGCTCTCCCCCTTGAGAACACGCTGACGTAGACTCTCAAGGAATTCTTTCGCATCTTGACGCGACTGATGGCTGGCCGTTGGTTTTTTAACCAATTGTTGAAGTTCGACTTCTGA
This sequence comes from Sphingobacterium thalpophilum, assembly GCA_943325195.2. Lineage (GTDB taxonomy): Bacteria > Bacteroidota > Bacteroidia > B-17B0 > Aurantibacillaceae > Aurantibacillus. Next base: position 15,639 of record CALPON020000015.1, on the reverse strand, counting down.
ATCAACAAGCGGCAGACTATCCTGCGGAATTGAATTATAAAACAAACGGACTTCTGCAGGAGATAATTTTATCTCGCCGGAGATTTTGCCACTCATTTTTTCTGCAACCAGCTGGTCCTGAACTTCGGGGCGAAGTTCGTCCTTAATCACATTGGTGCGCTTACCGTAAAACTCCTCGAGTTTTGCTTCACTACCGAATTGCGAAATAAAATAAGCCATACGACGGCTTAATTCAGTATCCACTTCTGAATCGGTCACCGTCACACTATCCCGGTCCGCCTGAGCAACAAGCAGCTTCTGGTAGACTAGCATCTCAAACGATTTGCAGAGATTAAAATCAGCTCCCTGATTTTCGCCATCTAGAAACATATTTTGAAGATCACTTTTGAGAATCGGATATTTTCCAACCACACCAATTACTTTATCAATATTCTCCTGTGCATTGCTGTGAATCAAAGATCCAAACAATACTAAAGTCAATACAATTTTACGCATGCGAGGTAAATTTACAATATTATCGGGTGCTCTTCCCTTTCAGGTTCTTAAAAATTGATAATGTATCAGCGTTTAATCTCAAAGGTCTGATAACCCTTCAAATCCTGTTCTTCTGCCTGAACCTCAGTCACATCCGCAAGCCGAGGTCCAATATTACACCATTCAATAAAACGCTGCACCTGCTCATCAGCTCCCTCCGCATGGGCCAAAACACTGCCATCGAAATGGTTCCTGATAAATCCAGTCAAGTTCAGTTTGTGGGCAATAGCCTGCGCATTATACCTAAAATTGACCCCCTGCACTCTGCCTTTCACAATGATTTTGTAACTACGGTTCATATAGCAAAGTTACACAACTTAAAGCAAATCGTTTTCTGCATTGCTGGTGCTTTTCGCAATGCAAAGGACGGCCTTAGACTAGAACTTCTGCTTAGCTTCTGCAAATCCAGCATTTTCATCCAGCTCTTTGTCATTTTTGTGCCTCGGGAATGATGGGTTTTTTATTCCATCACCGATGCATTGCTGTCTAGGCATACTTTTGTGATTAAACTTCGGTACGCTCTGGAAAATTTGTTCCTTTAGACCTTTAGAAATTGTGGTTCGTCTGCCGGAAAATCCGTCGTGCAATCGCCACAGCATCAGGTGGCACCTAATTACCCTCCTGACTGTCACACAGAGCTTGATTTTTGCGAAATAAAAGCTGACTAAAAAAACCAAAAGATTTTTCATCAGTAGAAAAATGGGTATTCAACTCGAATTTTGCACAATTAATTAAAAATTTTAAAAAAAATAGATTCTTTCAGGTTACCGCTCGTATTAATGTCAGATATTTGTTTCAGAGATGCCAATCAATCGCAGTAAAACAGAGAGTTTTAAGAACTTGGAGCTTTTAGCTAAAAAAGTGGTCGAGGGCTTTATTACGGGTCTCCATAAGAGTCCATTTCATGGCTTTTCTGTAGAATTTGCTGAACATCGTATCTACAATACCGGCGAAAGTACCCGCCACATTGACTGGAAACTGTTTGCGCGCACCGAAAAACTATTTGTTAAACGGTATGAAGAAGAAACAAATCTGCGCTGTCAGATTGTGCTTGATACTAGCTCGAGCATGCAATTCCCCAAAGGACAGGAAAATAATAAAATTAATTTTAGCGTTCATGCCGCCGCGGCCCTTTGCGAATTGTTGAAACAGCAGCGGGATGCCGTAGGCCTGACCTTCTTTAATCAGGAAATTACACGTCACTTGCCAGCTAAATCCAATCCCATGCAGCAAAAACTGGTGATGAATACGCTCGAAGAGTTGTTGGTGAATACCGAGGCACTCAAACAAACCGCAGCAGCCAATGCCCTGAACCAGGTGGCCGAAATCATCCATCAGCGATCACTGGTCATCATCTTCAGTGATCTTTTTGAAAATGAGACAGAAGACGAACACTTTTTTTCTGCATTGCAACATTTAAAATACCGAAAACATGAAGTGGTCGTTTTTCATGTGACCGATAAAAGTAAGGAACTTGATTTTGATTTTGAAAACAAACCCTATCAATTCATTGACCTAGAAAGTGGAGAGGAAATTAAACTGAATCCTGCCCAGATACGCAATCAATACCGTGACTCGGTTCAGACGAGAAGGCAAGCAATTGAAATGAAATGTGGACAATATAAAATCGATTATGTGGAGGCAGATATTAATGCTGGATTTGATACCGTGCTTTACACCTATCTGGTCAAGCGCCAGCGGATGATAAAATAAAAAAACCGGATCCATTCAGATCCGGTTTTTTTATGCCGTTTTGATTCTACTAGAGGTGAATCACCTCTCCGTAAGCAGCGGCTGCCGCTTCCATTATTGCTTCACTCATGGTCGGGTGCGGATGAATCGTTTTAATTAATTCATGACCTGTGGTCTCAAGTTTTCTGATAGCAACAATTTCCGCAATCATTTCGGTAACATTAGCGCCAATCATGTGTGCGCCAAGGAGCTCCCCATATTTCGCATCAAAAATCAGTTTAATGAAGCCATCCGGTGTTCCCCCAGCTTTTGCCTTCCCCGAAGCAGTAAAAGGAAATTTACCAATCTTCAGCTCATATCCGGCTTCCTTCGCTTTTTTCTCGGTATAACCAACGCTCGCAATTTCCGGCGTGCAATATGTACAACCGGGAATATTATTGTAATCAATGGGTTCAACATGAAGCCCTTTGATTTTTTCAACGCAGGTAATCCCTTCCGCACTGGCGACGTGAGCCAATGCCTGTCCACTCACACAGTCCCCAATGGCATAATAACCAGGGACGTTTGTTGCGTAGAATTTATCTGTTAAAATCTTACCTTTCTCCGTTTTGATACCGGTCTCTTCCAGACCAAGTCCCGTAATATTTGCTTCAATACCAACTGCAGAAAGAACGATATCCGCTTCAATCGTCACGTTTCCGCTTTTAGTTTTAATGTTCACTTTGCAACCACTTCCTTTCGTGTCTACGCTTTCTACGCTGCTCTCCAGCATGACCTCGATCCCCGCCTTCTTGAAAGACTTTTCGAGTTGTTTACTTACTTCTTCGTCTTCAACAGGCACCAGATTTGGCAAAAACTCTACCACGGTTACTTTCGTTCCCATAGCAGCATAAAAATAAGCAAATTCCACACCGATGGCCCCTGAACCCACAACAATCAGACTGGCTGGTTGTTTTGGCAGGGTCATCGCCTCACGATAACCGATAATTTTTTTGCCGTCCTGAGGTAAATTAGGCAACTGACGTGAACGCGCACCTGTAGCAAGAATAATATGTGCTGCTTCATGTGTGGATGTTTTACCGTCTGCACCAAGGACCTCTACTTTTTTCCCAGATTTCACTTTAGCAGTTCCCATGATGACATCGATTTTATTCTTCTTCATCAGAAACTGAATACCTTTACTCATGCCATCTGCTACGTCGCGGCTGCGCTTAATCACAGCAGAAAAATCAGCAGAAAAATTCTCCGCCTTAATTCCGTAATCGGCAGCGTGCTTGAGGTAATCAAACACTTGTGCGCTTTTGAGAAGTGCTTTCGTGGGAATACAGCCCCAGTTAAGGCAAATGCCACCTAGACTTTCCTTCTCTATGATGGCCGTCTTAAATCCTAACTGAGAAGCCCTGATGGCGGTGACATACCCCCCCGGACCGCTACCTATAACTATAATATCGTAGTTCATGCTTTTAAAATTTAGAATGCTAAATTAATATTTTAATCCTTTCGGACCACTAGTTAAGGGCTTTGCCATTGACATCGAGTTCAATAACTTCATAACCCAATTTTTTAATCTTCTCAAAATTCGACAGCTTATCCCCCACTACTACCACAATGAGCTGGTCATAAGGAAGGTGCATCCGGGCAAACTTAGCCATCTCTTCTTTAGAAATACTATTCAATACATTCATTTGCTGTGAAACGTAGTCTTTTGGCAAATCATAATCCATGACCCGCTTAATAAAAGACAACTTTTGCATTGGGGCCTCGTATTTTAAAGCATCGCTCTGCGCCAACGCCCTCTTGGTGAAATTTAATTCCTCTTCGGTCATGCCTTCCTCTGCATATTTGCGCATTTCCTTAAAAATCTCAACCAGCGTGCTATCTGTTGTATTGGCTTTAAAACCACCACTCATGGTATAAGGTCCCGCAAATTTACTGCCACTGAAGCCCGCACGGGTTCCATAAGTCCAGCCTTTCACTTCGCGCAGCAAGTAGTTAGTTCTGCTGTTGAAAGCGCCTGCAAAAGGAAAATTCATAACCGTTGCTCTGTAAAATTTATCCGTCACATCAAACGGCATTGCCAAGTAACCGATTCTGATCTCGCTCTGCGCCGCATTCTTTTTGTCAACGAAGTAGATCTTTGTCTTACTAATCGCTGGTGCTGGCGTCTCCAGCAGGGTGTTTTCTGTCCCAAATCTAAGACGACTCAGAAACCCGAGTTCTTTGATAACATCTGCCTGTGAAATATCACCCGTCACCGCTACGGAGGTCATGCCAGAATTGAGGAATCCGTGGTAATTGCGGATATCCTGAAGACTAATGTTATTTACTGTTTCAGCACTTCCGGAAGTTGTATAATACATCACATTTTCGGGGCCGTAAAGTAGACGACGGTAGGTCAGATCGGCAATACTACCAGCATTGGTAAGGCTCTGCGTAATACCATCGAGTTGTTTTTTCTTTTCCAATTCAAATTCCTTTTCATCAAAACGGGGTTCAAAAAGCTGCTCCTCCAGAACCTTGAGAGTAGCTTTCAGATTAGTGGAAAGCGATTGCACCACAATATTAAAATCTTCATCTCCTGCATTGATGCTAATACTGGAACCAAGACGATTTAATCGATTTTCAAGTTCTTCCGCATTTGTTTTTTGTGAACTTTGCTGTAGCATCGCCGCCAGCAACTGGGCGGTACCTGAGCGCTCTTTTGGCTCGTAACGGTGTCCTGCTTTAAAACTAAGAAGGATATTCACTTTAGGAATTTCGGCTTCAACGGCCCCAATTAAGGGAATGTTGTTTACCAGTTTAGCAGTATAAAAGTCAGGAACCGGCACAGGAACTGCTTTTCCCGCTGAAGGCATTTTACTGCGGTCAAAATTATCATTTGGTATCTGATACGATAGATTTTTATATTCTGAACTTTCACTTTCAATTGTACGCTCATACATTTTCCAGTTGTCTGCTTGAGCGATTAACTCCGTTTTGCCTTTGGGCACGCAACTCAGTATGACTGCCGGTTTGTTTTTAATATACTTTTCATAAGCAGCCATGATATCGCTACGGGTCAGACTCATATACCGCTGAATTTCTTTCTTCAGATAATTGGCATCTCCCCCAAGCGTATAGTAGGCCGCCAGAGTAGCGCCCTTGCCCTGCACTGTAGTCAGGCGATTATAAAGATTGCTTTGAAACTGAGCCTTGAATTTAATGAGATCATCTTCCGTTACCCCTGTTTTTTCCCAAGCACCTAAAATAGACTGTAAATCTTTTTCAATCTCAGACAAGGCTGCACCGGCATTGGCGCGGATAACAATCTGAAACTGACCCGCAAGTTCACGGCTATACTCGTAAGCGCTTGCGCTCACGGCTTTTTTATTCTCGATAAAACCTTTGTAGAGCGGCGACCCCTGACTGCCGGCTAAGATATCAGCCAACACATCCAGTGCCGCATCTTCCTTAGTTTTGTCTTCAGCACTTGGCCAGCCAATATTCAACATGGGAAACCTAACATTGTCCTCATAAGAAATATATCGGGAAGAAGGCAGTGTGAATGGCGGAACAATTTGTTTTTTAACCTCTGGCCCTTTAGCAATACTTCCAAAATACATGTTGGCCAGTTTCAGAACTTCCTCGGTCTGCACATCCCCGGCAACAGTCAACACCGCATTGTTAGGTCCATACCAACGCATGTAAAAACGTTTCAAGTCGTTAACATCTACCCGATCCAGATCAACGATGTAACCAATTGTCGTCCAACTATAGGGATGTCCCTGTGGATACATCGCTTCACCCATTTTTTCGCCTACCAGCCCGTAGGGCGCATTATCATAACGCTGTCCCCGCTCATTTTTTACGGTTGCACGCTGCACTTCAAATTTAGATTGGGTAACCGAATCCAGCAGAAATCCCATTCGGTCCGCTTCCAGCCACAACATTTTTTCTAATTGATTAGAAGGCACCGTCTCAAAATAATTCGTTCGGTCGGTATTAGTGGTCCCATTCAGTGTTCCACCAGCCTCGGTAATAATTTTGAAATGCTGATCATCGCCCACGTGTTTCGAGCCTTGAAACATCATGTGCTCGAAAAAATGTGCAAAGCCACTCCGACCTTGCTGCTCTCTTGCGCTGCCCACATGATAGGTGACATCTACATACACAATAGGATCGCTGTGATCTTCGTGAATAAGAATCGTCAGGCCATTAGAGAGGGAGTACCGTTTGTAGGGAATGGCAATTTCATTCCCTTTCTTAGAGACCACTTCCAATTGTTTTACTTTGGAAGGCGTCGCCTTACCATCTTTTTTTTGTGCCTGTACCGCTGGTTGAAGTGCGAACACCAAGGCAGCTAAACTTAATAATTTACGCATGTAGATGTGTTAGATTCAGCAAATATAGCTGAGAATGTTAAATAAGGAAGAAATTGGGGATAAACGGTTTTAAAACAATTTAACAAGCGTTTTTGTGGGCAGTGTGAAATCTAAAGTACCTTTGCAGCACACTAAACAGACAAGTCATGTATCCTGAAGCAATAGTAAATCCCATGAAAGCAGAACTAACGAGCGTTGGTTTTGCAGAATTAACGACCCCTGAAGAGGTGGACCAGATGATTAAAACAGAAGGAACCGTCCTCATGGTGGTGAATTCCGTGTGCGGATGTGCGGCAGGTGCCTGTCGTCCCGGTGTCACAAGAAGTCTAGATAACGGCCGTAAACCATTCAAACTAACCACCGTTTTCGCTGGTTTTGATGTAGAAGCTGTTAATCAGGCGCGCAAACATTTTGCCCCTTACCCGCCAAGCAGTCCCGCCATCGCCCTTTTTAAAAATGGCGAATTGGTGCACTTTGTTGAACGTCACAATATTGAAGGCCAGAATGCGAATGCTATTTCTGAGCACCTGAAAGCAGTTTACGACGAATTTTGTTAATTGCTGAAGTTAATTGTTAAAAAACGAAAGACGTCTCCGGGCGTCTTTTTTCTTAGGATGTCCTAATTATTTTGTAGGTTTAAATTAAAATAAATTGCATTACCTCATGAAGAAACTAAAATTCGCTGTAGCTGCCCTCCTTATGGGACTTGGCAGCTTAACATTTACAGGATGTAAAAATGATGCTCCTGAAGCCAATCCGCTGGCCGACAGTCTTCAGACTGAAAATGGCTCATTAAATGGCAAACTTAATGATAAGGAAGCCGCTCTTCAGGAGTTTATTGCTTCTTTTAACGAAATTCAGGAAAATCTCAATGCGATAAAGGAAAAAGAAAAAATCGTCACCAATGCCAGCAACACGGGTGATGTAAAAAGCAAGCAGGGTCAGATTCAGGAAGATATTCAGGCTATTTATGACCTGATGGAAAAAAATAAAAACCGTATCGGTTCCTTGACTCAGAAATTGAAGCAAAGCAAATTGAAAGTATCCGGCATGGAAAAGATGATTGAAAATCTTCAAAATACGATTACACTGAAGGATACTGAAATTGCGGAGCTAAAAACCAAACTAGAAGGACTCAATGTGGAGCTCAGCAATCTGAACACAAATTACAAAAGTCTAGAATCTGAAAATACCAGTAAACAGGAATCCCTCAATACTGCTTATTATGCCATCGGAACCAGCAAAGAACTGAAAGAGAAAAAAGTCATCAGTAAGGAAGGTGGGTTTATTGGACTTGGCAAATCAACTACCGTGAGTCAGGACTTTAACCGAGAGTACTTTACAAAAGTGAATATTGAACAATTCACAACGATTAATATCGGGGCGAAAAAAGCCAAAATCCTTACCAATCACCCTACTTCTAGCTATAAATTAGTCGGCGATAAGCCTGTGGATCGTTTGGATATCAAAAATCCAGCTGATTTTTGGTCAGTCTCCAAATACCTGGTCATCGTCATCGAGTAAGCACTAAACCCTTCCGAAAATAAAAAAGGCTTCTTTTGAAGCCTTTTTTATTTTTTTTTGAAATGTTAATTCTACTTTATACATTTGAATATATAACCTATTAAATCCTATCTAAAATGAAAAAAGTATTATTAGTTGCCGCAGTTGCAGGTTTATCAATGGTTTCTTGCAAAAAAGATTACACCTGTGAGTGTACTGTTACCACTGCTGGAGTTTCCGCTACTGCAAGTTCAACAATTAACGACACCAAGCAAAATGCGACAGATGCTTGCGAAGCGGGAAATACATCCACGACGGTGATGGGCATCACTTCAAGCACAAAGTGTTCAATTAAGTAATTCGCATCTTCTGCACTCTAAAAAGGCCGCCTCAACAGCGGCCTTTTTTATTGCTGTACTTTCCCCTTTATGTAAACTGAACTAATTAATTGACTTCCAAAAGCATAGGGAAGGTAGCCATAGGAGTTAATCGGCCGCGTAACGATAAAATTGGCAAGTTTGCCTAGACTCAATGTCCCCACCAGATGCGCGCAGTCCATGGCTGCAGCACTGTTAATGGTGACAGCATTTATTGCTTCTTCTGGATTTAGACGGTACTGTACACAAGCCATACTCATCATTTGCATCATATTGCCACTGGGACTGCTCCCGGGATTATAATCGCTCGCAAAAGCAACAGCAAGTCCCGCATCAATCATCTTGCGGGCAGGCGGCAATGGTAATCCCAGAAAATAAGCAGCGCCCGGCAAAACGGTGGGGATTGTCGCTGCATCTTTTAGGAGAGATATATCCGCATCGCTGCAATACTCCAAGTGATCAACGCTGATTGCCCCGGCTTTTACTGCAGCAGCAATACCACCAGAATGACTGAGTTGTTCGGCATGCACTTTGCCCTGAAGACCGAACTGTTGTCCCGCCTGCAGCAATTCAGTTGTTTCAGCGGCATCGAAGTAGTTTTTTTCGCAAAAAACATCAATAAAATCAGCGAGCTTTTCTGCTGCCACCGCTGGCAGCAATTCTTTAATCAAAAATCGGACATAAGCACTTCGATCGCCCTTAAATTCAGAGGGTACGGCATGTGCACCCAAAAACGTTGCTTTTACGGGAATCAGCTCTAAATCCCGCAGCCGGCGGATGACCCTGAGGATTTTCAATTCACTTTCCAGATCCAGACCATAGCCACTTTTGATTTCAATGGCGCCCGTACCTAAAGTAATCACCTCCCGAAAGCGTTCATAGGACTGCTGGTACAATTCCTCTTCGGAGCAGCTCCGCAATTTTGCGACACTATTAAGAATACCACCGCCTCGTGCTGCAATTTCCTCGTAGGATAAGCCATTAATGCGATCAATAAATTCCTGCTCCCGATTGCCAGCATAGACAAGGTGTGTATGTGAATCGGCGAAGCAAGGCATTACAATTTGCCCGCTGCAGTCCATAATCTCGAGATCTTTCCAATCTGTAATACCGGGAAATGAAGCCATTTCACCAAAATCAGCAACCCGACCATCTTCTACTGCGAGCCAGGCATTTTCAATGCAGGGCAGTTTTTTCATCTCCGCACCAGCCAGTTTTGCAGGCGCGGCTTCAGATGCGCCAAGAAGTTGTTTGATGTTTTTTAGCAGTAGTTTACTCATAATATCGGCAAAGGTAAGCCTTTGTCCACAAATAGTAAATCTGCCCTTTGCTGCGAATTGGTATCTTTGAGCCATGAGCGCAAATTCATTTGGAAGAATTTTTTGTCTGAGTACTTTTGGAGAAAGTCATGGTCCAGCTATTGGCGGCACAATCGATGGATGTCCCGCCGGATTAGATCTTGACTTAGATTTTATTAAATCTGAAATGCGCAGACGTCGGCCCGGCCAGTCCTCAATCACCACGCAGAGGATGGAAGAGGATGAAGTGGAATTTTTGTCTGGCCTTTTTGAAGGGAAAACAACAGGGGCTCCCATTGGCTTCTTGATAAGGAATAACGATAAACGCTCAACTGATTATGAGGCACTGCGGGAAACCTATCGTCCCTCACACGCCGATTTTACTTACGAACAGAAATATGGGCGGCGCGACCACCGCGGAGGAGGCAGAAGCAGTGCCAGGGAAACCGCTTGTCGCATTGTTGCAGGGGCAGTGGCGAAATTACTACTGCGGGAATATGGCATCAGTGTTCAGGCATTTGTAAAACAGATTGGGAAAATCGGTCTGGAGGCAGATTATCATGCATTGGATTTATCTAAAACGGAAAATTCTCTTGTCCGTTGTCCCGACGAAGCAACCAGCACCCGCATGATCGCAGAAATAGAAGCCGCCAGGCAGTCTGGCGATTCACTGGGGGGGATTATTCAGTGTGTTGCGCTGCAGATACCGGCGGGACTGGGCGAGCCTGTTTTTGATAAATTTTACGCCGTAATGGCCCACGCCATGATGAGTATCAATGCTGTAAAAGGTTTTGAAACAGGCAGTGGTTTTGAAGGAACTCGAGGAAAAGGTAGTGAGCAAAACGATGCCTTTGTGAGACAGGCTGATGGGACAACTGGGACCAGCAGCAATAATAGTGGCGGCGTTCAGGGCGGCATCACCAATGGCATGCCTGTTTATTTTAACGTAGCATTTAAACCAGTAGCCAGTATTTCAGGTCTGCAGAAAACGGTGGATAAAAGCGGGCAGCCTCAAGATTTGAAGATTGAGGGACGACATGACCCCTGCGTATTACCCCGTGCCGTGCCAATTGTGGAAAGTATGGCTGCAGTGGTGCTGGCAGATTTTTTGCTAATCAGCAGGACAAATAAACTGCGCTAAATAGCAGCGGATGATGCATTTCTCTCCGATATAGAAGGCAAGAGGATAAAGCAGAAAAACTCCTAAAATCAGCCCCACTTGTGTTTAAACATTGCATTCTTTCCTTTTAATTTCCTTTAATAATTTATAACTTAGTCCACTCGTATAATTCTTTAAAAGCAGTTATGGCATTTGACATTGAAATGATAGAGGGGGTTTACAAAAACCTCCCGGAAAAAGTGAACCAAGCGCGAAAAATGGTCGGAAGACCATTAACGCTGAGTGAGAAAATTCTATATTCCCATCTACATGGCGATCAGAAAGCCGAAATTTTTGAAAGAGGGAAATCGTATGTTGATTTTGCTCCGGACCGTGTCGCAATGCAAGATGCCACAGCACAGATGGCTTTGCTGCAGTTTATGCAGGCGGGACGTCCCAAAGTGGCAGTGCCCTCGACTGCGCATTGCGATCACCTTATTACTGCAAGAGATGGTGCAGTAGATGATTTGGCTTTTGCAAATAAAGAAAGTAAAGAGGTATTTGATTTTCTTGGCTCCGTTTCAAATAAATATGGCATTGGCTTCTGGAAACCAGGCGCAGGTATTATCCACCAGGTGGTGCTTGAAAACTATGCTTTTCCAGGCGGAATGATGATTGGTACTGATTCCCACACGGTCAACGCAGGTGGATTAGGAATGCTAGCCATTGGGGTTGGAGGAGCTGATGCTTGCGACGTGATGGCAGGTTTGGCATGGGAATTAAAATTTCCAAAACTGATTGGGATAAAGCTGACCGGCAAACTAAGTGGCTGGACAGCACCAAAAGATGTGATTCTGAAAGTGGCTGGAATTCTTACCGTAAAAGGAGGAACCGGCGCTATTGTTGAATATTTTGGTGAAGGTGCACGCGCCATGAGTTGCACCGGCAAGGCAACCATTTGTAATATGGGCGCGGAAATTGGAGCAACCACTTCAACCTTTGGCTATGATGAATCCATGGAGCGTTACCTGAAAGCGACGGGACGTGCCGATGTGGCTGCAATGGCAAACGGCGTAAAAGAACACCTGACTGCTGACCCGGAAGTGTACGCAAATCCAGATAAATACTTTGATCAGTTAATTGAAATTAATCTGTCTGAACTGGAACCGCATGTAAACGGACCTTTTAGTCCCGATCTCGCAACTCCTATCTCTAAACTCAAAGAAGAAGCAGAGAAGAATGGCTGGCCGATGAATATTTCAGTGAGTCTGCTCGGCTCCTGCACAAACAGTTCTTACGAAGATATTTCCCGCGCAGTAAGTGTGGCAAAACAAGTGAAGGATAAGGGACTGCAGGTAAATGCGGAGTACCTCATCAATCCTGGTTCTGAACAAATCCGTTATACCGTTCAACGAGACGGTTTACTGGATGAATTAAAAGGTATAGGTGCGAAGATCTTTACCAATGCCTGCGGACCATGCATCGGCATGTGGGATCGCATGGGCGCAGAGAAGCAGGAAAAAAATACAATCATCCATTCCTTTAATCGGAATTTTGCAAAACGTGCAGATGGAAATCCAAACACCTATGCCTTTGTTGCTTCACCGGAACTGGTGACTGCCTTTGCTATCGGCGGCCGGCTTTCCTTCAATCCTTTAACCGATACGCTCACCAATGATAAAGGTGAACAGGTGAAGCTCGATGCACCATCCGGTGATGAATTACCAACAAAAGGCTTTGCAGTGGAAGATGCCGGTTATCAGGCACCAGCAGCGGACGGTAGTCATGTGACGGTAGCTGTATCCCCTACCAGTGATCGTCTGCAATTACTCGCTCCATTCTCAGCATGGGAAGGAGTCGACCTAAAAGATCTCAGATTGCTGATTAAAGCAAAAGGGAAATGTACGACCGATCACATCTCCATGGCTGGACCGTGGTTAAAATATCGCGGACATTTAGATAACATTTCAAACAATATGTTGATTGGCGCTGTGAATTTCTATAACGAAAAAACAGATGCTGTTAAGAATCAACTGAACGGTGAGTACGACAGTGTGCCAAAGGTTCAACGTGCATACAAAGCACAGGGCATTGGTTCAATTGTAGTGGGAGATGAGAACTATGGTGAGGGTTCGAGCCGTGAACATGCCGCAATGGAACCGCGTCACCTCGGTGTCCGTGTTGTTCTTGTTAAATCTTTCGCCCGAATTCACGAAACCAATCTGAAAAAACAAGGCATGTTGGCTTTGACATTTGATGAAAAATCTGATTACGATAAAATTCGTGAAGATGATACGATCGATGTTATTGGTTTAACAAGTTTCGCTGCAGGAACACCTTTAACCGTGGTCCTGAACCACGCAGATGGATCTGCGGATGAATTCAAGGTGAACCACACCTATAATTCACAACAAATTGAATGGTTTAAAGCCGGTGGTGCACTGAATATTATTCGTGCTAGCATCAAAGCTTAGTAAGACATAACTCTCTTAAAAAAAGCTATCCCGAAAAAGGATAGCTTTTTTTATTTATTATTTCTTTCGAGCTGCCACCATCATCTCTTCTCCAATGTTTAAAGTGGACAGGAGGGAATAAATAATATTGTGCAATTTGACAAATAGACTTAGCTGCCACTGCGGTCGAGCCGTAAATTTATTAAAGTATTGCTGTCGCTCACCAGATGAAATGCCTGTATTTGTTTGCTGCAAGCTTTCTTTCTTCCGGGATTTAAACCGACGGAGTAAAGGCAGCAAAGTATACATAATAAATAACTTGATTTCAAAACTGGATTTGATAGCCACCAATTCGTAACCATTGCGCTCGAGAAGAGTCCGCATCGTTTTCTTACTGAAATAATTCACATGATCAAGTCCCATCATTTTCCAACTGTCACGGTGTCGCTTTGCGAAATAGCTGTCGATCTGAGGCACCTGAAGAAATAAGTAACCACCTTGCTGTGTCAACTCTGCACATTTCTTTAGAAAAACATCAGCATGATCAATGTGCTCTAGAACATCCCACATCGTAATTAGATCGAATTTACGAGAGCCGTCCATTTGAAAAAAATCGATGTGATCAACCGGTAATTTCAGATCATTCACGCAATAGAGATAGGGCTGCTCGGCAATTTCAACGCCATAAACATCATAGCCCAATTCTTTACCGGCAAGCATAAAATGTCCCCAGCCAGCGCCGAGATCAAATAATTTACCGGCCTTTATGAACTTGTTTATAAAGCGGAAACGTAGTTTATGGCGTTGTATTTTAACCCAGTTGTTTCCCGCCCGCACAGCGGCTGTAACATCAGCACCTTTGTACTGTGTATACTCAATCTTTTTTCTGTAATAGTGCGGTATAAAGTGATGCGTGCAGGTATTACAGGTCACCACTGCAAAATTATCTTTTTGATAGAGAAGATTAAATTGAGATGGATCTTTCTGTCCGCAAACACAGCAGAAAATGCCTTCAGCCATGAAAGCTGGAATTGGTTGACTCATTATTTTTTTGTTTCCTGTTCGAATAGAGATTCAGTGATAGGGCTTCCATCTCTGAAAAAAGCGATACCGCCCCAGTTAAAGATTTTCTTTTCGTAGACGTAAGCGACTCTTTCCTTTACAAGGACCCTTTTGACGATCACCAGACCGTCCATTGGAATCATTTCCTCAGTAACGCCCGGAGGATATTTACTTAATAATTGCCTCTGACGCTCGTCGGTCACCACCGCAGCATCTGACTGCATAAGTTTTTCACACTCCATCAACTTCTCTTTGGCATAGGGGTCATTGCCTTTTTGAATGAGCGCTTCTTCAAAGGCTTTTTTTGCCTCAGCATAGCGCTTCAAAGCCATAAAGTTATCCCCTTTGCGGATAGCTTCCTTGTATTTGGAATCATCACCGAGTTTTGGCAGAATAGTAGACTTCGCTTTTTCAGCAGCGGCAGCTTTTTCCTTTGCAACAGCATCAGCGAGTAGTTTTTCATTTCGTAGTCGCTCTTCGTCCTCCTGTTTTTTCTTCAAGAGACTTGCCTCTTTATCCTTACGCAGCGCTTCAGCAAGCAGACGCTGATCTTCTGCAGCTTTAGCGGCAGCCTTTTTATCAGCCAGCTCTTTTTCTGCTTTCAAGGCACTCAGCAATTTTTCTTCAGCTAATTTTTTAGCGAGCTGCTCTTCTTCTGCTTTTAATTTCGCTGCCGCTAAGTCATCGGCTTGCTTTTTAGCGAGCGCATCCGCCTCTGCCTTTGCTTTGGCTGCCGCATCGAGTTTGGCTTTGGCATCCGCTGCTTCTTTTTCCTTTGCTAATTTATCCGCCGCTTCTTTATCCGCTTTCAGTTTTGCTTCGACTTTTAATTTCTCTGCGGCTAAGTCCTCTGCTTGCTTTTTAGCAAGCGCATCCGCTTGGCTCTTCGCCAGCGCATCGGCCTCTGCTTTAGCCTTCGCTGCCGCATCGAGTTTGGCTTTGGCAGCGGCTGCTTCTTTTTCCTTCGCCAATTTATCCGCGGCTTCTTTATCCGCTTTCAGTTTTGCCTCGGCTTTTAACTTCTCTGCAGCTTCATCCGCCTGTTTCTTCGCCAGCGCATCAGCCTCTGCTTTCGCCTTCGCTGCTGCATCGAGTTTGGCTTTGGCATCGGCTGCTTCTTTTTCCTTCGCCAATTTATCCGCGGCTTCTTTATCCGCTTTCAGTTTTGCCTCGGCTTTTAACTTCTCTGCGGCTTCATCCGCCTGTTTCTTAGCCAGCGCATCAGCCTCTGCTTTCGCCTTCGCTGCCGCATCGAGTTTG
>CALPON020000014.1 GCA_943325195.2 Sphingobacterium thalpophilum | reverse complement strand
CAGTTCCCCGTTCAGCACAACCGTCTTCATCAGTCTTTGCATACGTGCTATGTTCAAGCGCCCGAATTCGACATACTCTTCGGTCTGTGTCAGACCAGTCGTTTTGCCCTCGAGAAGCAAAGATTGGTTGAGCAAAAGGAATTCGGGAAAGTGTATGGCTTTTTTAATGTGTTCGCGCGTGATCATAGGTTTCAAAATTATTAATTAAAACGGAGGGCCGAAAATACAAGCCCACTGATGGCGGTTAATTTATTTGTTAATAACCTTTCTCGTTCGACAGCCGTGCGAGGGGGGCAATATCTAATTTTAAAGGATGATGAAATTAAGCACATTTTGTTTACTAATCGTATTCGCCTTGGCCTCCTGTGTGCCGGCACGTTTATTGGATGAATCGAAAGACCGTGAAAAAAAATGCGGCGATGAATTAGCCGCTATTAAAAAATCCAGTCAGGAAAATGATGTGGCCCTGGCGGAACTGAAAGAGCGCCATGCCAAAGCAAGCAAGAGTCTGGACGCCCTCCTAAGGGACACCACCTTGTCCGGCATCAATTTTCGTAACATCTCCTCACGTTACGATAAAATAAATACACTCAATGAACAGTTGATGGACCGCTTGAATAAACTGGTCAGCGGGGTGGAAAAAGATAATGCCAAACTTAGCGGTGATTTGCAAATGACCACTGAACAACTCTTGCGGAAACAGGATGAACTGAAGGCCTTAGAAGCACGGTTAAACCAGCAAAAGGCCGATCTGGATCAGCTGAATGAAGAATTAAAAAAACGAGAGGCCCGCGTGAAGGAACTAGAAGATATTTTACGCAAGAAAGATGAGGCAGCAGCAGCGCTGCGCAAGAAACTAAGTGATGCCCTAATCGGATTTGAAAATAAAGGCTTAACGATTTCACAAAAGAATGGAAAAGTTTATGTCAGTCTAGACGAAAGTTTACTGTTCGCGAGCGGTAAAACAAATGTTGAAGCCAAAGGCATTGAAGCATTAAGAGAAGTTGCCAAAGTTCTCGAACAAAACGCTGACATCAATGTGCTGGTTGAAGGTCACACCGATGATGTTCCCATGAAAGGAGCAGGTGAGATTAAAGATAATTGGGACTTAAGTGTGATGCGCGCCACCTCGGTGACCAAAATCCTTTTGAGCAGCGCTAAAATTGAACCTTTTCGCATCACAGCCGCAGGACGTGGCGAACATTTTCCGCTTGATAACGGAAAGACACCAGAGGCGCGTAAAAAGAACCGTCGGACGGAGATCATCCTTTCTCCAAAACTGGATGAACTCTTAAAAGTATTGGAAACCAATTAGGAGCATCATGAATAGGGGATTTCTTTCCGAACTCAAGACCTTTATTTTGCGGGGCAATGTCATAGACCTCGCCGTGGGTGTTATTATCGGCGGTGCGTTTAATAGCATTGTCACCTCCTTGATTCAGGATGTGATTACGCCGCTGCTGCTTAATCCTCTTCTGGTAGCGGCACGTGTCACTACCTTACAGGATTATGTTTGGCACAGTGCGAAAATCGGCATGTTTATCTCCAGTGTTATCACCTTTCTCCTAACCGCTTTGGTTCTGTTCATCTTAATTAAAATGATGAACCGGGCACGACTTAAAAGCGAAGAAAAGCTAGCGCCAGCGGAAGCCCCAGCGGCTGCAACGCCGAGTGAACAGCTGCTGACAGAGATCAGAGATCTGCTGCGCAAAACATAACTTATATAGCAAGTTAAGGTTATGAATTAATTCATAGCTATGGCTGAATGCCATAAGTAGACTTTTTCTACTGGTTCTTTTTGTCTGTGGTTAAAATCGGCAAATGGCCTAATAAGTTTGCTTTCTTTTCATAGTTCTAAATTGCTACCGACCAAATAGGAATCAGTTTAAGGGACATTGATGCCCTGGCGACAAGTGCTGTCTGAAAGCGTGAAATAAAGACGATGAATTTGCTTTTCATCACAAATTATACAATCCGTAGACAAAAATGAAGCTGGGCGATAGTGTTAAAAAAGACCAGACTCCGATTTTAAGCGGTGACGAACTCTAAATTAACGTATTCTCAGTCTGCCTTCGGGAAACTGAGTTTGCTGTTCTTTTGAAGGGTTATGCGCAATGAATTAACCACGCTGTCGACCTTGGCGAAGGGCCTGAATGATAATGTGTTGACAGTCAGCTCCATTACCGCTTCATAGAACTCGTTTATTAATATTAACTTAACACATAGAAAAGCGATTAACAATAGTTTTACTAGAAAAATTACACGAATGTTTGGACTAGACACAACGCTCACGGTACTGCTGATACTCTGCATCATATTGGCCTGCTTCTTTGAATTTATTAATGGCTTTCACGACACAGCAAATGCGGTTGCCACGGTTATTTACACCAACTCGATGAAACCAACTGTGGCGGTAGTATACAGCGGTCTGTTGAATTTCAGCGGTGTGATGTTGGGTGGAATCGCTGTTGCCATGGGCATAGTGAACCTTCTCCCAATGGACGCGCTGGTAGACTCTAATCCCTACCATGGTATCGCCATGATTCTCGCCTTACTCTTAAGTTCGATTATCTGGAACTTCGGAACTTGGTATTTTGGCATACCTTCATCGAGTTCACACACCATGATTGGGTCCATCATCGGCATTGGAATGGCCTTTTATTTTTTGCCAGGAGACCTTGGAACAACAGCCGTCAACTGGGACAAGGCAAAGGACACCGGACTGGCGCTACTCCTCTCTCCATTGCTAGGTTTCTCAGCGGCCATCATTGTGATGTTTATCTTCAAACGTTTTATTAAAAATGAAATCATTTATAAAGAACCTATTCCGGGAAAAAAACCGCCAATCTGGATTCGTATGCTTTTGTGGGGAACCTGCGGCATGGTGAGCTTTTTCCATGGGCAGAACGATGGGCAAAAGGGCGTGGGTCTGATCATGCTGATTCTAATTTGTGTGTTGCCTGCGCAATTCGCAACTGACGCCACCATCAATCTACAAAGCATCAATGGCAATATTGAAAAAATTGAAACCCTGATGATGACTGCAGATACAACGGTCCTCTCTGCAAAAGAAAAAAAATTACATGCCGAATTACTTACACACAGCCTCCATTTTCACGCGGTCACCGATGGAAAATTTAGTTCTGAAAAGGTGCCAGTGGGCGATCGTTTTTCACTTCGTAAGGATGTCATCAAAGTCACGAAAGGTGCTGAAAAATTAATATCAGGAGGCAATTTAACCCTTTCTCAAAACGAAATTAGAACACTCGGAAGAGAAATTAAAGCGACCAAAAAACTAGTTGAATTTGCTCCTTCCTGGGTCATCATTATTATTTCCCTTTGTCTTGGTCTTGGTACCATGGTCGGCTGGAAACGCATCGTCATAACAGTGGGTGAAAAAATTGGCAAACAACACATGAGCTATGCACAAGGTGCCAGCGCAGAGCTTGTTGCCTCACTGGGCATTGGTTTAGCCAGCTGGAAAGGCCTCCCTGTTAGCACCACACATATGCTGTCTTCCGGCATTGCCGGTTCCATGGTGGCGAAAAAAGGTCTTAAGAACTTACAGAAAGGAACCATCAAGACCATTGTCCTCACCTGGGTGCTGACACTTCCGGTGACCATGATTTTAGCTGGTAGCCTCTTCTTGCTGTTCAGAGCTATTCTCTGATAAATTGTTTTATCTTCGTGCATGACCCGGCGTACGAAATCGCTCATCTTATTGTGCAGCCTTCTGGCTGCACTTTTTCATTTCGGGACCATGGGCCTGTATACTTGGCGCCTTAAGTCCTCAAACCCGCCCGCAGGATGGCTGCGCAGTTACGGGGCATCGTTCTTCCATCAGGACTGGAAACTCTTCGTGCCGCCGCCGGAGGCCAATTACCGGCTCTTTGTGCAACTTACAAATGGTCAGTATTATGATCTGCTAGCGGACATCCGCCAGGCGCATCAAAAGAATCGACTTGCTGCCAAAGGCCATCTCCTAATATCATTTGTCAATTACATTTACATGTTCGAACAGAACACAAAAGCCGAAGGTGGACAGATAATAAACGATCCCTATTTCAATCTTCTCCAAAACTCGGTTCAACAGTATTCACGCGCACAGCAACTTCCTTTAAAAGCGCCCTGCGTCCTTGTGCTCTTGGTGGAGGAAAAGAAGACCCGGATTTACTTTAATTAATTCTTCTTTCTGTCCGCGAATCCTTAACTTTCGGTTTAGCAAACTTGACTTATGAAACGCCACTACATACCCTCTGATTTTAAAATTAGTACCTGGGAAAACCTTCATCCTTATTTTCAGAGGCTTCTCGATCGTCCCCTGAACTCGGCTGCGGAATTGAAACAATGGCTGACAGACATTAGCGAACTGGGTGCCATAGTGAGTGAGGACATGGCTTGGCGATACATTCGCATGACCTGCGATACAGCCAACACAGAACTGCGCGACCACTTTAACGATTTTGTTCAGAACATTGAACCCCACATGTCACCGCTTAACAACGAGCTCAATAAAAAACTAATTGACTGCCCCTTCAAGGAAGACCTGACAGAAACTGGTTACGGGATTTATTTACGCGGTGTCCGCAACAGTATCGAACTCTTCCGGGAAGAAAATATTCCACTGCAGACACAGTTGCAAGAACTCGAGCAGCAGTTTGGCGAAATCAACGGGGCGCAAAGTATTGATTACAATGCCGAGACCATAACGCTTCAGAAGGCTTCCGTTTATCTGAAAAATCTGGACCGCACGATCCGCAAAGAGGTCTATTTAAAAATACAGGAGCGTCGCTCACAAGATGAAAACGCACTCAATGCTCTTTTTACAAAACTCATTGGCCTGCGGCATCAAATTGCCTTGAACACCGGTTTCACCAATTATAGGGACTACAAGCACCGCTCTCTGGCGCGCTTCGATTATACAGTAGACGATTGTCTCAATTTTCACGAGGCCGTTAAACTACACGCTGTGCCATTGATTGCGGAGCATGACCATCAGCGAAAACTAAAACTAAAGCTGAAAGATTACCGTCCCTGGGATACATCGGTGGATGAAGAAGGATTGCCGCCACTTCGTCCCTTCGAAAACGCAGAGGAACTGGTAGAAAAAACAATTGCGTGTTTTAATCAACTGGATCCGTTTTTTGGCGACTGCATCCGCACAATGGACAAGATGAAGCGGCTTGATCTAGAAAGCAGACTTGGCAAGGCTCCCGGCGGCTATCAGTATCCCCTGTATGAAACCGATGTACCGTTCATCTTTATGAATTCGGTGGGACTACACCGTGACCTCGTTACCATGGTGCATGAAGGTGGACATGCCATTCATTCCTTTCTGGATTTTGATCTGGACTTGACCGATTTTAAGTCCCCACCAAGTGAAGTGGCTGAACTCGCCAGCATGAGCATGGAATTGTTGAGCATGGAACACTGGGATGTGTTTTTTAAAGATAGACAAGAATTGCGCCGTGCTAAAAAACAACAATTGGAGAGCGTGATGGATACCCTGCCATGGATTGCCGCCATTGATAAATTCCAGCATTGGATTTACCTACATCCAGAGCACACGGTAGAAGAACGTTACAAAGAGTGGACGCAGATTATGGCGGACTTTGGTTCACCAGAAATTAATTACGAAGGATTTGAAGCGAATTTGAAACGGCGTTGGCAGGTACAGCTTCATTTATTTGAAGTGCCATTTTATTATATTGAGTATGGCTTTGCGCAATTAGGGGCTATTGCTGTATGGCGCAATTACAAGAAAAATCCAAGCCAAGCTATTGCCGCCTATAAAAAGGCGCTGGCATTAGGCTACACTAAGTCAATCCCTGAAATTTACGAAGCAGCAGAAATTAAGTTTGACTTCAGTCCTTCGTACATCAAGGAACTGATGGACTTTGTAAAAGAGGAATACGCTAAGTTGTAAGTAGGTCAATAGGTTCGACAATTTTTTTAGCTCGATCTTATGTGCCTTTCGCTGCGCACTCTTTTTGAAAGGAGAGGTCCGTTTGAAGGGCTCTAATGCTGAGCTATGAAGTTCTTTTTCAATTCTCTTCACCTACTTTTCTTTCCGCCAAGTAATCACAGACTCTAACCTTGCTAGCGTTGATTGCTAAACTCAAATTACTTCTAGGAATTAATCTTGCGCGAAAAAGAAGATTCTCTTTTTAAACCACTTTAAAGAATCAATATGTAGTTTAAATCTCGCTCACTTTGCCATCCGCAAAGGACAAGGTGCGCGATCTGAATTTATTATAGACAATCATGTCATGTGTGGCAAACAGCACAGCTCTTCCCGCCTTACTTAAGCCCATTAACAAGCGTAAAATCTCTTCGGAGGTCTCGGGATCAAGATTTCCAGTTGGCTCATCTGCTAGAATTAATTCCGGATCATTGACCAATGCCCGTGCAATACTAACGCGCTGTTGTTCCCCGCCGGAAAGTTCATGGGGCATTTTACTTTCTTTGCCCTCGAGGTTCACATTTTTTATGACTTCGCTGATGCGTTCCTTTATTTTTGCTTCGTCCTCCCAACCCGTGGCCTTCATGACGAACTTCAGATTGTTGAAGACGCTCCGGTCACTCAAAAGCTGGAAGTCCTGAAAAACAATGCCCAACTTACGACGGAGAAAGGGGATTTCGCGCTGCTTTAGAAGCGTTAAATCGTAACCACAGACCTTTGCGCAGGTCCCCGTTAGTGGTAAGTCCCCGTAAAGGGTTTTTAAAAAACTACTTTTCCCGCTCCCGGTTTTACCTAAGAGGTAAATAAATTCGCCTTTTTCCACAGAAACACTCAGGTTACCGACCACAGGACGGTCATCCTGAAAAATGCTCACCTCTTCGTATCGGATCAGTTCACTCATGCAGGCTAAAGATAAGCGGAATGTAACTTTGTGACACTTTGGCCTTATACCAATATCAACACGAAAGGGTTAATAACTGCGCTAGTCCAAAGACGGGGGCAGCCTTGAGTAAAGTACATTTAGTGGAACACAATTTTATCGTAAAATTCTTGATGAAGTCGCTTTGTAAGTCCGTCTATTTTTCTCTGTTTATTTTCTGCTGCAGCAGTGTTTTCGCTCAACGCACCGCAATTTATGCCGATCCCGATGAATTGTATAAAAATGGCGTGGACCTTTTTGACAAAAAACAATTTGTGAGTGCTCAAAAAAGTTTTCATGATTTTGCAGTTCGCAGCCAATCCCCATTGCTCAAAGCCGATGCCGTCTATTACGCTGCGGCCTGTGGCATTGAACTGTTCAACAAAGACAGTGAATGGCAGATGCGTGAGTTTATAAAACGGTATCCCGCCAGCACCCGTATTAACAGTGCTTATAATTACCTAGCTAGTTCTAACTTCAGAAAGAAGAAGTACAAAGAGAGCATTGACTACTATGAAAAGGTGGATGTTTACAAGCTCAGCAAGGAGGAATTGGCGGAACTTTACTTTAAGCGCGGCTACAGCTATCTGCAATTAGGCAATGACAGCAAAGCTAAAATGGATTTCACGGAAATAAAAGATGTCGATAATCGCTATGCCTTTCCTGCGAACTACTATTATTCGCATCTAGAATACAAGGAGAAAAATTATGAAAGTGCACTCAAAGGCTTTACGCGACTGATTGGCGACGAGACCTTCGGAAAGGTCGTCCCTTTTTACATCACCCAAATTTACTTTATTCAGGGTAATTATAACAAGGTGGTGCAGGAAGCCCCGATATTACTGTCGGACAGCGGAACAGTCCTAAAATCAGCGGAAATTAACAGAATGATTGGTGAAAGTTTTTTTAATTTGAAAGACTATGCCAAGGCGCTGAAATACATGCTGGGCGCCAATCTCAATGAACAGGGTCACTACATGATTGCATTCTGTTATTATAAATTAGGGGATTTTTATCGTGCCAGGACGGCATTTGAAAAAGCGCTAGGCAAGAATGACACCCTCACGCAGAACGCTTCGTACCATTTGGCAGATTGTTATATCCGCATCAACGATAAATTACATGCCAAGCATTCGTATTACACAGCCTATCAGATCAATGTGGACCCGCGAATCAAAGAAGATGCTCTGTTTAGCTTCGCAAAACTAAGTTATGAACTCGACTTCAATCCATATAGCGAAGCGGTAACAAGCTTCACGAAGTTTTTGAAAGAATACCCCAAATCGCCTCGCATTGAGGAGTGCTATCAGCTTCTGGTTAGTGTTTACTCTACAACAAAAAACTATGACCAAGCAATCAAGAGTATTGAACTTCTTGATAAAATTGATCCCCTTGTTAAAGCCACTTATCAGAAACTCATCTATTTCAAAGGGGTGGAGTTTTTTAACAACGATGACTATGATAATGCGGAAAAGCAGTTTCGGAAGTCGCTCCAGCAGAACGCAGACATGCACCTGAATGCCCTCAACACTTACTGGCTGGCAGAAATCAATTACCTGCGCAAGGACTATTCCACCGCCATTGAGGGCTTCAAGCGCTTTCAGATCACTCAGGGAGCGAGTATGCTGAAAGAATACGACCTGAGTAATTACGCCCTAGGCTATGCTTACTTTCAAAGAAAGGATAAGGATGATTACACCAACGCCAATCTGTCCTTCCGCAAATTTCTCCTGAGTCGAGAACAATACGAGCAAGAAAAAATAGTGGATGCCACAATACGTGCGGCGGATTGTTATTTTATGAATCGCGACTTTATGCAGGCTAGCGACTACTACAGGAAGGCTATCGACTTCAATAAAATGGATGTGGATTATGCATTGTATCAAAAAGCGCTTTGTGACGGTCTCAATAAAAACTTTTCGGACAAAATTGCAGGCCTTGGAAAAATTGAATCGCAGTACCCCGCGTCCAACTACCTTAGTGCTGCGCTCAATCAGTTGGCTGATACCTACTTTAATAATTTGCACGAAGAAGAAAATGCCATTCTTTACTATGAACGTATCCTTAAAAATTACCCAAACTCTTCCTTCGTTAATAACTGTTATGCGCAATTGGGTAATATCTACTACAACCGCCGACAGGACGATAAAGCCTTTATGTATTACGATAAATTTGTAAAGAATGACCGCCAGAGTGACGCCGCCAAGGAGGTTTTAAATACCATTAAGAAAATTTTTGAAGCGAAGGGTGACATAGAGGGGATGACCGCCTATTTTAATGCTGTTGGCAATCCTTTGTCTGAAAATGAAATCGAAAAGGCCAGCTATACTGCAGCCTACGCTGCCTATTATAACCGCAAAAGTTGCGATGAAGCACAGCCTAAATGGGAATCCTATATCTCAAAATTCCCGAATGGTAAATACATTACCGAAGCAAATTTTAATATGGCGGAGTGTGCCTATGCAAAAAGCGATTTCACAAAGGCCATGCAAGGTTATACGTTCGTGATTAACCGTCAGCGCAGCACCTATTCCGAAATTGCACTCGGTAAGGCTTCGTATTTACTCTTTAAAGATAAGAACTACGAACAAGCACTGCCTCTATTCCGTCAACTTGAGGATATTGCGGAAATTCCAGCCAACAAAAGCACGGCCCGTATCGGCTCCATGCGCTGTGCATTTTATCAGAATGATTATGCACTGGCTCTAGAGCAATCTGTAAAAGTGCTTAATCTGGAAAAACTCAGTCCGCAACAAACATCCGAAGCCAAATACATTAAAGCACGGGGTTTATTTGAAACCAACCGCCTCGATGATGCAATTACTGAGTTCAAGGCCATGACAAAAAGCGCGAAAAACCTAAGCGGAGCAGAAGCGTATTACTACATAGCCAGAATCTACTTCAGCAAGCAGGATTTTAAAGAGGTGGAGAAAACAATTAACAAACTAGTGAGTTACGAATACAGTAATGACGATTGGAACAATAAAGGCATGCTTTTGCTCGCCGATGCTTATCTAGCTAAAGGCGATACCTCAGATGCGCAGGTTATTCTTGAAACCATTATCGACAGCAAACCAAAAGCGGAATTTCTGGATACTGCCAAATTAAAACTAGCTGCAATAAAAGAAGCTACAAAACCAAGTCCCGATTCACAAAAACAGGAAACGAGGGAAGGGGAACCACTTGAAATTCAATTTCAGGAAAATAGTAATGATAAAGGTCTATTCCAGCAGAACCCTGTCCAAGCACCTGCAACTAATACCACTCAGCCGCAATGAAAATGAACGATAGTAAGCAAGCATCAACGCATATGACAAACGAATGGCCTCGCCTCGCTGAAAAGGATAATTTAAAATGGCTGTTCGCCTGCCTTTTCGGCTTCCTATATACATTTATGGGTCTTTCTCAGAACGGCATTAATGATCTTAACTTTAATGCCACCTCTGAGTTTCAGCCGACGATTAAGGACGCAATTAAGTTCTCCGATCTGCCCGAAATTAAGGACTCCATCAAAAAAATAGAAAACATCAAGTATGGCATCAACAGCCAATTATTAGTTACGAAGTATGAGGCGCAGAAAATTGATGCTGCCAAATTACAAAATGAACCCCTTTCAAAGCTGAATCATGCCCTTCTTAAAATTGGTTACAGCCCGATTTATAACATGCCGCAGGCGGAACTATGGATGACGAATGCACGTTCAAAAGAAATGGCGTTTGGTGCCCATCTTAAACATTTTTCAAGTACTACACACCTCAGGGACGCTGGCTACGGGGGCTTTAGCGATAATGCAGCAGAGATCTTCGGAAAAAAATTCTACAAAAAACACACCTTGAAAGGCGATCTGAATTACGAAAGAAATGTACTTCATTACTATGGCTATGATACGACTCTTAATAAACTAAGCAACGATTATACCCGCCAGCGTTATCAACTATTTGAACCCAAACTCCAGTTAGTCTCCCATTTCACAGACAGCACTCACATTAACCACGACATTCGTCTTGCTTACTATAACTTTCAAAATCTTTTCGGAGAGATTGAAAATAACGTGAAGCTGAATGCGCTTGGAACCATGTTTCTCAATAAAGAAAAACTAAATGTCAATTTTAGTACCGACTACTTTAACAATAAGCAGCAACGTGACACATTTAACGACATCATTGTCAGTATTAATCCTTCTTTCGAAGCAAACGGTAAAAAATGGCATGCTGACATGGGATTGACGGGGACACTCGATAACCTGAAACAAGTATCCCGCTTCTACTTCTATCCGCAATTAAATATTCATTATGATGTTTATGAAAGCCTTCTTATCCCTTATGCCGGGGTAAATGGGGGACTACAAAAAAACAGTTTCCGATCGCTGAGTTTTGCTAATCCTTTTATTGACACAACCTTTCAATACCTCAACACTAATCGTCAGTACGACATCTTTGGTGGACTTCGTGGTAACCTCAGCAGCAGCACTTCCTATGATGCCAAGTTCAGCTATGCATCTTATGAGAACCTCAATTTCTTTGTGATGGATTATAGCGGTCCCAATCAAATTTTTAATCGTTTTAATGTTGTGTATGATAATGCCAAAGTGATGACAATCAGCGGACAGATGAAGTATCAGCTCCGAGAGAAACTCAATTTGAGCGCAAAAGGAAATTATTACATCTATACCACTAAGACCCTCACCCGCGCTTATATGCGTCCGGACTACGACCTTACCTTTAGCGGAATTTATAATCTGCAAAGTAAAATCATTATCCGAGGCGACTTCTTTTTTATGGGACAACAATGGGGCCTTACACCCAATAAGGAAGGGCTGCTCCAACCTAAACTCATCAAAGGCTGGGCAGACATCAATCTGGGCGCCGAATACCGCTACAGTAAAATGTTGAGTTTCTTTGCCAAATTTAATAACCTCGCCAATGCTCGCTATTACAGATGGGAACGTTACCCTAGCCAGCGTTTTAACTTTACACTGGGATTGACATTTGTGCCATTCTAGCTTTTATTCTAGACAGCTTGTACGAACTCCCAGGAGGACCCGTCTTTTACAGTAATGAAAAATTACTAGTCGAACCTTGAAGAGCCCTGCGGCTCCTTTCAAGATTACTGATTACTAGCCTGCACACTAAAAAAGGCAATAGCAAACATAGATCTCTCCTCTTGCTTTATCTACTCAATTCTTAGAGAAAGAGCCAGTTTTACCCATTTAGTCTACCAAAACCTTTCGGCTAATCTGTATCTTTTCTTTTTGCTGTATTAATTGCAATTGATACACACCTTTACTCAAGTGCTGCAGGGAAAGTATGTTGCTGCCATTTTGTAAAAAACCTTCCGCTACAAGGCGTCCCAAAGCATCCCTAAGCAGGTAGGAATATCCCGCGCCTGGTACCTGAACGGAGAGGAGTTCATGAGCGGGATTCGGGCGGATGACGATTCCTTCGCGGATACCATTCTTTCCAATACCCACTTCTACCATCTGCATGCAGGTGGAGGTGTCCTTGCAATTATTCAAACTAACAACAACTGCATAATTGCCATTCTGCTGCGCACTGTAAGTCTGCGAAGTGGCCCCAGCAATAGGCTGTCGTGTATCACAATCTATCCATTGGTAGGTAGCGCCTGGTTCATCAGCAATCATATCGAGACCATTCACTGTCACCCCTTTGTTAATCTGAGCTTCCACTAACAAAGCAGTAGTGACCAGACTGTCGCATCCATTCTGGCGACTAAGCAAGGTGGTATAAGTTCCTGAAATGGAATAGGATTGATTACCTACCTGTAATTGTTGACCCGCACAAATAGTGTGGCTTTGATAACTGCTGACCGTCGCACTCACTATTACGCTGGTTGTCTGTGCTGCGCTGGTTCCGCATAGGTTTCCAGCAGAAACCGATAGACTTCCGGAGTTAAAACACTGCACCACAATTGTATTAGTGACCGAACTTCCGCTGAGCCCAGCACCGAGACTCCAGTTGTAAAAGGAAGCGCCCGCGACGGGGGAAGTCGAAAGTGTTTTCGCACTTCCCTGACAAATGGTAGCGGGAACTATGATGCTCGAGGGTGTTCCCGGTAGCTGCAATGTGGGATGAACACTGACGGTGATGGCACTGCAGGACCAACTGGCGGGCGCTACACAGCCTCCAGCACCTCTCACAAAATAAGTGGTGGTTATTGTTGGACTCACGACAATCTGCGTACCAGTCCCCGCAGCCACTCCAGTGCAAGTGCCGGAAGACCACTGCCAGCTGCCGGCATCATTCAATGTGCCCTGGAGGACGCTTAAATTAGCGCTTCCTCCGTTACAGATGAGTGTTGAACTGGCCGATAGACTGGCAATGGTGGCACTCATGCAGGCGCCTTTAATGATTGTAAATTGTTTATTAAAGCTATTCACAGCAGCGCCTGTAAACGTTAGGGCTGCATTGCTGCCGCTGGTCGCCGCACTGGCGCTATCCATCAGCACCCAAGCGTTTTTTAAATAGCCGCCTGTATTCCGGCCGTATAATTTAAATTTACCCGGCGTATTGGCCTCAGCGGCAGTCACCGTACCATAGCCGGTCAGACTGAGCGTAGTGAGCGAACTGAAAACGGCATTACCATAATTATTGATTATCC
This sequence comes from Sphingobacterium thalpophilum, assembly GCA_943325195.2. Taxonomy (GTDB): domain Bacteria; phylum Bacteroidota; class Bacteroidia; order B-17B0; family Aurantibacillaceae; genus Aurantibacillus. The sequence goes on along the minus strand of CALPON020000014.1, from coordinate 23,593 downwards.
AATACCGTGCAGCAGCATTCGGAAAATTGTTGTTAGGGACAGAGTCGGGCTGCAAATGCAGGCGGGTGACGCAGATTTCTCCCAGCGGCAAGCCAGGTCCCGGAAACACAAGCAAACTGCCCTGGGCAGGGAAAACCTTTAATCCTGAACTCACAATCGCCTGACGAGAACTACTGCCGCTGCCAACCGGGGCGGTCGATAGCGTGTGCTGGGCACTACCCACTAAGAGCGCGTGAACGTTTCCTGAACGATTATAAATGACGCCACCTAGTTCATTGAACTGATAATAGCCCAGCAGATTCGGATCAGTGCTTCCGTAATTCTTCGTCAGATGCATTAATTCACGAATCTCATTTTGCGAGAGGCTCCGATTGTAAATACAAAGTTCATCCATCTGACCTATCATCGTCCTTGTCGCATTATCGCGATCATTTCCAAATGTAAAGCCGCTCGAATAATTAATGGCAGGATTGGTCACATTGCTAATGTACGGCACGCCATTCATATACAGAGTGGTACTTGCTGCGCTAGTTACCATCGCCACATGCACCCACTCACCGGTCGGAACGGTGGGCCCTCCGCCATAGTTATAAGTAGCTGCGCCATTGTTGTAATGATATCCCAACTGATTGCCATTTCTAAAATTTAAGCCTGTAGCACCGCCACTAGCGGAAAAAATAATTCCTGCGTACGCTGGTTGTACCTGATCAATTTTTATCCATGCAGACAAGGTAATGCTATTGGTCGTTCCAATATTCAATGCCCCAGAAGTCGAGGCATAATTGGTGGTTCCGTTCAATTGAAGTGCGCTTCCCGGCACTGTGTCTGCATTGCAGGGAATGACCTGTATAAAGCGCGTAAGGGTTTTAGTCGAAACATTATTGAGAGCATCGCGAACGGTGAGTGACAGACTATAGGTGCCAGTGGCACTATAGACAACTGCAGCGCTCGAGGTAAAAGCAAGTGCTGGCGTTCCTCCGGGAAAATTCCAAGTATAGGTCAATGGCGTGTTCGTCGCCCCTACAGAGCCATCCATAATCTGTACCGCCGGCGTTGAGCAGGTGATCACCGTATCACTCAAAAAAATCATATTGGCATTCAGCTCACGTAAATTATCAAAGCCCGATTCCCACATTCCACGGCCGTAAGAAGCGTATCGAACTCTCGCCTGGGTGGTGCCGTCATCAAACATTGAAAATCCAGTCGGACTTTTCCGCGGCGGTAAGCCGGTGCTATAAATCGTCCAACTCGTCTGTCCCGCTTTCTTATAATAGACTGCATTGTTGGTGGCAACTAACACGAGCTCCTGCACACCACCATATTGCTCCGCTAAAATTCTCCGATGATTAACGTTGGGTAAATTAAAAGTGACGTTCGTAAATGTTAAGCCTCCGTCTTGCGAACGGTAGACCGAGTTGTTTTTATGAACATACACTATGTTTTCGTTATTCGCCATCGCCTGAATGCTTCCAATACTGGTGTTTCCGCCGGCAAGCGCAATAACGGTATAAGATGGATTGGTTGCCAGGGCATTATTGGTAACAAAGAAATTACCATTTGTTGTCAAGCCATAAAGCCGGTTTGTATTGGCAATACAACTGTGTAATACAGCCACACTGTTCGAAAGGGTGCTGACTAAAGTCCAGCTCGGAGAAGATGCGCCTACATTCACACTTCGGTAGATTTGATCATAACCCATAAACGCGAGTTGTGGATTAGTTCTATTAAAAGCGAAATAATTCCAATTGGCCGTCGGCAAATTATAGCCTGCAGTTGCACCAGTATGATTTAACTGACGATTAGTGCCATCAATGTATAAATGTCCGTTATAATCAAAGGCCCGTTTTGCATAATCATCGCCACCACTGATGGTGTACCAAGCGTTGGCATTACCATATAACCGTGCATTGTCCTGTGTTCCAATACTTACAAATTTTGGCTGCGTCTGACTGCTCACCGCGGTTTCGTTGCCAATTTCAAATGCAAAAATTCCATTCGTCTTGGTTATCCAGTTGGTACCGCCATCGGTGCTTAGCCAGACGCCACCGTCATTACAACTGTATAGATTATTAGGATTATACGGCGATTGCATCACCTGATGCATATCGGTATGCACATTAAATGGCCAGTAACTGCGCATGGTCCAGGTTGCACCGCTGTCTGCCGAAAACCAGGTGTTATGGGCTTGCAGCCAAACATTGGCCGGATTAGTGAGATCCACCGCAATTGCGTTATTGTAATTTCCCTGCCCACTCGAAGTGATCGTGCTGCTGTAATAGGTCAAATACGGTAGTCCCCCAGCTTTCTTCAAATTAAAACTTAATCCACCATTATTTGACTTATGCACCATGCCCCCATCACTGATCAATTCAAAATAAACAACATTGGTGCTGGATGGCGTCACTCCTATACGTGCGCCGGATTGAGTGTTCGCAGTTGGAGTCACAATCCCATTAGTGATCTGTGTCCAGCTGGTTCCATAATCTGTTGACAACATAAATTTTGATTGGACTTCGTTGGTACAGGCATATAAGGTTTGAGAATTCACAGCCGCATTGGACTTCAAATCACAAAACGGAAGTGTTGTTGCTGTTACTGCCGCCCATGTGCTGCCTGCATTGGTAGATTTATAAATGCCCTTATTCGTCGCCGCGACTAACTCGGCGGCATTGACCGGATTTTGGAGGACATCAATAACCAGGCAATTGCTGAGTGAAGTGGGGACAAAACTCTGGCCACCATTCGTCGAATAATAAATTCCCTGACCGTTGGAGTAATAATTCGGATCCCCTGTACCCAGCCAAATGTTCTGATCATTATTATAATCAACACATAGACCGGAAGCATTCACCAACAGGGTTTCCGTGCCCGGTGCAACAGTCCATGACGTGCCAGCATTGTTTGAAATAAATAAACCGCCTTGTGAAGTGACCGCATAAAATTTCTGTGGATTGCTTACATGAAACTTCATCTGGGTAATTCGAGCCATCCCATTAATTTGTCCCACAAGATTAGTCGGAAAACTAGTCCCAGCTGGAACCGGTGTCCAGCTGGCAATTTGTGCTTTGCAAGGAATAACAAAAACTAAGAATGCAAGCCGGAGAGCGTAACAAAGTTGAATCGTTTTTTTCATTTTTTGTCCAAGCGCTCCTGTTCGCGTTGTGCGTCAATTTGTTTCTGGATAATGGCTTCCCGTTCACTAAGTGGTAGGATGTATCCATCTGCCTTCACCCACGGCTTTATATCCTGCAACCAGCCTTTAAAGGCGCGAACATCTGCTGCATAAAAGTTGGATTCTGCTCTTTCTTTCGGGCTGGCGTTTTTTTCTTCTCGTTCCCGCTCTTTTTCCGTTTCCTGTTCCGTGATGAGTCCAACTTCTCTTTCGAATTGATCAAACCCCTCATCGAAGGGCTCTTTCGGCAGCACCCGGTCTTTCCAAAATTCCCGAAATGCTCGTATGGTTTCATTATAATTGCTGTTTGGATCATTCATCAGGATAATCCAAACCGGCTGTCGACGCATTTCTCGTTTTGAATAAATAGTCCTGCCGTTTTGTGCTCTGAGAGCGCAATTGCCGCCAAGCACAACTAAAAGAAAAAGGACATAGAGCCGAAGATGTAACCTATGCATAGTTTTATAATTTTATGCAATTTACTAATTACAAGTCTATTTTTCTCGCCCCTATTTTTAGGTTTGACCCTGTCGGTAACAAAGCCTCCTGGCATTAAAAAATTGAGAAACGGAGCTGCCTCGCACTTAAACTTCTGTGTCCCAAAAGGTCACCAAAGTGCCCGCGCAATCTGGAGATGCTGAAACTCAAACAAGGAACCCAGTCCCTACTCTACCCAACTCTTATAATATTTACCATCATCAATTCCCATGGCTTCTTCTGTCACCATCAGGGGACGAAAGGTGTCAATCATTACCGCTAATTCTTGCGTTTCTTTCTGGCCGATGCTGCGTTCCATGGCGCCCGGAGCGGGTCCGTGTGGAATGCCTTTCGGATGCAGAGTGATGTGTCCCTGTTCAATATTGTTTCTACTCATAAAATCCCCGTCGACATAGTATAAAACTTCGTCGCTATCGATGTTACTGTGATTGTATGGAGCAGGAACTGATCGTGGATGATAATCGTATAGACGCGGACAGAAACTACAGACCACAAACGTGTCTGTTTCAAACGTCTGATGCACCGGTGGCGGCATGTGGAGGCGCCCTGTGATGGGTTCGAAGTTGTGGATTGAAAAGCCCCATGGGTAATTATATCCATCCCAGCCAACGACATCAAAAGGATGTGTGGCATAAACCACTTCATGCATCATGCCTTCTTTTTTGATCTTGACAACAAAGTCCCCTTTCTCATCATGAACCTCCAGCACGGAAGGCAGTTTATAATCCCGCTCACAAAACGGAGAATGCTCTAATAACTGGCCCTGACTGTTTTTATAACGTTTTGGCGTATAATAGGGTGCGTGACTTTCGCAGAATAGCAAACGGTTATCACTGCCTTCAAAATGCATCTGGTAGATCATGCCGCGCGGAATAATCAGATAGTCACCGTATTCAAAATCGATATTCCCCATAAAGGTTTTCAGTGTGCCTTTTCCTTTATGAATAAAGATCATCTCATCCGCATCGGCGTTTTTGTAAAAATAGGCGGTCTGACTTTTACGAGGGGCGGCCAGCCCAATAGCGCAGTCTGCATTAATCAGCAAGGTTTTACGGCTCTCCAAAAAATCATCAGCCGGTTTAATTTCAAATCCCTTCAATAAAAGCGCCTTAATGTTTTTATCGATCGCAATCTTTGGTTGCACAGAATAAGAACGGAGAATTTCCTTTACCTGGGTTGGACGATGCACATGATAAAGCAAAGAAGACATCCCTGTGAAGCCTTCTGTCCCAAATAACTGCTCGTAACGGTACGCGCCCTCTTTACTCTGAAAAATGGTGTGGCGTTTAGAGGGAAATTCCCCTAGTTGATGATAGATAGGCATGTTTTTAATTAATTTTCTTCCCTTTTACGGCCACCGATTGCTCAATTTTTAACTGCTGGTCGGCTGCTAGGGCGCCATTAATTGTAACGGATACCTTAAAGCGAACCGCTTCTTTAAAAATATGATCTTTAATATTTACGGCACTCAAATCTGCTGCCACGGAAGTACTGCCTGCAGGGATACTACTCTTTCCCGCAATAATAACATCGGGTAAATTATCTGCAACAATGGCAATCGAAAAACTTTTTAAAAAATCTAGGTTACCGACCAGATTGCTAACCGTAAACTTAGTCATGAGAATTTCGTCAACCAGCGCTTGTGTCGTGCCCTCTGCAATGAAGCGGGCAGTCGACAAGGTTTTTATTTCTGGCGAAGTCACTTCTATGGGCACATTCAGATTAATCGTGCGCGAAGGAATCGCCACTTCTGTGCTATAATCCATTGTAAATTCTGTGGCATCATTTACCTTTTGTTTCGTCTTTGAACAGGATAAGGAAATCGCCATAACCGCAATTGCGGCAAAACCGAATAATAAACGTTTCATGTTTTTTTTTCTAAAGATAAAGTATTTTTCAAAATCTCACGGAGGTCGGGACGAAGTCGGCTTTTATAAATTGAAAGGCATTCCGGACCGTTTTTCATTCTACCTTTCCTCAAAGCCCTCTGCTCTTCAATAGGGAGTTCGGAGATGCCCATACATTCTGGGGTGCAACACCCTTTCATTTTTTCAGCGCAAGCGGGACATTGGATAAACAACAAATGGCAATCGTCATTTTTGCAATTTACATGCTGGTCGCAGGGCTGTCCGCACTGATGGCAGGCCGCTAAGATGTCCTCCGTAATGCGCTCGCCAATTCGCTCATCAAAAACAAAGTTAACCCCCCGGAATTTGCTTTCCAGCTGCTGTTCTTTTACTTCTTGTGCATACTGAATAATGCCCCCATGCAGATGATTCACATCCTTAAAGCCTTTGTATTTAAAATACGCACTTGCTTTCTCGCAGCGGATGCCACCGGTACAGTACATCAGAATTTTTTTATCCTCCTGACCTCTCAGGTGCTCAATAACCTGAGGCAATTCTTCCCGGAATGTATCGGCATCGGGACAGAAGGCGCGGTCAAAACGCCCCACTTCACTTTCATAATGATTCCGCATATCAATCACAATAGTCTCCGGATCTTCCATGGCCGCATTAAAATCCTGGGCTTTCAGATAGGTTCCGGTATTCGCGGGATCAAAATCAGGGTCCTCAATCCCATCCGCCACAATCTTTTCGCGGACCTTCACAATTAGTTTATAAAAGCTCTTGCCATTCTGATCCACGGCATGTTTGAAGAGCACATCCTTAAAATATGAAAAGCCGGCAACAAAGAGCTCAAAAGCCTCCCACTGATCCGCCGGGACGCTCATCTGCGCATTAATGCCTTCATGGGCTAAATAAATCCGTCCAAAACAATTCAGTTCCGTCCACTTTTCAAACAACTCGTCCCTTAGCTTTTCCGGCTCTGGAATATATACATAGCGGTAAAAGGAAATGGTTTTGCGAAGAATTTGCTCTTCCTGTAAGCGTTGTTTGAGGACCCGCTTATCGGTCCGGTTCACTAATTTTGACATGTCTTGATAAAAATAATTGCAGGTTATATTATCGCTCGTACCGTATTAGTTCTTACCTGCGCCGGTCAATCCTCAGCAGAAAGTTCCAAAAAAAATACTAGGTTTGTAAAGATACAAAAATGTTTCATTTCATAGGTTAATAGTAGTCATGGTAAGCAGCAAGGAAAAAATCCTCATTATAGGCGCAGGTGGACAAATAGGGGTAGAACTCACGCAAAATTTATCAGCCATTTATGGAGCTGAACAAGTCATTCCTTCCGATTTAAAGGACGCGGGACTGTTTCAGAAAAATCATTTTGAAGTTCTGGATGCTCTGAATAAAGACGCCCTTTTTGAATTGGTAAAAAAGCAAGGCATTACACAGGTCTACCACTTGGCCGCACTTTTGTCTGCCACCGGAGAGCAAAATCCAATGTTTGCCTGGAAGCTGAATATGGAGAGCCTTTTCCATGTGCTTGACCTGGCAAAAGAAAAACACATCCGTCAAATCTACTGGCCTAGTTCCATCGCGGTCTTTGGTCCAACCACACCCCGCCAGAACACACCCCAATACACTGTTATGGAGCCATCAACGATTTATGGCATTAGCAAGCAGGCCGGAGAACGCTGGTGTGAGTGGTACTTTAAAAAGTTTGGGGTGGATGTCCGCAGCATCCGTTATCCCGGTCTGATTGGCTGGAAAAGCGCTCCCGGCGGCGGAACGACCGATTATGCCGTTCATATTTTCCATGAAGCCTTGAAGAAAGGAACTTATACTTCATTCCTTAGTGAAAATACCGCACTACCAATGATGCACATGGAAGATGCCATTCGTGCGACCATTGAACTCATGCAGTCGCCTGCAGAAAACATTAAAATTCGTGGCGCCTATAATTTAGGTGGCATCAGTTTTACGCCAAAACAAATAGCAGAAGAAATAAAAAAACACATTCCTGATTTTACAATTTCGTACGCACCCGATTTCCGTCAGGCCATCGCTGACAGCTGGCCACAAAGCATCTCCGACACCGAAGCACGTGAGCATTGGGGCTGGAAAGAGAAATATGATCTGAAGGGGCTGGTGGAAAACATGCTGGAAAATCTAAAAGAACAAGTGGCATAAGCGCCCTTTTTCTATTGGGCGGACCTGCATTTGCAGGCGGAAAGCGCAGAGCTAAGGTCAAACACCAGACGGCTGCCCTGTATTCTATCAATAATTCCTAAAAGAAATTTGCCTGAAAAAAAGCAAGTGCTAATCCGTTTGCTGAAAATCCTATTTCCAAAAGACAACAAGCGACGCCCCATTCCTAAATCTTAACAATAGTCAACAAATAAGAGACTCCCATCAACTGATCTTTGTGCAATTGGTAAACCAAAAATTAGCACAGTGAAAAAGTACATTTTAATGGCAGTAGTTGTTTCTGTTACAACCTGTGTTTTTGCACAAGACAAAACAAGTTTCTTTCAGCAACAGGTTTTGGGTAAGGACAAAGAACCAGCTTCTTTGCAATTAAGCCTTGATGCTTATCCGTTTTTATTCCTTTCCAAAGGTGGCGGTGGAAGTCTCGGTCTAGAATTTCGTAATTGGCAAATCGGCCTAATTGGTTTTAGCGTAGCACCGCCAGACTATATCAAAAATACATTTTTTCAGAATGCCGAAAATCTTAAAGTCAGACGCAACAATGCTGTTGAACTATTTGCAAACTATTATTTACGTAAAGACAGAAAAGGAATTTATGCCGGTGTATTAGGCGGACCAGAGTGGTTCATGCTAGAGGATAAACTAAGCGGCGCAAAAGAAACCCTCATTAAAAATTACCTTGTGCCTAGGATAGGCATACGTGTTTTTCCCATCAAAACTGTTTTTTATGCGGATGCCAGTTTTGGCTGGAGCTTCAATGTAAGTGGCACCGAAACAAAAACATTAGGAAAAACAAGCTACAACGCTTCTGCGGGTGGCTTTATTTATTTTCTTCAAGTCGGGGCAAGGTTTAACCAAAAAAAATAAAAGCCGCGCCAGATCAGAAGACTGCGAAATGCCGAAACTTCTAATTTGCCGCTCACTTAGAAAGTAAGTACTTTTGACGTGTTTGTTGCGCCTTCAAGATGTGATGCGCCGCAAAACCATATCCGGAACGCCAGAATACGCGAGACCCACAGACACCATACAATGACTGAAAAAACGCTTCTCACCAATATTAGCATTATCAATGAGGGACGTATCATCGTCACCGACCTCCTGCTTGACAAGGGCCGCATTCAAAAAATTGGACCGCAGCTAGATCACCAAAATGCAAAAGTGATTGACGGCACAGGCAAACATTTATTTCCTGGCATTATTGATGGACAGGTTCATTTTCGTGAGCCGGGACTAACACACAAGGGCGATCTTTATACGGAAAGCAAAGCCGCTATTGCAGGTGGCGTGACTTCCTTTATTGACATGCCGAATACCTATCCAAATGCTTTAACCATCGACATCTTAAATGAAAAATGCCGAATCGCCTCCGAAAAGTCACTGGCAAATTTCGGCTTCTTTTTGGGTGTCAATGGCGACAACCTCGATGAAGTGATCAAACTAGATACATCTCAACTTTTAGGAGTTTCAGATGACGGCCTTTACTTTACAAAAAAAGGCAACCTCCTGGCTGATAATCCAGAAACAATGGAAAAACTTTTTGCCAACTGCAAGTCGATCATTGCCATTCATTCTGAAAAAGAACAACTGGTTGAAGAAAATGAAAATAGGTTTCGCGAAAAATATGGCGAAAATGTGCCAATTGAATTTCATCCACTGATTAGGAGCGAAAAGGCCTGTTATGAAGCAAGCAAAAGAGCAATTGCGATCGCCAATAAACACAAGGCCCGACTTCACATTCTTCACCTAACAACTGAAGCAGAAACACATCTCTTTAGAAATGACATTCCTTTAAAAGAGAAAAACATCACCACCGAGGTTTCAGTGCATCATCTGTGGTTTTCAGACCTGGACTATAAACGCTTGGGGACTTTAATAAAATGGAACCCTGCTATAAAAACAGAAAAAGATAAAAAAGGGCTTTTGGCGGCCTTGCTTGACGACCGCATAGACATCGTCACGACAGATCATGCACCACATACGCTAGACGAAAAGCAAAGACCTTATTTCCAGTCAATGTCGGGTGCACCGATTGTTCAGCATTCGCTGAATATAATGCTCGAATTTTTCAAACAAGGATTAATCTCATTGGAAAAAATTGCTGAAAAGATGTGTCATAATCCTGCCACGCTCTATGGCATTGAAAAACGCGGGTTCATTCGAGAGGGTTATTTTGCAGACTTAACGATCATAGACTTAAATGCAAGTTGGACCGTTGCTAAAACTAATCTTTTATCTAAATGCGCTTGGTCACCATTGGAAGGAACAACCTTTCAGACGAATGTCACGCACACATTTGTCAATGGCCATTTGGTTTATGACAATGGGCAATTTGACGAAACAAAAAAAGGACAAGCCTTAACAAAAACAAATGACCGATAGTCGGCCTGCAGCGCATTGACTCTTTCTTTAAAACTTTGGTTAGGGCTACTGACAATTAACGCGTTGTATTGAAACCTGCCTTAAATTAAGCAACGTAAAGCCATTTGATTTGGCAGAGCGAAGTCGAAAAAAGTCAATTATAAAACAGCCTTAATAAAAAAGCCCCGAATGACTTAGGGGCTTTTTTATTAAAATAATATTTCCCTTTAGGCCTCCTGCAAAGTTTCCGCATTGCGGATTGCCACCTGTTGTGCCACGTTCTGACTCATTTCGATAAAGGCAATGGCCTGCGGCGTGTTTTCCTGAAGAACAGCTGGGCGACCAGCATCACTAGCTTCCCGCACACTCTGAATTAATGGCAACTGCGCCAGTAAGGGTACTTTTAATTCTTCTGCCAGGTGCTTCACGCCTTCTTTGCCGAAGATGTAGTATTTATTCTCAGGTAATTCGGCTGGGGTAAACCAAGCCATGTTTTCAATCAATCCCAAGATGGGCACATTGACCTGTTCTAACTGAAACAAAGCAATTCCTTTGCGGGCATCGGCAATGGCAACGTCCTGCGGGGTACACACGACCACAGCGCCAGTTACCGGCACCTGACTGCACAACGAGATCTGAATGTCTCCTGTACCCGGTGGTAGGTCGACAATCAGATAATCTAATTCCCCCCAAATAGTTTCGTAAAATAACTGGGACATCGCTTTGGTCGCCATCGGTCCCCGTAAAGCAATCGCCTGATTAGGCCCTGCTAAAAATCCAATCGAATTTATTTTAACGCCGTAACTTTCAACAGGGGTCATCTTACGTTGTCCGTTGAAATCTCCGCTGCCGGGACCTTCATTCGTGACGCCGAACATGATGTGCTGTGAAGGACCATAAATATCAGCGTCCACTAAGCCCACCTTAGCTCCCTGGCGGACCAGACCCAATGCGAGATTGGCAGCGATGGTGCTTTTGCCTACGCCCCCTTTACCACTTGCGACAGCGATAATGTTTTTGACATCTCGCAAAGTGGTTTCATCTTTTTCCTTCTTGCTTGTGACATTGGAAGTCATGTTGATCTTCACCTTCGCTTCTTTATCCACATAATGCAGAATAGCATTCATGCAGGCGTTGTGAATCATGTCCTTCATCGGGCAGGCAGGGGTGGTAAGGACCACGGTAAAGCTAATGTCTTTATCATTGACTACCACCTCTTTGATCATATTGAGTGTGACCAGGTCTTTCTTCAGATCGGGATCATCCACATAACGCAGGGCGTCGATTACTTTTTCAGTTGTGATTTCCATAATACGGCAACAAAGATACGGCTTGTGAGTTCAAAATTACAGGCGGCCTGCAACACTTATTTTTCTTTATGGAAAGGGCCGTCCACAAAAAAAGCCGGTAACCACCCGGCTTTATACAAAGCAACTAATTGTTTAACCCTTAATTATGACAATAGTTTACTTTTATCTTGAAGTCTAGTTCATTTTAAAAGGCGGTATTTTACCGTCTTTCATTAACTGCAGACTTTTCTTCTTGTGTTCTTCAAAATTTCCGAAGGCCAGCGCGTCCAACATATCCTGACGGGTCATCGTCGGATTATTAAATTGCTTGCGGATTTCTTCGCTGCAACGGTCCACATACTTCTCGAAACGACTTGGCGTCCACACGTATTCCTTTTTTGCGGCATCCTTTTTAATAGCAAACTCTTTCGGAAGATCTCCTTCGATTTTCCCCTTAATGTCGAGTCCCTCATACGTTTTAGGTAATTGGCGATTATCGAAAATGAAAGGTTTGGAGATCATTATCACGTGTTTTTTACGCTTCGGATCAATCATCGACAGTCCTTCAATTCTTAGCCCCTTTTTTTTCAAGGTGCCGTACTTAGACTCAAAATGTTTAAGAATTTCGAACATGGCTGTGCAGATTAGTTTACAAAGTTAACTATTAAATTGTTAATAACTTCCGGTTTTGTCGAATACTTTTGTTAAACGCGATTAATTCAAGAATTCCAGTGTTGTAAAGCCATGGAGGACCTGTTAGCCAGTATTTTAATAGCTTGATAACCAACTATTTGACTTCAGTTGAAAAAGTCCCTCCTTGGTGCATCTAGAAATGGCTTATTCTCCTTTGTAAATAAGCACGTTAAAGACGTAAGGATTGATTTTGCGCACTTGGTCAGAGCGCTTCATATTGCGCAGTCCACTTTTACGGTTGCTTGGTGTGAGGACCTGGATGCGGAGGCTGTCGGTTGCTGAATCCGTAATGCTGCGGATGATTTCCTGTGCTTTTATGGCAAAGCTGGTGCCTTCTGCTCCTGAGATTTTACCACGAATCACGCCAATCACGTTGCCTGCTTCATCGAGGAGTGGTCCCCCACTATTGCCTGGGTTGACAGGGATAGAAATTTGGTACATGCTGGTATCATTGGAATAGCCGCTCATGGAGCTGAGGGAACCCTCTCCATATACCATGTCGCGGCGGGGATACCCCATGGTAAAGACCTTCTCTCCAATATCGGCGCTTTTTTCTTTCAGATTAAAAGGCACCTGCCAGTTTTTGGTTTGTTGTTCGTCTTCTACTTTCAGAATCGCGAGATCCAATTTCGGATCGCAGTAGATGAGCCGGGTAAGGCTGCGCTCTGTCTGCGCATTCTGAATAAAAATACTATCCGCCCCACTGACCATGTGGAAACTGGTCAGGATATATCCTTTATTATTGAGTGCAAAAGCACTGCCTTCAATGTTGGCTGGCGCATACGCTGCTTTTCGCGTCGTATTGGTTTTGCGGATGCCCTGAACGATACCATCGCTGGAAGCCTTCAGCTCACGCACAACGCGATTAAGATCGGTAATCTGGTTGCTTTGCTGCTTGAATAAGTAACCACCGGCACTGAGAATGGCCACGGTGCTTAGCACAGCTATAAAGGCAGTACTGGCAGCCACAGCAATAGTACGCGCGTGTTTCTGAGCAAAATTCTCACTCTTTTGAAGGGGAAGGACTTTTGCATTGCCAATCTCACGGGCGTGAATCGCCCGCAATTTATTCTTCAGCTCATCCCGCAAAGCGGCTGAACGAAGGGTCTCAATCAGGAGACGGTGCTCCTCAAATGCGGTTGCAAAGGTGGCATCGCTCAGGAGCCGGGACTTAAATTCAATCCGTTCAGTTCCTATTAATCTTCCCTCCAGATAGTCATCAAATAAATCAGTCACTCTCATCGTTCAGTCTTCAGTAGCGTTGGTACTCGTTTCAAAAAAATTCTTTTTCAGTCTTTGTAGACATTTATATTTCTGGTTCTTGGCGTTGTCAGCATTGGTGTAACCAAATTTTTCAGCAATGGCTTCCATGTTGAGTTTGCGGACGTAGAAGTCGCTCAGCAACGTGGCACACGGTTCACCAAGACTGCTCATGCTTTTGCTGAGTTGCTGGTATTCCGCTTCTTTTTGTGCGTGCACATCTGTTTCTTCAGACACGTCCACCAGGTCCTCCTCCTCCGTCTCTTTAAAAAGGCTGGTCTTTCCCTTGTGACGCAGTTCTTTTAACCAGAGGCGGCGGACAATGCTGTACAGATAGGTCTGAAGCTGGCAGCTCAGCTGGAAATCCGCTTTGCAAGCATTTTCATACAGGACAATGACAGCCTCCTGATAAATATCGCGGGCCGCTTCTTCAGAGCCACTGTTGTTGACAACAAATTTAAGAACGAGTTGATAATACTTCTTGTACAAAGCGGTTAAGACGATACTGTCAGAGGTGCGCAGACCATCAATAAACTCCTGATCGGTAAATTGAGGGCTGCGTGCAGACATCTTGCCGTTGTTTGTATTAATACCCATTGGTCTTAAAGGTAACCTGTTTTTGCTTTCCAATGTATAAAAAATAGAGGTAACCTTCGTTTTATTTGTTTTTATTAGTTTGATTATCAGTTGATTGTGAAATCTTACAAAAAAATAAAAAAATTTCGGGTGACCTTTTTAAAGTTCCGGTATAAATGAATGTAAAACAAAAACATTAGACTAAAATGAAAAAAGTATTCTCTATTATCGCCGTAGCTGTTGTAGCTACTTTCGTAGCTTGTGGTCCTTCTGCTGAAGAAAAAGCTAAATTAGAAGAGCGCGCAAAATTTATCCAGGATTCAATTTCTGCATCTATTAGCGAGTCAATGCAAAACACTGAAGCTACTCCTGATTCTACAGCTCCTGCAGCAACTACTGAAACTGCTGCTCCTGCTGAATCACACGAAGGACACGGTCACTAAGAATTTGTGTTTAGTTAGTTAGCTGAAAGGCCTCAAAGCATTGCTTTGGGGCTTTTCTGTTTTTTTATTAGATTTGCTCCTCATCTACACACATTATGAAAATTAGAATTCTTTTTTCCGCTTTTGTTTTTACTTTGATTGTTACTGCCTGCGGTCCCGCAGCAGAGGACAGACAGAAAATGCATAACCGTGCCAAAGAATTCCAAGATTCCATTGCCAATGTCATTCGCTCTTCCTTTGCTGAGTCCGAATCGCCAGCGCCTGCAATGATGGCGCCGCCACCAACTGCAACGGCTGGAACGCCTGCCACAGCTCCCACTAAATAAAACAAAAACTTTCTGATTTGTGTTTTTGTCTATTCACGTGGACAGGTTCTTCCTGCTTCAGGCAAATAAGCCTTTCATTAAATTAAGTTAGTCAATAATTTCAAGTACCGTCCTAAATGCTGTGCATTTATCGGCATACCGGTCGCGGTGAAGGGATTGAAGTCCCGGTGCATGCTCTTGCTGATAGGCCTCAATCGCAGCCAAGTCCATAAATCGGTACTGCGCTGAGTAGGTGGGGCCCAAATCTTCATGTCCCCATACCTTCAATAACTGACAATCAACAAAACAACCAGACTTCATCACGTCGGGCATGTGGACAGTCTTCATCCATTGTACCCAATCTTCATGAACAGATGCATCAACACTTACTGTAACGTTGTAGATAAACATTCTTCAAAATTATGGATTTATCCTTCACTAACCATCCCTTTTTTGGAGCGGCTTTGCGCTATTTATTTGTAATTTTACCTCAATGAAGAGCAATTTTGTTGAAGAACTACGCTGGCGCGGCTTATTACACGACGCCATGCCGGGTACCGAAGAATTACTGAACAGAGAAGTGGTGACGGGCTATATCGGCTTCGATCCCACAGCAGACTCTCTGCACATTGGTCACCTCTCACAGGTCTTCACCTTAATGCGTTTTCAAAAAGCAGGCCATAAGCCCATTGCCCTTATTGGTGGTGCCACCGGGATGGTGGGAGATCCAAGTGGAAAATCGGCCGAACGAAATTTGCTGGACGAAGAATCACTTGCTAAAAATATTGCTGGCCTTCGGTTCCAACTTCAAAAACTGTTGGACTTCGACGCAAGAGACAACGCCGCTCAACTGGTCAATAATTATGACTGGATGAAAGATCAATCCTTTCTTCACTTCATCCGCGATGTAGGCAAACACATTACTGTGAATTACATGATGGCCAAGGACTCCGTAAAAAACCGCCTCGATACCGGGATGAGTTTTACAGAATTCAGCTACCAGTTACTACAGGGCCACGACTTTTATACATTGTGGAAAGACAAAAACTGTCTTTTACAAATGGGAGGTTCCGATCAATGGGGAAATATCACGACCGGAACTGAACTCATCCGCCGTCGCGCACAGGGAGAAGCCTATGCGCTCACCACACAGCTGATCCGGAAAGCAGATGGTACAAAATTTGGAAAAACAGAAAGTGGTTCGGTTTGGCTCGACCCCGCCAAAACATCCCCTTATCGCTTCTATCAGTTCTGGATCAACACCAGCGATGAAGATGCTTATCTGTGGATTGCTTATTTTACGTTTTTATCACAAACAGAAATTGAAGGTCTGCGCGCAGAACACAAAGCCGATCCTGGAAAACGCCTCCTTCAAAAAACACTGGCCAAAGAATTAACCACCTTGGTGCACAGTGCTGAAGCCTATGAGACGGCAGTAGCCGCGAGCAAAATACTTTTTAACGGAAGTCTCCAAGAACTTGCGGCGCTTGATCATTCTACCTTTATAGAAATTTTTGATGGCGTACCACAATTTGCTATTTCACGCGGGGAATTGTCAGAAGGGATCACCTTGGCAGATTTTCTCACTGAGAAGACAAACGTCTTCCCAAGCAAAGGGGAAGCGCGCAAGCTGATTGCTGGTGGAGGATTAAGCATCAACAAAGAAAAAGTAGACAGTGCCGAGCTGCTTATTAATACATCGCACCTCATTAAAGACAAATACATTCTGATTCAAAAAGGGAAAAAGAACTATTACCTCTGTAGCATCGATTAATGGCTTTAAAACATTACCAAAATCTTAAGCTCTCGCAGAAACTACTTCCTCAGCAGATTCTTCTCATGAAGCTTTTGCAGTTGCCCACCATGGCACTGGAAGAGCGGATTAAAGAAGAGCTCGAGGTAAATCCCGCCCTAGAGGAAGATCCTGAAGCTAGTCTCACAGACGAAGACCTTTACAGCAATGAAAATGAGGAAGGGGCCGTAGAAGAAGATTTTCAGGAAGAAAGTGATTATGGTGATGAGGAGATGAAATCGCCTGTCAACGATGTGGAAATTGAAGACTACATGGACGCAGAGGAACTAGACTCCTACAAATATGAAGTGGCGAATAAAGGTCTTGATGATGATAGCCGCGAATACGTGCTGGCTGCTGGACCGGGCTTTCAGGAACTACTGGAACAACAATTAGGATTAAAAGAACTGAATGAAAATGAATACACCATTGGTAAGTATCTCATTGGCTGTATTGATGAGGATGGCTATGTGCGTCGCGATCTGGAATTAATTGTAGATGACCTCGCCTTCAATTATAACATTACCACTACTGCACAAGAAATCGCGGCGGTATTAAAGGTGATTCAATCCTTCGACCCCGCAGGAGTGGGCGCGCGCAATCTGCAGGAATGTCTGCTAATTCAACTGGAACGTAAGCCAAATAAAACCAAAGAGGTCGTTCTAGCCATGGACGTGCTTCGTGATCACATGGAGGAGTTTTCCAAAAAGCACTATGATAAAATTCTGAAGCGACTCGCTATCGACAATGAGGCACTCAAAGACATCATCAGTGAGATCACGCATTTAAATCCACGGCCCGGCAACAGCGATAATAAAGAGGGTACTTTCTCACCGGTGGTCCCTGACTTTATTGTAGCGGTAAACGATGGTAAACCTGAACTCAGTATTAATGGCCGTAATTTGCCAGACTTGAAAATCAGTAAAGATTATCAAGAGATGCTGAAAGAATACAACCGCAGCAAAGACAAAACCAACAGAGAAGCATCGGGATTTATAAAAAGTAAAATTGAAAGTGCCGGCTGGTTCATTGAGGCGCTGCAACAGCGTTATAGTACAATGTCCCTCGTGATGCAATGTGTGCTCGAATACCAACATGACTACTTTGCCAGCGGAGATGAAAGCAAATTGCGTCCCATGATCCTAAAGGATATTGCAAATCGGGTGGGGCTTGATCTGTCTACAGTATCAAGGACCTCGAACAGTAAATATGTGCAGACGCCTTACGGTACTTTTTTACTCAAAACTTTTTTTAGTGAAAGTATGAGTACAGATTCGGGGGAAGAAGTCAGTAGTCGCGAGATCAAAAAAATTCTAAAAGACTTGGTCGGCAGTGAAGACAAACGTCACCCGCTAACCGATGATGAGCTCTGCGCCCAACTCAATCAGAAAGGCTATAACATCGCACGCCGAACGGTTGCCAAATACCGCGAACAGCTTGAAATACCGGTTGGGCGTATGCGCCGGGAAATTTAATTACTCAATTTGCAAAGGCAGAACTTTCTGCCAGCCCTTGTCTTTTATTTTTAAAAGATAAAGTCCCGCCGGCAGATCTTTAACCGACAAGGAGAAAGTATTAGAACTGAGGCTTTCCATCCGAATTAATTTCCCGCTCACATCATGAAGCTCTGCACTGGCGCCTGGAGAGAAATCACCACGAATAGTAACATAAGCAGATGCGGGATTTGGTGAGACCTGCAGCGAGTACTTTGGGTTTTCAGAAAGACCAACTTCTGTTACTTGATAGAACGCTTCTGCGGTGTCCTTATGACAGGCATTGGAAGAAATCATAAAAACCTGATACGGCCCATTTGCTGAAAAATTCACTGTCACTGTATTCGTCGTGGCTATTTGTCCACCAGGCAATAGCCAAGTAACCGAAGTGCCATTCGCCGACGTGTTGGTCAACTTTAGTGTTGCGCCTGTCAGGGTCCCTGCAAATGAAGCAAGGGTGCGGATGGTCGCGGGGTTGTAAGCTGTATCGGCAATTCCCTCACTGAGGTTGTAATAACTGCCGCTGGTATTATTCTCGCGTACCAAGGCTCTAACCATATACGAATAGATACCTTTAAAGAGGAGACAGTTATCGGTATACGTAGTACTGGTAAGAGGGCTGGTATTTAGTCGGACATAACGTGAGTTGCTGTCATTCTTCATGTAGAGGTGATAACCAATGACATTACTTTGTGTGGAAGCCGACCAAGAGATATAACAATTGTTTGCAACGCGGGTGGCGATGACATTGGTAACAGGACTCACGATATCATTACGCAATGTCGGATCTCCCATGAGCGCATTATGAATCCATTTGCCGGTGATGTTGGTTGGACTGGCAAAATAGAGTCCCCCTGGATTATTTTGTGTCAGCAATAAGCCATAGCCAATGGTCTCACCAAGACCCATGTGATGAAACTGATAATGAGGACGTCCCGACCACACGTTCGTTAATACATTTCCCTGAGCCAGTGGTGCTCTTAAAAAACTATTCTGTGCATCCCAGTCCCCAAAGTAAGAACCAAATAACATGGTGAAAACCCCCTGCAGGCTAGCGCTTGCAAGATTTGCGGTGGTGCCGATGCCACTGGCACTGGTATAGCTACCGCCACCACATCCATAGGACCAAAGGTAGCTACCTGCTGACATGGCCGTGATATAATCCGCAGCGGTAATACTAGCGGTGCCTACGAGCGGGGCAAAGTTCTTATAGCCACTCGCTGCGAAAGCTTCGCTACCGAAATAACCAAAATTATCATCTACCACCGCCTGCCTTAAGGGCACAAAAAGCTTCTTGCGGTAGGCGTGATCTTTAGCTAAATAATTTTTGAGTAATTGTTGCTCCGTTAATGTAAAACTGCTCATGCCTGCAAAATCAGCCCGGCCAACTTGCAGCTCCACATCGCCCGGCACCAAACTCTGATCAAACTTTCCATCATTGGGCAAGTTTTGCGTTCTGGGAGGAGAAGCACTCGTTGAACTGACACTAATGTCTGTCCATACCCCATCAATATCCCCGTAAAAAACATCAGCCGGCCAAGCTCCCAGGTGATCACTGTGACCATCTGGATTAATATTTCCACTGTATGGTACCGGCACATGCCCCACAATAAACACCGCTTTTATCTCCGTTGTATCCTGAGCGTAATCCGCAAGAATCAAATCCTTTACATGCAAGACAGAGCCTGTACGAAGCACATCATGACGTATCACTTCCCAGCCATCCCCTGTCACATCTGCCACATAACGGTCCAATTCCGCCGCCAGTGGGCTCATCATGGTGCTGTCAACAAGCAAAATGAGTTTGCCTCTGTATTCCACTTCTGGTACATCTACCCCCGAGTTGCAATACCCATAGCCCGCGTAACTATTACCACTGCGTACAATTCGGTATTCGTAATTATCCCCCGCTACTACACTGTTATCGGTGTAAACAAGGACTGAGGAGGGGAGCGTCGCCATTGCTGTGCCCCAAGTGCCGGAAGATTTCAGTTTGCGAAAGACCTGATATTGCAAGGTGCTGGCATTACCTGGCCAACGTAACGTAATTTGTGGGGGAGTGCTGACGGCCGTAGCGACAATTTGTACCGCTGCGTCAGTGAGATTCTGCGCAGACGTTACTGCACTCTTTAATAAAACAATTAGCAGAATTGCGAAAGCCCTTTTCATCTCTAATAAATCTAAATTAAAGATAATGAAATAAATCAAAACTACTATATTTGAAAACACATGCTTCGAAAAACACATATCAGCATTATGATACGTCCCCTACTATTTATTGCTGCGCTTTACCTGAATCTCAGCAGTTATGGACAGTACGCATCCATGTCTCTAAAAAAGAGTGAGATAAAAAAGTATGCGCACTGTAAAGAAAGTGCCACATTATTTGTTGTCATTACTAATGAGAAAAACAGCGGCGATGCCGCTCTGGTAAATGCCGCAAAAACATATTGGAATAAAGGTTCAATTAAATTTATATCTCGGATTGAATTTATAAATCAGATAAGTCAAAAAAAACTACAGGTGGGTCACTACTACCTCTACGAATGGGTGTATGAGGGGAAAAATAAAGCCCTAAATTACATTGACGTCAACACCCTTCTCCCCGCGCCAAACTCCGGCTATTTTGCCTTGTCACTCATTGATCCGAGTCTTGCTGACACAAAAACAGAAAGCGGGCCCGCTGACCGGCTAAGCCTTTTCTTCAGTCTGGGACTTGTTGCGGGCGATCAGAAAGGTCGCGTTCTAGAGTCCTATTATGATCTAATGGTAAAATACTTTAATCATGAAGCTGGTTTGCTGTCGAAAACAATCTCAAAAACCAAAGTCAAAAAGAAAAATGGCTATTACTACTTTGAGAACGCCTATAAAGAGCTGGCCGACAGGGATGTCCTACTCGTGAAAGAACAAGTGCGCCGCAAACAATCCGGTAAAGAAAAAAAGGAAAAAAAAGGGGCAGATAATGTGGTTGATCAGTTTAAACTTCAAAAAAAGAACATCTACACGGTATTTCCGGAAGACATTGGGATGGCCCTAAAGAAACATGATAGCAAAGTAGTGTTGTATTGCAATGGCATGCTCCTGTCTGCAGAAGATGCATCAGTACTTGCGGCGCCTGTGCCTTCAAAAACAAGTCCTTTTTTACTCGCTCTAATTGGTACAGGACTGGCCAGTACCGTTTCCGTTATATCATACATCTTAGCACAGCAGAATCCATGAGATATATTCTATTTCTAGTTGGCTTCATGACCAGCGTCCTTCAGGCGCAAGTATATCGTCCTCTACTTTTTCCTGAAAAGTTAGAAAGTAAATACATCATGGATCCTTTGAAGGAGGAAGTAAAGTTCCGGAAAAAAATGGGAAAGAAAATCCCTAAAAAACATCTAAAAGATTACACATTTGCCTGCACATTCGGCAAATCAGAAATGTTTAAGGACGGAAAAATTTATCTCGGCTGGGCGGCAATGGAAAGCTATGTTAATCAGATTCTAGACTCCATTATGCCTGGCATTTTAAAACCTAAAAAAATAAGGGCCTACATCGGGAGGAGTAGTGAAATAAATGCCTTCTGTCTGTACGACGGAACCATGATAGTGAACGCCGGACTGCTCGCGGAAATTAAGAACGAAGCGGCTCTGGCAACCGTAATGGGACATGAGTTGGCGCATTTTATGAAAAATCATCACCTCAACGAGTATATAAAAAGTGTCAAAAAGAAAAAGAAGCGCTCTGATGATGCGCTTACCGACGCTCTTGATAAACAAAAACATTCGCAAAAAAACGAATTGGAAGCCGATGATATCGGGTATGGTATTGCGAAAGATGCCGGCTATTATGTGGGAGAAGCAGCCAGCACGTGGGAACTGTTCATTAGGGAGAAAGAATATGAAAAGAAACGAAGCGGCAGTGAGCTGGTGAATGGCGATACAGTGACTTTCTCAACCAAAGCGGGTAAATACAACGTCAACACTCTAGAAAAATTACTGAGCTCCCATCCTGACGAAAAAGAGCGCCAAGATAAGCTTAGTGAATACCTTAAAAAAAACTCGAGTATCAAAAAAACCATTTTTAAACTGGAGCAAAATCTTTTTTACGCCCTCCAAAAACAGGCGCGGCTTGAATCAATCTCTCTTGTATTCGCCAATCAAAACTACAGCGAATGTTTGGAACGCGCCTTTCGTTTTCACTTACTAAACCCAGATGAGCTCACTTATATCTGGTATGTTTCAGAGTCAATCCGGCGCCTTTGCTTAATGGATGTGAGTCTTCGCAAAAAAGGATTTCTTACTGAAAAAAATCAAAACGAAGTTTTTAAGAATAATCAAGGTATTCTTCATGACCTGCGCTACCTTCTGCCGAATGAAGAAGAATATAAAAAAGTACGCGCTAAGGATTTGCTTGGCACCTCCTCAAAAAAAGCCTTTGAAACCTACCGCGAAGCCTTTTATTTTTTTACTGACAAATTAACTTCAAAAAATGTAACAGAAGCTTATTTGTTGGCGGGCCTTTTTGAAAACAATGCTGCCAAGCGCAAAGCCAGCATTGATAAATACCTCAGCAAAGTAGATGCAAGGCAAAAAGACTATGCAAGAAACTTTTTAAATAATACACTGGCCATAGCAGCAAAAAGTAACCCTGGTGAAATTGTGATGGTGCCTCGGGTTGACTTTTATGCGCATACCCGATTCATGCGCACTTATGGCGCATTTGGCAATACTTGGTATAATTACGGCAAATCCGAAGTCGTCGGCTCGGAGATGGCGGATGACATTAGCAGGGTCTTGAGCGCACGGCTAGAAGAAACAAAGGCCATATCCATTCCCCGTGCCTCAACAGAAAATTTTAATACAAAGGAAAAGTATACCGAGATAATTCGCTCTACTTTTCAGGCTCAGCGGGATGAGAATGAAGGCTATACTGTCCAGCACTATTATAAGGAATTAGAGGACGAGGATTATTGTGCGAATGTTGATGTGTTTCGACTTTGTCCCGAAGTTTGGGAGTTTTTTATGCAAAACAAAATCAAAACAATTACCTACGCCCGGTATTCTCGGCACTTTAGTAAGCTCGACAGTTTCCGAGGTAATCCAGTTCTCATGACTGCCGTGACCGTTTTCTTCCCTTTGTTGCTCCCCTTTAAACGAGCTCAGTATCATATGCTAACAATGGTCACCTATGATTCGCGTGCTGAAATCCCGCTCTTGTCCACCAGCATTAAAGGCTACCGGCTCAATGGCAGAAAGGCAGTCCGGCAATTCCGCCAAGCTAAAATTGAACAGGAAGCTTACATCAAAGAAATATGTGAGCAGGAGACTGCACAAAAAAACAAATTGTAATCCTCTGGCATTCACTGCCATTCAATTCATTAGATTTCCCTCCATAACGTAATTCACATGATTGTTATTGGAAATAATTCCTCTAATGCAGTTAATAATTGAAATCGCGCCAGATACAAAACGACATGAACGTTTAAGAGAAATTATCAATTACTAAAACATAATGTTCTCTGTTCTAATACCTACATGGTAGGTCCGTTATCCAAGATTCCATCAATGCGCTTCGAGCCAGTTGGCACCCGTGCCAATCCCAACTTCCACCGGAACTTTCAGGGGAAGCGCCTCCCGCATTAATTTCTCAACGAGTGCCTTCACCTCCT